>JBKQML010000001.1:0-8840 GCA_052326545.1 Dehalococcoidales bacterium
ATCAAGATTCAAGTATCAAGTATAAAAAAATCCAAATTACAAAAAACAAAATCCAAACAATATCGAAATCGAAATAAATAATAAATACGAAATGATCGTCTTTTAGTAGCTGCGGCAGCAACTTATCGGTTAGATTTCAGACTGTCGCGTCCACCAGAGGCGGGCTTGTAACGATGGTGTGGAAGACAAGGGCGGGAGTACATTTCAACTGCTGTTGAAAGTATTTCGTCGAAATACTCAAGGTTAAAAACCCTCCCCTACGGTTTTCAATCACAGAGTGAACAGGTTGGGAATTGTTATGGAAACAAAGCTGATACTTATAGAAGGGATACCGGGTTCCGGAAAATCAACGATTGCGCAGAAAACCGGGGAATACCTGTCTGCCCGTGGATTAAAGACAAAAGTTTACGCCGAAGGGCAGCTGCATCCGGTCGATTTAGCCTGGTGTGCTTACATCCCGTTTGAACATTATAACAGTATCATCAGCTTATACCCTCAATATCAAGATGCGATGAGGGGAAATATGCATTTTGAAAACAACAATGTAATCGTCGCCTACACAAAATTATCGATAAAAGACCCGGAATTCTGCAAGTTGCTGGAAAGTTATGAAGTATTTAACGGCAGGGTAGGTTTGGATGTTTTTTCGGAGTTATTTTTAAAGCGCTGGAAAAATTTCGCCGGGAAAGCGGAAAAGTCTGATGAATTGACCATTTTTGAATGTGCTTATCTGCAAAATCAACTGTGTGAATTGATTTATTTTTATAAACTGGACAAGAGCAGCATCGAAAAATACATGTTGAATCTAATTCAGAAAGTAAAGAAACTGAAGCCGGTAATGTTTTACCTGAATGCGCCCGGTATTTCCGAACACATCCGGCGACTCGGGGAGGACAGGGTGAATGAAAAGGGAGAAAAAGACTGGCTGCGGCAGATGACACTGTACACAGAAAATTCGCCTTACGGCCGGAAGCATCATTTGAAAGGATTCGAGGGTGCGGTCAAAGGTTTTGAAAAACGGAAGCAAATCGAATTAAACCTGATTAACAAGTTACCGTTAAAAACATACATTATCGATAATCCGGATTACAATTGGGATGAAGTCTGGAAGCAGATTAAGAACAAACTGGACTCGATTTTGCCCTAAACTCTCCCTTCATGACGTTGTCCGAAATCTCTGGATTGTCGGGTCAAGCCCGACAATGACAATGAAAAGAACCGTTTGTCATTCCCGACCTGATCGGGAATCCATAAAATAATTTCTAATGTCTATTTTTAGACAACCTCAGATGTGTCATTTAGACCCGTAATGGGTTTTGTCCTAACTACTTTTCATCTGGCAATATCGCGGCGGATGAAAGCGGGAAGGGAGAATACAAAGAATATGACGACCAGGCCCAGCAGCACTAAAAGATGAACCGGGGAAAGACCGTTATTCAATGTATCCGGTTCCATGTAATGATAAAACGGCGAAAGGAAACGGTAATTCTTCAGCCAGTTGACCAGTCCGCCGAGCGTATTCAATAAATAGGTCAATACCGCCAGCCCGCTGGCGACGCCCATGCTCATGCCTTTGCTGCCCTTAACACACCCTGCTAAAAACGCGAGGGCGGCAAAAACCAGGGCGAGGGCGCAGGCCCCGAGTGTCGCTTCGGCCAATTTCAAAATGCTGATATTGATGCTCATTGCGGAGGCAGTGACCGCCAGCCCGGCCCAGAACAGGAAACCCAGCGCAATCATGCTCACCACTAAAACAGCAAACTTGTCCGCCGCGACGCGCCAGCGCGGCACCGGGTTAGTCAACAAAAATCCGAGCGTGCCTTTTTCCTCTTCGCCGGCAATGGTATTGGCGCCGAAACCAATGCCGAAAACCAGCAGCAGCAAAGGCACCATGAGGGAAAACAGTTCTGTGCTGAAATAACCGGCCGGCGTGGTATAGTCTATTATCCCCGTCCCGAACATTTCTTTCATCCCCTCCGGGAGCTGACTGAGATACTGATTAAAAGCGGTCATTTTGCTGATGGTCGGATAAAAAAGCGCCATGAGAACACCAATGGCTATCAGATAACAGCCCCACATCAGTAACGAACGCCGCTGGTCGCGCAGGGTTTTCAGAAAGATATTATGCAGCATTGTTTTTACCCCCGTTGTAGTAGGTCATGAAGATATCTTCCAGACTCGGCTCGCGACTGATAATATTGGCCACCTCAAAACGGGCGGCGGCTTTTACCAGCGCGTCCAGCGAGCCGATGACGGTACAGGTGAGTAAATTATCCTGCACCACAATATCGCGCACGCCCATGATGTTCGTAAACTTATCTTTGGGAACAGGCGCGGCAAAGTGGATTTCCAGTTGGCGGATGGAGTGCGATTTCAGGGATTCGATGGTCTCGACGGTAATCAGTTTGCCCTGGCGGATAATGCCGACCCGGTCGCAGACTTTTTCCACTTCCGGCAGGATATGAGAGGAAAGAAAAATAGTACGGCCTTCTTTTTTCATTTCGCTGAGTAAATCATAAAATTCGTGCTGCATCAGCGGGTCCAGGCCGTTGGTCGGTTCATCGAGGATGAGCAGCTCCGGTTTGTGCATGAAGGCCTGCAGCAGGCCGAGTTTCTGTTTGTTGCCCAGAGAAAGCCCCTGGATACGCCGCGACAGGTCGCACTGGAACCTTGACGCCAGTTCTTTGACGTATTGCCAGTCCAGGCCGCCGCGCAGGTTACCGAGGTATTTCAGCAAATCTTCGCCGGTCATATCGTCGTAGAGAGACAGTTCGCCGTTTAGATAGCCGACGTGCCGGTGGATGGCGACGCTGCTCTGCCGGACATCAAGGCCGAAAATAGTCGCCGAGCCGCCGGTCGGCCGGATAAAGTCCAGTAAAGTGCGGATGGTCGTGGTTTTACCGGCGCCGTTGGGTCCGAGGTAACCGAAGACCTCGCCCCGCTTAACTTCCAGGTAAACTTCCTCGATGCCGAGCTGCACGCCGTAGTATTTTGTCAAATTTGTGGTGTTGATGATAACGTCATTATCCATGTTTCAAACCTGTAAACGATGTTCTTCCCGTGAATTATACTACATTGTAAATACAATATTCCTCATCTTACTACCTCACCCTCTAACTCAGGCCTTGCTTCACGTGAATGCTAATTTAGCTTGAACTTTGCTATTTGTTCACCATGTGCCCGGTTTGTTTTGTTAAGAGTTTACAGGTTTAGACCCTCCCACCATCACTCTGTTAGGACGAGAGAACTAAACGGCGTTGTTGTTTTTCGTGAAAGGGAATTGGTTAATTTATTTCGGCTGGGCGGCTGCCAGGAGGGCGTTCAGTAAATGATGTCCGGCGGCGTATAATGGTGTAAAATCGTTCTTTCGCAAATCGACTTCGTTAGCCTCGTGCGTATAAATGTCTGACGGCGTCAGAACGTAGAACCGCACTTTGCCCGGCTCGGGCAGCGGATAGGAGGTCGTCATTTCCATTTTATCCAGGAATTTTGCTGCGCCAATGACGAATTTACGGGCGGCATTTCGGACTCTTTCGTGCCCGATGCCGCCGATAACGCCCCCGCCGGTGCTGGTATAAAAGCTGGCATCTCCCGAGATAAACGCCACGATCGTCGCGTTGCCCTGCGGTAAACTGATGTCCATCAGTACCCCGAAAGGCGCCGCCGCGTCCGCGGGATCAGTCACATCGGTGACACCGACGTTAACCGGCTTGGTTTCGTGCGCCAGCCGCCGCAGCCTTAAATAGGCTTCCAGTCTGGCCTGCGGGGTTTTCGTTTCTTTGTTATCTTGATACATGTTATATCGTCATAGTTTAAGCTGCACGACGGATATTTTAAAATATTGAGCTCACCAGCTAAAACGGCGGCCAGGATGTAATAATCGGGGGAATTACCGGATTAAAGACAATAAAAATCGCAAGATGAATCAACAGGTACAGCCAGATTGCCCCGTAGGATAATGCTACCCCGGTGCTTAACCGGTCCAGCTCGATCTGTCTCTTTTTTAGATGGTCTAACCAGTCCGAAATCGCCATCGCAATGCCGATACAAATCGCGGGTGTGGTCATCAGGAAATAGAATACAAATGTGACCCGGTTGGTCACCAGGGTTACCGGTATCCAGACCAGATACGTTGCCAGGAACCAGAGTAAAACCAGCCCCGCGGCCTGGCTCTTTTTAATTACCTTATAAATCATATACCCGATGGTCGGGATTATCAGAATCTGTATTGTGGTGCTGATGAACGAAACATACTGAGGGTTAGAATTATATAAAATAACGGGGGAGTTGTAATCAGGGTTGATAAATTGCGGGTATAGCCATGCCCAGGGCCGGCTGGAAATCGACAGTTTAGGAATCGTAAATGTATTGGCAATAGTGGATGATATCAATGCATTGATCCGGGTGATGGGGTTTTCTATCACGCCTTTAATGAAGAAATCGAAAAACACCAGCAAAACCACAAATGAAACTGCCGCCGCGACCATCCCGAAGGAGAATTCCTTCCATTTATCTTTACGGTATATCGCCCAATGCAGAAAAATGGCAATGAATATCAATACGCCGTCCGGTTTAGAAAGGGCGGCAAGAGCAACCATTATCCCCATCCAGAGGTATTTTTCGTCCAGATAGGCTAAAACCGCCGCCAGCATAAAAGTAACCATATAAACATCCAGCAGGGCCAGACCGGAGTGCAGGAAGGTCATATCTTCAAAGGCGAACAGGAAAGTCGCCAGCATTTGTGCTTTCCAGGAGAATTTCAGTTTGCGGCAAATAAAGTAAAAGATAATGATGCCGAAAGTTCCGAAGATTATCGAAAAGAAACGCCACCCGAAAGCATTATCCGTGAAGACGTAAATCTCTTGCCCCGGGTCGTGGCCAGTGACGGTCGAGCCGCCGGCGCCGCGTTTGACGGTAATTTCATTAGTAGCAATATCGACGCCGGTGATATCCATCTGCTCGGCGTTGATTAAAATCGTCTGTCCGACTGTGAATTGGGAGGCTTGAGGCACCTGTATCACGGTATCGTTCGTGTTTTCATTAGCGAGATAGACAGTCGTTTTTGCGCCGGTATCTTTTTCCGGGGTTTTAAATCCGTTGAAGATATAGTCTCCCGCCACAACAAAGAGCTTGGAGAGAGGCGGATGTTCGGGGCGCAAATCTCCGTTGCCGCTGAAAATCGACCGGGCATCCCCGACGTACCAGACCTCATCCCAGACAATCGTCGGGGGACGGTCGATCGCAATAACGTGGAAAATCAAAGTCGTCAGGACAATAATAGCCAGTCCCAGGAACTCCCAGTGCAGAAAACGCTGCCAGCGGCTCCCGGGTTTCACCTCCGGAATTATTTCCGGGATGATTTCCTGTTTCGGTTCCTGCAGCGGTTCCTGCAGTGGTTCCGGCGTTATTTCTGGTATCATTTCACGGTATCTTTTAAAGCGACAGTGCCATCAGATTCGTCCGGTATTGCTTCAGTGTTGCCACCCGGTTGGCCAGCATCTTTTCGACTTCAGCGATATCTTCCTGCGTCAATTGCCAATCTGCGCCTTTACTGCTGTCTTCAATCTCAGCGGGAGTTCTGGGTCCGGTGATGGCCGAGGTTAACTCCGGCCGTCTCAGGTTCCAGGCGATACCTAATTGTGCGACGGTATGGCCGGACTTTTTAGCGAAAGCAAGTAATTCTGCGCTCAGCTTCAGATTGAGACTGTACTCCGGCTCCTTATAATGGGGACTGGTACGCCGCACATCTTTGGGCGTTAATTTATTGATATCGGGAGGGGTGTTGGTCAATAGTCCCTGTTGTAAGGAACTGTAGGTGATGACGCCGATATTGTTTTTCCCGCAATATTCCAGTAATCCGGTTTCCGCGCCGCGTTCCAGCATGCTGTAAGGCGGCTCCAGGAAGGCCACCGGATGGATGGGTTTGAGTTTTTCCATTTGTTCCGCGGAGAAATTGGAGACGCCGATATAGCCTACTTTCCCTTCTTTGACCAGTTCCGCCAGGGTTTCCCAGCCCTCTTCAAGATAATCAGCACAGAAAGGCCAGTGAATCATGTACATATCGATAAAATCGATGCCCATTCTTTTCATGCTCATTTCGCACTGCCGGCGCACGTTTTCACGATCGAGGCGCATTAACGGCGTGGTATCCGGTTTCCACATAAACAAAGCCTTGGTGGCGATAATCGGCTTTTTTGATAGTCCTTTAAGCGCTTTCCCCAGGTTTATTTCGGACTGGCCCTGACCGTAAATCGGCGCTTCATCGATCCAGTTAATCCCCAAATCCATGGCGCGGTGGACCGTCTCAATCGTGTCCTTATCACTCTGCGGTCCCCAGCCGAAATGGTCGGTGTTGGAGAAAGGCCAGGTGCCGAGGCCGACAACTGAAAGATTGAGGGGAGTGGAACCGAGTTTTCTTGTTTTCATCGCATAATCTCCTTTTACGAAGTAGATATATGAAAATTTCAACGAATCAATCTGTGTTTAAACCGGCGGGTGCCGGATGAACAATCATAGCGGTATATTGTTTCGATTATAGTAGCTTGCGCAGTGTGTTGTCAATTTGATTTGGGTTATCGGCGTATCTGCCATTGCAGGGTGGAATATCGTACTCCACCGACCGTTCCACAGCGAAAACGAAAATGGGATTAAATAATCATATATAACATGTCTACCTTTGAACAATCATCCCGATGTCTATCCAGCCATAGGTATAGCTATGTGATACCTATTATCTTTTCTATTAATAGGTAATAATTATAATAAAAAAGAAATAAAGTTTTTGGTATGTTCTTATTTATTCTAGTAATGTAAGATGGTGCCGTTATATCCGACGGCGAAAACTTCAGATTGAGAACTGCCCCAGACACCCACAAGAATATCGGTTGTGCCGCTAGTCATAATACTCCAGGCATTGCCATCATAATGCAGGATGATGCCGCCACTACCTACTACGAAAATATCAGATGAGGAACTGCCAGACACCCCCAAGAGGATTGGATGTGCCGCTTGCGATATTACTCCAAACATTGCCGTCGTAATGCATGATCGTACCGTCAAATCCGACGGCGAAAACGTCATACGGGGAACTGCCCCAAACGTGCTCATAAATTTTCAACGGGTTGCTAGTCATAGTGCTCCATGCACTGCCATCATAATGCATAATAAGGCCGCCAAATCCGACGGCGAAAACATCAGACGGGGAACTACCCCAAACTGCGACAAGTTCATCAGTTGTGCTGCCGGTCATATTACTCCACGAGGTGCCATCGTAATGCAGTATGCCTTGATCACCTACGGCGAAAACATCAGATGAAGAACTCCCCCAAATTCCGAGAAGGTCATTAGTCGTGCCACTGGTCATGTTACTCCATCCCTTGCCATTGTAATGCAGGATAGTGCCTTGATCGCCCACGGCGAAAACATTGGACGAAGAACTACCCCAAATTCCGAGAAGGTCATTAGTCGTGCCACTGGTCATATTACTCCATACCGTGCCATTATAATGCAGGATAGTGCCTTGATCGCCCACGGCGAAAACATTGGACGAAGAAAACCCCCAGACGGAGAAAAGCGGGGATTGAGAAGACGCAGGATCCTTCTGAGATTTCCAGGTTGAGGTTATATTACCTGAAGAAGAACAGCCAACGATAGTGGAGGCGTAGAGAATCAGGACGATGAACAGGATAAACAATTTTTTCAAAGTTTTACTTCCCTCTTTATCAATCGAAACCGCTAAATCAAATTTTATAATTTTCGGATCATATAGGTTTTATTTAAGTAATGAATATCAATATCATAATATATTGATATTCATCATAGCAGAAATGAAAGAATAGTAAAACTATTTCAGTAAGATGATGGTTTGATAATAAAAAGAACAAATATCCCGATATCCTTTAACCGTGATGGTTATATTGGAATTAGAGACACAAATTCTCTCCAAACACCATCTTTTAAGTTTACGCAGAATTTAACAGTGATGCCGATGTTCGTACATTGGTGAGTCTCTAAATCAATAAACATGGTAAACTTATTCGCAATAGTAATTAATACCAGGATATGTTTCTGTTTCTTTGAAAAATCGATATCCTAAAGTCTGATATAACGATACGGCACGTTTATTAATATTCCATACTTCCAATTGGCTAATATTAATATTATTTGATAAAAAATACTCAAACGCCATTTGCATGAGTTGTGTAGCTATCCCTTTAACACGAAATTCATTTAATACAAATAGAAATTCAACATGTCCTATACGTCTTTTTGTCCCATCTTCAACTTTTTCATAAATCATGACGTTTCCAATTAATTTATCATCATGAAAAGCTGTAAAATTAGTCCACAAGTTATTACTTATGTATGCGGCCAGCATTATCATATCAATCTTCCTTGAGGAGATTTGATTATGAATTTGAATATAGTTACTTTTATCTTTTTCTAACTCCATCTCAAATTCTTTAAACGCTACGCCATCAATACTTTTTGATGAACGTTCAGAAATAGATAACTTTTTCTCATATAAATATGTTCCCTCATCTGCAATGAATCCCTTTGATACCAAATACGAAATTTTATCTCTATCATGTGACAAAGCGCCACCGTATACTCTTGAATTAACTTTTATTTTATTATCTTTCCTGATAGCTTCAGCCCGGATTATCAGCTTATCGAAAATTGCATCTTTTACTTCTTGATCATTAGAAGGAACATTTACATCAATGAAAATGTTAAACGGATGTTCATAGGTTGCCTCATAATTAAAATAAGGAAATACAAACCCTGAACCTAAATACAAATTATTTACATCAAATGCAAGAAAAATATTTTCTTTACTG
>JBKQML010000002.1:0-3986 GCA_052326545.1 Dehalococcoidales bacterium
GGCGAAAGAAAAGGGTGTCACCATGGTCGCTTTCGACCGCGGTGGATTTAAATATCATGGTAGAGTTAAAGCTCTGGCTGAAGCCGTTCGAGAGCAGGGATTGAAATTCTAAAAGAAGATAAGGATAGATAAGTATGGCGCTAATCAATAAGATAGACCCGGCTGAACTGGCACTAACCGATAAATTAATTTATGTAAATCGTGTTGCCAAAGTAGTAAAAGGCGGCAAACGCATGAGCTTCAGTGCACTGGTAGTTACCGGTGATGGTGTCGGTCATGTGGGCGTCGGACTTGGCAAAGCAAACGAGGTGCCGGTCGCGATAAATAAAGCTAACGCTGACGCCCGTAAAAATATTATTTCGATATGTATGGAAGGTTCAACTATTCCACATGAAATAGAGCTAAAAATGGGTTCAGCAAGAATCATGCTGAAACCTGCGGCACCAGGAACCGGAATTATTGCCGGCGGCAGTATGCGCGCGGTACTTGAATTATCCGGCGTCAAGGACATTTTAACCAAATCCTTAGGTACCTCCAATAAAACCAATGTTGCCCGTGCTACAGTTCTTGCGCTGAGTCGACTCAAAAACCCGGCAGAAACAATTGCCAAAAGAAAACCGGCGGTACCGCAAACCGGGGAGGTAGTAACCAGTGGCTAAATTATGCATCACCTTAGTTAAAAGTGGCATCGGTTATGAAGAGGATCAGAAGCGCACTCTGAAGGCTCTGGGGTTTCATCGTCTGCATGAGAGCGTTGTACATGAGGATTCTCTGGCAATAAGAGGAATGATTAATAAAGTAAGACATTTAGTGAAAGTGGAGGAAGCAAGTTGATAAGACTGGATACACTTTCTCCTGCACCCGGCTCTCGTAAAAGCAAGAAAAGAGTCGGGCGTGGTGACGGAAGCCGAAAAGGAAGTTTTTCCGGACGGGGTTGTAAAGGACAAAAAGGCCGCGCCGGATTCAGGATGAAACCCGGTTTTGAAGGTGGCCAATTACCTATTATTAAGCGGTTGCCCAGTCAGCGCGGTTTTACTAATATTTTTAAGACCGATTATGATGTCGTCAATGTCGCTCAGCTAAACGTTTTCGAATCCGGAACCGTGGTTGATATTATTTCTTTGTTAGAGCTCGGTTTAGTAAAAACCGGACAGAAACCGGTTAAAATACTCGGATCAGGTGAAATCGATCGCCCCTTAACTGTGAAAGCAGATAAATTTACGGCTGGTGCCAAGGCTAAAATCGAAGCAGCAGGTGGTACAGTCGAGGAGTTTAGTGATGAAGCCTCGGCAGACTAGGCCAAAGCTAGTTCAGGCAATAATGGATGCTTTCCGCATGCCGGATTTACGGCGGCGCATTTTGCTTACTTTTGCAATGTTGGTGGCGTTTCGGTTCATTGCCCATGTTCCATTACCCGGAGTAGATCCGACCACTTTGAAAACAATGTTCAGCAGTAATGCCTTACTGGGTATGCTGGATATGTTTAGCGGTGGTGCGTTGAAGAACTTCAGCATCGTGGCAATGGGTGTTTATCCCTATATTACCTCCACGATTATCATTCAACTGATGCAACCGGTTATTCCTGCGTTACAGAGGTTGTCTACAGAGGGAGAAGCCGGCCAGAATAAAATTAATCGTATCAGTCACCTCTTGATGATTCCTCTGGCTGCCCTATCCGGCTGGGGTGAAATTGTTCTGATGCATAATAACGGGGTGATTAATTACAGCGGTGCTTTATCCGTGGTGACCATGATAATGTGTTTGGTTGCGGGAACAGCCTTTCTTGTTTGGTTAGGTGAATTGATCACCGAATACGGTATCGGTAACGGTATCTCGATTATAATTTTTGCCGGTATTGTTTGCGGATATCCCTCGATGTTAGGTGACTTGGGCTTAGCCTGGGATACGAACAAAATTGGTGTGACAATTTTCGCGCTTATTCTTTTGGCGAGTCTTGTATTTATCGTTCTTTTCAATGAAGCACACCGGCGTATCCCGGTGCAATATGCCCGTACCTCCTTCCGGGGAGGACGGATGTACCGTCAGACCGGCGGCACTCATATCCCGCTTAAAGTAAATGCAGCAGGCATGATACCGTTAATCTTCTCAATGTCCCTGGTTGTATTCCCCAGCATGGTCGCTAATTTCTTTATGACCAAGGCCCCGGCACCCCCTAATATTGCAAATGCGATTTACAATATTTTTAGCCCCAATACCTCCTTACCATTAGGTATTGTTTACTGGCTATTATATTTCCTGCTGACGATTCTGGCTTCTTTCTTCTATACGATGGTTATTTTCCAGCAGCAGGATTTGCCCGGTACTTTACAGAAACAGGGTGGGTTTATCCCTGGAATCAGGCCGGGGAAAAACACCGAATCGTTTCTCAATAATGTTATCAATCGTATTACACTGGCAGGTTCACTATTTTTGGGGATTGTGGCGATCATCCCGTTTATTGCGAAATTTACCACCAACATTCAGACGGTACAATTGTCCAGCGTCGGTTTAATCATTGTTGTTGGTGTGGTGCTTGACACGATGAATCAGATGGAAGCACAGTTAACCATGCGGCGCTATGAAGGGTTTATCAAGTAGGAGATTTTTAAATGTACGTAGTATTTCTGGGAGCTCCGGGAGCAGGAAAAGGCACACAGGCGGCAGAAGTAGCGAAAGAATTAAAGCTCGCCCACATTGCCACCGGCGATATGTTTCGAGAAGCGCAGAAGAAAGGAACCAAACTGGCACTGGAAGCCAAAACCTATATGGAGAAAGGCATGCTGGTGCCGGATGAGATTACTATTAAAATGGTGCAGGAAAGAATTTCCGCGCCTGATTGTGTCAAAGGTGTTATCTTTGATGGTTTCCCCCGCAATTTAGCACAGGCGCAGGCTTTGGATAAAGCGATGGCTGAACAGTCGAAGGCCATCGATAAAGTGGTATATATTAAAGTCTCGGAAGAAGAGCTATTAAAAAGGCTTGGTGGCCGCTGGATTTGCCGGCAATGTCAGACTCCTTACCATGAGATTGCCTCACCCCCTAAAGTTAAAGGCAAATGTGACAAATGCAACGGCGAACTCTACCAGCGTTCGGATGATGTACCGGAAACAATAAAAGAAAGATTGAAGGTGTTTTTTGCCCAAACCGCGCCTTTGATTGATTATTACTCCAAAACCGGTAAGCTCGTAGAAGTCAACGGTGAAGGCGGTATGGATGAAATCAAACAGCGCATACTGAATGCCGTTGGGAAGAAAAGTACCCGGCGAGGGTAGACATGGGCATTATTATTAAGACTGATGCGGAAATCGTAATAATGAGGGAGGCTGGCAGGATAACAGCAACAGTATTGGAAATACTGACATCTAATGTGAAACCGGGTATGCGGACCGATGAATTGGATGCTATTGCTGAAAAAGAACCGAGGCGGTTTGGGGCAATTCCTTCGTTTAAAGGGTACCGGGGTTATCCGGCAAGTGTGTGTGTATCGGTCAATGAAGAAATAGTGCACGGAATACCAGACAAGAGAATCTTGCTGGAAGGTGATATAGTATCAATAGATTACGGTGTGATTTATAAGGGATTTCAGGGGGATGCAGCCAGAACGGTTGCGGTGGGCAAAGTCAGCGTGCCGGCCCAAAAACTGATGGAAGCAACGGAGGGGGCACTAAAAGCCGGAATCAAAAAGGCATATAAAGGGAACAGGTTAGGCGATGTTTCTGCCGCCATTGAAGAGTACGCCGAATCACGCGGGTATACGGTCGTACGGGAATACACCGGGCACGGCATCGGCAGAGATATGCATGAAGACCCCCAGATTCCGAATACAACCAAATCCCTGCTCGGCATGATGAGAGGAACAGGGCCGGTATTAAAAAAGGGGATGACCCTCGCCATTGAACCAATGGTGAATATCGGCGGGTGGGAAACAAAAGTTGATAGCAACGGCTGGACAGTACGCACCAAAGATGGGAGTCTGTCCGCTCATT
>JBKQML010000003.1:0-23426 GCA_052326545.1 Dehalococcoidales bacterium
AACCCAAACGGCGTCAATTCAGCTTCTACTAATTCTATTAGCGGGTTGAGCTTATCACTCTTCCTTGATGAGATAACTTATCAACCGGGTCAAACCGTTACAATCGTTCTTGACGAGACAAATACACTAACAAAAACAAACAATGTTCATACCGCAGATGAATGGGCTTTAATGGGATTGAGTGTGAGCCCCTGCGGAACGCTCAATTATCCTTTCGGAGTAGCTGTTTTTCAGGGATACTATACTTCAGGTGATATTTCATCCGTAACGCCGCTGAAACTTTATAACACTGATGCAGAATATCACTGCCCCATGATTTTATCTCAAATCAGTACTTATGCTTTTCAACCATCGAGCGATACTGCGGCCGTATCCCAAATGTCCAATACCAGTCCGGTTTTAACTGAAAAAATGAATGCTGAAATTCAGCCGACAGGTTACTGGACCGGCAGCCAGACTGAAACGTTAACCAACTTTGCCCCCGGGGTTTATACTGTCGTTGGTGGAGACGAATGGGGTGCGCTGGTAGTTCTTCATTTCACTATCTCGCCGTCATCATAGTCAGTTGACTTACAGATAAAATCAACTGACTTAGCAATCGCACATGATGACACGCACCACACCAATATTGGGTTCCACCCACGCGCCATGATACGTTTCGTCGCCGTTACGCCGCCGGTCGGCAACAAATTCGCCGTTAGTATTAAAATGGCCTTCTTCGATACTGAGCGTATATCCCACACCAATGCCATATGGCCATCGGGCAGTAACTTTCGGCGCCTGCACTTTGTCGTAAGGCGGCTTGGCATTAATGTGAAGACGGCAATTGTTGCCGGCAATATAAAACTCATTCCTGTTTGGCTGTATTATCAAACCAGCGCCGCGACTATTATCAGGTGGATTCCGGGATACATATGACGGTCTCCAATCACCGAATTCGACAATCCCCGTATATCCGTCAAAATCAAATCTCTGGACTTCTTCATTCTCCGGTTGTATCACGGCATTGATTTTGCCTGTACCCTGGTATTTGAGTACGAGCGGCATCACTGACACTACGCACTTAATCAGGTTAATCTTTACCAGGCTCTCGGGAATAACCATCGTATCCCCGTAGACACGGTTCATATGTAAATATCCAAAAAATTGACCGATACTATTGTGAACAGCAATACCGTAGAGCAGATTTGGGCTGCCGAAAGATTCCGGCACAAAAAGCGGGTTGTCGTCACGGGAATATTTTGAGGCGACGAGGTTATATTCCCTGGCATCGCGACTATAAAGGTCCGGCCCGATCATGTCCACATCCGGTGTAAACCACTTCCAGATATCCAGTACTTTAGATTCCTGTCCGGGGCCGGCGATATTAATTATCATCGGTAGATTATAAACCGCCTTTCCAGCCTTAGCAATTGCATTAATGCAGGTAGCTAGACCCCAGGTGTGAGAGATTTTACCGGCTGCCTGACCGAATAACTCAGGCCATGTACCGGATTCTTTCCCACCGGCCTGTTGCCATACATCGTAGACATCCCCCTTTCCGGCTGCTTTCATCGCGGATACTAACTGAGCGGGTACGGGGCCGTTGAATACCGCCATAGCTTCGGGGGCATAATCATGGTCCTGCTCGGTAATATTCGGCTCGTTCTCGACCTGGAGACCAATCACGGTATGCGCTGCCGCATCTTTGGCCTTCAAGTGTTTACAGAGAGCAGTAAAAACTTTTTTATCGGCTTCAAGCGTCGCCGGACAATGCGAGGAAAGCACCCAGATATCTTTGCCGTCGATAGCTTTCTCCCTATTGAAGCGCTGCGGATTGGTCTTTACCCACGCCGGTGCGAAGTCCATCGTGCCGTTCTTCCAGGTGGCAAACCATACCAGTATTAACTTAACTCCGTATCTTCGGGCAATGGAAATCAGTGTATCCACGCTGGAAAAGTCATACTTGCCTTCTTCCGGTTCAACCTGGTCCCAAAATACGGGGAATTCTCCGGTATTGCCGGTCGCTGTTTTAATCGCTTTAAAAGCCTCCTCGATCTCGGCTTCATCACGGGCGCTGTAACCCGTCTGACATAGAAACTCGGCACCAATGGGGAAAAATGGCTTCCCATCCACCATAAATAAACGCTTAATCTCTGTCATTAAAGGTTGTCTCCTTGGTTGTTACTCTAGAACGGTCGATTACCGTTTTATTTTAATTCCTGCAAGCACCGGTGCAGATAGCCTCTGGCCTCGGCCGCCCTTCCCATCGCCCTGGAGATAGGATACGTGGCAGTGCCGATAATGTGTACATCCATTGCTCCCTGATAGCCGATATCCTTGAAATTTTGCAGAATTTGAAGCCAGTTAATGTCGCTTCTTCCCGGTGTTTGTTGCTCCGGAGAATCGTGAGACGGCGGCCCTTTTCGTTTTTTAATTTGTTCGGGAGTCAGAGGAGTAGGACAATCGTGGAATTGGGCATGAGCGATTTTTTTGCCGAGCTTTAAGACTACTTCCGCCGGGTCGTCGCCGCCCCTGGTCAAATGGAGCGGGTCAAAACCTACTCCCAGGCTGGGGGAATCAATCTCATTCACCATCTGGAGAGCTGATGCCATATTGTAAACCGAAGCACCCTGATGCGGTTTAATCGAAAGTTTGACGCCGCGGGCTTCCGCCCGCTTATTTATTTCCCGCAGATATTTAAATTACTGTTTGGTTGCCTCTTTATCGTTGGCCTTGCCGAAAGCCCGGATGGATACTACCGGAATTTCCAGCTTGGAGGCCACATCAAATACCTGCGTCATCAAGACAATTCTTTCAGCATCGGTCTTGCCTTCGAAACCGGCATGGATTGCATACAACTCCAGTTGATGTTTCTTTGCGATCCACTTCACTTCATCGATATATGATTTTTTGGTATTTAATTCGACATGCATGCCCCATCCCTGCTGATGGCACAACTCGGCTCCGCTGAATCCAGCCCAGGCGATATGCTGGAGAGCGCCGTATAAGTCCAATTGGCTGAATATTACTGAATTGCATCCCAATTTCATCGTGATAACCTCCTGATATTTTTCCCTGTTTTTACGTAATAGAACCACTCAAACATCATTGTGATTACTGATTCGAATTCCGCAACGCTAGCGAACTGAAGGCTGGTTTCTAGTAACGCTAAACTGATGTATAAAATTATATTCTTTTTTACGTTGGTGAATCAACATCTACCAGACCATATTTTACTTAGTTTTTACAGATACTTAATACTCAGATTACAAAAGTGGTATATTGTTAATGATATAAGGAGATGATAAATATGTCTAAGAAAAAAATACTAATTATTGTTGTAGCGATAATAACCGTCATCGCAACCCTTGCAGTTGCCGTTCCTGTATTCGCGGACGGCAGCACGACTCCTACCCCTCCGGCACAAATCACAACGGCCAATAAGCCGGGAGCTTTAATTCGTTTGCTGCTGGTTCAGGATGAATCAAAAGTTGATGCTTATATTGCCACAGCGGTATCTGACGGTAAAATTACTTCAGACCAGGCTGTCAAGATTAAAGATTTCTGGACCGCCCATCACGCACAGTTCGCCAAGAATGTCGTTTTAAAGCGTTTGTTAAGCGCCAAAGATGAGAGTAATGTTAAAACGTTCCTCGATAAAGCGGTAGCAAACGGTAAAATTACGCAGGACCAGGAAAATAAGATAATCAGCATTTGGGAAGTTTTACATTCCCCTGCACCGAGTAACACTACAACTACAACGACTACGACCAGCACCACGACACACTAACCAATAGAAAGACATTAATACAGGTCTTAAACCGGCGGAGAAGTTACAAAACCCGCCGGTTTTTGTTTTATCCACCGCCTTTTATCACAACTCGTAAATATCACGAATCAGGGTATAATTGGAATAATAAGAGCAGGGGAATCAAATGGGGAAAAAGAAGAGTAAACACAGACTCGCTTTACTATGGTTTGGAGCAATCCTCACTGTCAGCGGCAACCTGGCAATGGAACTTGGTCATCCTGACGGCGCAGTTGCCACCATAATCGGCGTGGCTATGGCAACAATCGGGTGCTACCTGTGGACACGTGATAAAAATCGTGCATCAGGTTTCGCGCTCTGGGGTCTCCTGGCCCCGGTAGGATATCTTGTAATCATGTCCCTGAAAGATAAATCCACACAGCGGTGTTAGACTGATATGCGCAGCAACTTCCCGGTAATTGCTGCCTGTACCTTCCCGATCAAGGGACTGCCGGGCACAAAGACCATCGGCGGTTCTTAATCGAGGTTAACAGGCACATTAAAATCTATCCCACATCAGCTTTCCAACAAGATTCATCAACCTGTTTTAAACCGTCACTGATGGAATAAAGTATTTAATTAATTATTTAAACCTTGCTATTTCAGGTAAATTAATAATTACCTATTTTGCACTGCCAATACGAAATATCTTCGTGCCGCAAGTGCCGCAAACACCCTGGGTCGCGGGTTTACCATTTTTCATTGTAATGGCTTTGGCATCTTTAATTTCTTTTTTAGAGCGGCATTTTACACAATATGCTTCCATCTGTTTCTCCTGAATGTTATCTTAGTTTTAGCGAAGTGTGCTTTATATCAATTTCTATTTATATTTTACTTCGCATTTTGTTGTTGTCAAGGGGTTATCGATGAGGTGGGTTTTTTCGGACGGCCCAGATTAAATGGCAGAGGACGTAGTAAAATACCTTTAGCTCGTTCTTAAGATTTGTCCGTATCCCGGTTATGATTTCATAATTAGCTTCTTCAAACCGCATCATAAAAATTAGTTCGAATTTCTGCCGGTAGAACACAAACTCTTTCTGCTATAATAATGTCACACGAGGATTAGAGATAAATATTGATAGGAGGAAATATGAAAGGGGATAAAAAAGTCATCGAAATACTTAACTCTTTACTGGGCCGCGAGCTTACCGTCGTTAGCCAGTACATGGTACACGCCGAAATGTGTGATAACTGGGGTTATACTAAACTTCATGACGCAATTCAGAAACGCGCTAAGGTCGAGATGACACACGCGGAAAAACTCATCGGACGTATCATCTTTCTCGAAGGCATTCCTATCGTCAGCGAGCTTGAAAAAATGCACATCGGCAAGGACATCCCGCAGATGTTTGCTAACGATCATGAGGCTGAGATTGATGCTGTGAAACGATATAATGAAGGTATCCTGATATGCGGTAATGCTAAAGATTATGCCACCAGGGAAATCCTCGAGCACATTCTTGATGACGAGGACGGACATGTCGACAGTATCGAAGAAGTCCAGGACCAGATTACACAAATGGGCATACAAATATTCTTATCCAGGCAGACCAGTTAAGGATTTTCTCAGCAGCATCAGTAAAATCTGTTTTAACCCCGAGGGGATTGGGAAAGAGAATTCTTTCCCAATCCCCTCGGTTATTTTGCAGGCTAAATTACAAACGGCGGTTCGGCAGCGACGGCCTGAATAATTTTTTCAGCATTCTGTATCTGTTCGGGAGTGCCTTCGATATTCAACCAGACACCGCCTTCAGCACCACTGACACCACCGGCGGCAATCATTTCCGCTTTCACACCGGTTAATAACTTTAAAGCCTCAATTTCGGTCACCACTTCACCCGGTACGGGCAACAGACGAGAACCTTTATTACCGGGCGCATTGACCTTGTTGGCAATCTCGTCAAGATCACCGGGAATCCGTTTTTCCAGTCCGACCGGTATTATCAGACGGACTCTGCGTCCGACAACAACAGATAAAGCAACGATGGCGGTGCCTCCCTGTGCATTACCGATTAAAACGGCAGCCCGTTTGCGGATGATATCAAGAGCATTGGCTCCCTTGATAATGACATCACCTTCATTTAAACTTGCCGCTATATCGTTGATTGTCTTGCCTTCCTGCCAAAAACCATCCCTGATAACTACATCACCCGGAAATTCGTTGTCGCCTTCCAGCCTTCCGGCATCAGTAGTTTTGTAACGCGGCGGAAGCGAAATGCCGCGGAAAAATCGCCGGCGGGAAAATTTGCCTTTCTGGCCGATAGACTCAAGTATTTCTTCAGCAACATAACTATTGGTGGTACCGGCGACGATTACCACAATTCCTTTTCGTAATGCGCTGGTAACTACCGGATGCACTGCCATAGCTTTCCCTAACAAGCGTTTCCCCATTGCAACAGTCAATATTATTTGCTTCATAACATCACTCCATTCCCATTATCCATAATTTTGTAGCCGGAATAGTTTGCATTATAACAGATTGCGCGTATTTCGATATGTCACGTATTTTCTCAAGTCGCGAGATCTAAGACAGTTTTTTCAATTGATTAATTCAAAAGTGAGGACTATACTTTGAGAAAATATCCGAAATTTTTCGTTGACCAAGGTAAATCATCCTGAAGGAATTCTCCAAATATCAAAAGCGGTAATAAATAACAAAAGAGGAGTGGTTAAGTGAAAAAGACAACGATGCTTCGCAAGTTACTGGAAAAGCCAGGCGCAGTGATTGTACCGCCGGCGTATGACTGTTTATCCGCGAGAATCGTCGAAGCAACGGGATTCAAAGCAGTTTTGATCGCTGCGGGTTTAACCGGAGATGCTCAACTTGGAATGCCTAACTTCGGTTTAGCGACCGCAAGTGAGATAATAAACTGCGCTAAATACATCGCACACTCGGTCAATATTCCTCTGATCGTCGGGATAGAAGATGGATGGGGTGGGGCATTGGCCTCATACCGCACAATACAGGAAGTCATCAGAGCAGGAGCAGCCGGTGTTTACATAAATGACCAGAAACATCTTAAACTGATCAGAGCTCCCCATAACCTCGTAGATGTTCTGCCCAAGGATGAATTTTTAGGCAAAATGGGTGCCGTCCTGGAAGCGCGGGACAAGGAGGACAAAGATTTTATCATCATTGCCAGAATTGACGCCGGAGCAACAATGGGAGATGAAGAAGTAATCGCACGGGCAAAAGCCTGTACAAAATTAGGAGTAGATGTAATACTCCCTCATGCAATACCACCGGAATCCAAATATGAGCGAAAAGATAAAGCAGCCCTGACGCAATTATATAAGGCGATAGGCGCGCCGGAAGTAAAGATCTGGTGCAATGGGCTAAAAAACATTACCGCCAAAGACTGTGAGGACATGGGCGCCAAGTTATCGGTTCCCGACGATTCTCCAACCATCGTCGTGAAAAAATTGTTAATTAATGAGTATCGTGAGACGTACAACACATTATGCGGTACCACCGATGAGGGAAAAACCGGCCGCGGTAAGACAAACATGCCGGGGGATAAGGAGTTCTGGCAGGAAATAGAAAAGAAATATGTGCCGGAACAAAACTGAAAAATAATAAATTAAGGAGAACACCAAAATGGCATTACCAACACCCGATAGATACAAAGTAATTGCAACGGTAAAGTCAGTAAAAGGGACATGTAAGGCCGGACATAAAGCCGGAGACTCCTTTGAGATAAGCTGCCGTAATACCGCCGGGCTATGCGGTTTTTTCTACCACGATATTTTTCCCGCGATTCAGATGCTCCAAATGGGAGGTAATTATCCCTCAGGTAGAGAAAGTATTGAAGTGGGGTGTCTTGACCGTCGCAATGAGGTCACAATAGAGCTGAAACGGATAAAATAACACCAGATTCGAGATTTGATGCAGAACTGATGCATATCAATATTTCCCCTGTTCTATTTTATTTTATAAAAATTCATGTTTCTGGTATTATTATGGGTAATAGAACCAGTTAATTCGCACGAGGATTAAATTCTGAAAAACCGATTAGAGGTATGATAGCCTTTACCAGTAATGCGTGTAGAGGCTTTTTTATAGGTTACAAAAGCAAAAAGGTTGGCTGTATTATCAGCCGGAGGCAGTTTCACTGATGACCTTCGAAAGCATTCTGTTTATCAAAACCGGTGAGAGCACAAATGAAGTATCTTCTAAAGCGCCCGCCTTTTTTGTGGATTTAAACCTTAATCAGATTATTGATACCATCACCGCTGACAGGGATATCTATGACCTGCAGCCATTTTTTTACACTCCCCTGTATAGTGAGGACGCAATTCAATACCGTCATGAAATCATGCAGGAATTTGCAAATGAAACTTTGATGGCGAGCATCAAATCGTTTGCTGAGAAAATGGTCTTAATACGCCGGCACCTTGCCCTGTCTGAAAAGTTAATCTACAAAAACTTTAAAGAAGGCTGGTTTTTAGAGGCGGCAATGCTATATTGCGAGACCATTAATAACCTGGTAAATGGTTTGTCAATGCTGGATTTAAAATCACGCGGCTTTTTGTCTTTCCGCGAATACCTGACGAACTATGCCAAATCGGATGTTTTTACTTCACTGCTGACAGCAACACAAAAGCTTAACACAGACTTATCTACCGTAAAATATAACCTGCATATCAATGGTCTTACTGTCAGAGTTCGTAAATATGAGGGAGAAACCGATTTCAGCGTTGAGGTGGAACAAACATTCGAGAAATTCAAACAGGGCACCGTGAAAGATTATCGGACTAAACTGCGTGAAGGGTCGGACGTAAACGATGTGGAAGCGCGGATTTTGGATTTCGTCGCCAAATTATATCCCGTGATTTTTGCGGGTTTAGATGATTTTTATGAGCAGCACAGTCATTTTTTAAATGATACCATCAGCGTTTTCGATCGTGAAATACAATTCTACGTCGCCTACCTGGAATTTATCTCAAAATTCAAACCGGCCGGATTGAATTTCTGTTATCCACAAATTTCTGCTATACGGAAGGAAATTTTTGATAATGAAGGATTTGATCTGGCCCTGGCGAACAAACTCATTGCCGAAGGCTCGTCCATTGTCTGCAATGATTTTTATTTGAAAGGCAAGGAACGTATATTTGTCGTCTCGGGTCCGAACCAGGGTGGTAAAACCACCTTCGCCAGGATGTTCGGACAATTGCATTATCTGGCCAGTCTGGGTTGTCCTGTCCCGGGCAGTGAAGCCCGACTCTTTCTGTTTGATAAACTCTTTACACACTTTGAGAAGATGGAAGATATTAAAGACCTCCGCGGTAAATTACAGGACGACCTGGTAAGAATTCACCAAATCATGAATCAGGCTACACCCAACAGTATTGTCATCATCAATGAAATTCTTACTTCCACAACTTTACAGGATGCAATCTATCTGAGTAAAAAAGTAATCGAGAAAATAATCGAATTAGATTTGTTATGTGTTTGGGTCACATTTGTTGAAGAGCTGTCTTCATACAGTGAGAAAACCGTCAGCATGGTCAGCACGATAGTCCCGGAAAATCCGGCATTGAGCACTTTCAAAGTCATCAGAAAGCCGGCTGACGGACTTTCCTACGCGATAGCCATTGCCGAAAAGCATCACCTGACGTACAAATCATTACAGGAGCGCATCAAATCATGAAGGTTTTTCTGATGTACAAAGAACGTGATTTTGACGTGCAGCAGGAATTGCCATGGAATGAGCCGGAGCTGACACAGGACCTGGAACTGGACACTCTATTCATTGCCATGGCGCGCGGTGACTATTTCCTGCAGGATGCAGCTAAGAAAGTTATTTTTTCCGGTTTGAATGATAGACAGGACTCAATACTCTACCGCCAAAGTATTCTCAAGGACTGTTTGAAGAACCCGGTTATTGTCAGGAATCTTTACAATATTGCAGCGGATGCAATGGAAACCAAACAAAAAAACCATTGGGGCTGGCTCCTGGAAAACAGCAATCCGGCGTATGTCATGTCCGTTTCTGTAGGCGCATTGCAAATGTTCGTGGGCAGTCTTAAACAGCTGCGGGCCATGGCCGATGAGCACGCCGACAAATTTGAGTCCGAGGGTTTCAAAACATTATTCGCGATGATAAAAAAAGAACTTGATGCCCCCTATTTTGCCGTGATCCAAAATCATCTGAGGAGGCTTGAATTCCACCACGGAATTCTGATTGGCGTTGAACTGGGAAAAGGCAATGAAGGTACCAACTATATTCTGCGAAAGCCGCTTGATAAAAAACAGAATTTAATGCAGCGGATTTTTACCAAAAAATCACCGGTTTATACTTTTCGGATTGAAACACGCGATGAGGGCGGCAGTAAAGCTCTGGAGGAATTGAGAAACAAAGGCATTAAATCGGCGGTCAATTCCGTTGCCCAATCGGCAGACCATATCGATAGTTTCTTTAATATGCTGCGTTTCGAGTTGGGTTTTTACATTGGTTGTTTGAATTTACATGAGCAATTGGTAAAAATCGGGGAACCCGTATCTTTTCCCGAGCCGGCGGCAGTTGACGAGCGGCAACATGCGTTTAGCGGGTTATATGATATCTGCCTGGCCTTAACGATGAAAAAAAAGGTTGTCAGCAACGAAGTGAATGCTGACAAGAAAGACCTGGTGGTAATTACGGGCGCCAACCAGGGAGGCAAATCCACTTTCTTGCGCAGTATCGGTCTGGCGCAAATGATGATGCAGTGCGGGATGTTTACACCGGCTGAAACTTTCAGAGCCAATGTCTGCGACGGCCTTTTCACGCACTTTAAAAGGGAAGAAGATATTACGATGGAAAGCGGTAAACTGGATGAAGAACTTAAAAGAACGAGTGAAATTGTTGACCGGTTAACGCTAAATTCCCTGGTCCTATTCAATGAATCTTTTGCAGCGACCAACGAAAGAGAAGGCTCCGAAATTGCCCGTCAGATAACCACCGGGCTGGTGGAAAAAGGCATCAAAGTGTTCTTTGTAACACATCAGTATGAATTTGCTCATGGTTTATATAACAAAAAAATGGAAAATTCAATTTTCCTGCGAGCTGATAGAGAAGCGGATGGAACTCGAACCTATAAATTAACTGCCGGCGAGCCCTTACAAACGAGCTACGGCGAGGATTTATATAACCGGATATTTATTAACGAGAAGTCCTAAAGCAACATCAGAGCACCAGAGATATCCAGTCCTTTTTCATTCTTTACCTTGTTTCACGAAGTTCGAATCTCTCTAGATAGACTTATTCTATCTGTTTTCCGGCCTCTATCTGTTTAAAAAGTTCAATATCGGCCTGACTATTGATATTAAAGAAAGATAGAAACTCCGGGTCAAACTTACTGAATTCTTCTTTTTCAAAATAGAGAACATGCATCTCTTTAAGACAGTCTGAGATGCTCAGTTGATTGTTTTCCAGATGTTTTTTCATTACCGGTACACAGTCAATTGAGTATACACCGTGTAAAGGTTCGATCTGATTATTCGGCCATCGGGGAATTACTGCATCAAAACCGGGAAAATTTTTTACCATATGCTCCAACAATTCTGTATTGAGAAAGGGCATGTCACAGGCAACTACGATATTAGCACTAGAATGGGAGGAACTGAGGCCCGTGTAAATGCCGCCGAGCGGGCCTTTTGCCGGATAGATATCGCTAACCACATCGATAAAATTAAATTCCCCAAATAGCTTACTATCTTCATTTGTGACCAGAATAATTTCATGGGTAATTACCGACAGATGCTTAACAACCCTTTCAAGAAGAGTCTTTCCTGCTATTACTTCTACAGCTTTATTTCTGCCGAACCTGAGGCTCTTACCGCCGGCTAGAATAATTCCGGTGACTTCCATTATTTTTGCACTCTCTGACTAAGCGGTTAGTATCCAAATATGTGTTAGCCTTCATCGCACCTGGTATAACGCATCAATTCTTCCGCTGTTTTTTGCTTGATGACGAGTTTATCCCTTCCCACCGTCCCTTCCGGAATCTCCGTAACATCCGAGATTTTGTTGAATACCGGGGGCAGTGGGTCTCGCCGCATCATCAGTTCCAAAGCCCTTTCGGCATTGTAAGGAATGATCGGCTGCTTTACGGCATGTGGTTTAAACACGACGGCGGGGCTAGTGATCTTGCTATTGGGCAGGTCTTCCAGGTCCCGTAATGTTCCATATCTGGCCTGCATTTCGCTCAGCAGCCCGAAATCAAGCGCCCGCGCCGAGCAGGCTCCCACGCAAATCGGTAAATCCCCTGCTTCCAACCGGTCGATACACATGTCGCACTTTTGCGCAATGTCACCAATTTCGTCCCCTTCGAACACAGGTGCGCCGTAAGGACATTCTTCATAACAGTTGCGGCATCCGGTGCATTTATCACTGTCAATCAACACCGCGCCGTATTTTGGTTCTTTGATGATAGCTTCGACCGCACAGGCATCCATGCAGGCCGGTTTTTCACAGTGGTAACAGGGTACCCATTGAAAATGGATACGCACCTGCGGGAAGCTGCCTTTCTCGTATTCGTATACCTTCAGGTATTTGAGCGGTCCCGGCGGCAACTGGTGCCAGTTTTTACAGGCCACCGTACAATCGCGGCAGCCGGTGCACCGGCTCTGGTCGAAGAAGAAAGCGTATTGTGTCATTGCACACCCTCCCACTTTTCAATTTGAACAAGTGCTTTGCACGGTTGATGGTCGAGGATGGTATCCGGCAAATGCTCGTCGTAATGTGTCATCAGGTTCGGCGCACCCCTGGTGTCTATTCCTTCCGGCATCAATGCGGTCCTGGTTGCGCCCGGTGTGTACCAGCCGCCGTGAAAGATATTGACAGTACCGGGGACGACTTTAGAGGTCACATAGGCCGGCATAATTATTTCTGCCTGGTCGTCAAAAACCCTGACCGGATCGTTATCTTTTATTCCCCTGACTTTGGCCTCAGCGACACTAATCCAGACAGCATGACGGTAGCAGTCTTCAGATAGCAAAGGCTGATTGTCCAACAGTGAATGGATACGAAAAAGTCCGTGTGGAGACGACATCAATAGCGGGTACTTTTCAACCTCCTTGCTGAAATAAGTAGCCCTGCCTCCCTTTATCATCTTTGCCATCGGAGGCAGATTACCGCCGCCATACCGTCCATTTACAGCATGAGTCCTCACTGCGGTTGATTTGGTACTTACTTTATTATTAGGCCCCGCAGTTTCTGAACTTGCGGCCAATTCCGGTGAATAAAATTCTATCTTGCCCGAATCCGTTCCTTGAAACGGATTCTCTCCACGTTCAATATCATTTTTATAGGTATAATACGGCTCCTGAACTTCCCAACGAAAGACCGGTTTCTTTTGAAACTCCTCCCAACACGGTGGGTTTAGCGGGACAATTTCTTTCCTTTGTACCCATTTCTCGTAAGCTTCGCGATGCAGGTTATCGATAGTCTCATCCCACTTGTCATCGGGGACATTAGCCAGACGGGGGCAACACTGATCTGCAATATTCAACCGCTTCGCTATTTGCACCCAGAACCATCCGCGCGGTTTAACTTCACCCGGCGGATCGACGCACTTCTGTTTAAATAAGAAGTAATTTCCATTCAGGTTCGTGGTTTCCCGGCTAAACAAGTCAGGCGAGCGCATTCCCTTGATCGGAAAGTCTCTACCCTCAAAAGCTCTATGCATTTGCGGTAGAATGATATCAGCATATCTGGCGCTAGGGTTATCAAGGTGGTAAGAAAATACCACACTAAACTCAAGTTTCTTAAATGCTCTGATATTTGTGTTGACATCCGGATGTGTCATGATAGGGTTGGATTGCTGTAAAATCAGCATCTTGATATTAGGAGACGGATTTCCCGGAGCATTGCCGATAATACGGTTATACTCCTCTTCCGTCATCTCGCCTTTGTCCAGTTTTTCCCGTAAATCTACCGCCTCCGGCCACTTGAAATGGGCGAGAAGGGCAGGGGCTTGATATTTTCCGGGGATTTTCTGCCAGTCTACAGTCGGTTTTGGTATCGTGGGCGGGTGTTGTCCGAATTCGCAAGCTGCTTCTGCCGAGGCCGTCCCACCCGGAGAGAGAGTATTTCCGGTGAGCGCCTGCAGGTACATCGCCGCTCTGATACCATTCTCTCCATAGAACTGACGGCCGAGAGACCAAGCTGTATTCAGATTGACCGGTTTGCTCCGGGCATAAAGCCTGGCAAATTCTGTAATCGTCTCCGCAGGCACACCACAGATTTTTTCAGCCCACTGCGGGGTCTTGTCGATACCATCAACCGTGCCCAGCACATATTCTTTCCAGTGTTGTAACCCATCGGGGTCAACCCACTTTTTGATAAATTCTTTGTCGCACAAATCTTCCTTAAACCAGATATTAGCCATAGCAATCATCATGGCAACATCCGTGGTCGGGCGTATCGGGATCCATTGGCTGGCAACCGTCTCGGCGGTTGGTGTATACCGCGGTTCAATTGATATTATCGGAATACCGCGTTCCCGTGCCCTTATCATCGTATAGATGACATGGTTACTCAAGGTCGTCCCGGGATTGAATCCCCAGAGAACAATGAGTTTTGATTTTAGTAAATTACCTTCATCCTGTCTGTCTTCGTGGGCATCTCTGCCCAATACCCACCTTTCTGCCTCAGCCACGCCCTGCCGGGAATGATCGCCCCAATCGGCAACACCTGCTCCAAACCAGGAACTAAGTGCAAATCCTTCCCCGACGTCGCCAATCGATAATGGCCCGAACTTTTCCTTATAATATTTAAGTTTATCAGCGATGGTATCCAGCGCTTCATCCCAGGAAATCCGCTTCCACTTCCCTTCGCCCTTCTCGCCCGCCCGTTTCATCGGGTATATCACCCTGTTAGGAGCATTCAGGTTACGGATGTGGGCATATCCCTTGGTACACGGCCGGGCCGCAATCATGCATTTATCAATCAACTCATCCGGCAGGTGCCCGTCCTCCCGCGCGATGCCCCGGTTTATTGTGTCATCCGGCTCCACGGCCCAGATTTTTCCGTCCCTGATGTGCACTTTGATAACACAATTACTGAAACAGTGTTCGCTGCAGGTTGTGTAACGGATGATATCCCCCATATGATTTTTACAATTTGAGGCCGCACTATTCATGGCTTTCCCCTTCCCCACCACAAAGTTCAATTTGCACCAGCGCCTTACATGGTAGATGGTCCATGATTGTGTCCGGCAGGTGCTCGTCGTAATGTATTAACAGATTAGGCGCACCCCTCGTATCAATGCCCTCCGGCATCAAAGCAGTTTTTGTTTTATTCGGAGTATACCAGCCGCCGTGAAAGATGTCGACAGTGCCCGGAACCACCCTGGAAGTTACGTAGGCCGGCATAATTATTTCGGCCTGGTCGTCAAAAACTCTGACCAGGTCGTTATCTTTTATTCCTCTGACTTTGGCATCGGCGACACTAATCCAGACTGCATGCCGGTAGCAGTCCCGGTTCAATAAAGGCTGATTGTCCAACAGCGAATGGATGCGGTAGAGGCTGTGTGGGGAAGACATCAACAATGGATATTTTTCAACGTCCCGGCTGTGATAAGTAGCTCTTCCGCCCATCACCATCTCTGCCATTGCCGGCAGATGCCCGCCGCCGTACCGCCCGTTAACAGTGTGTGTTTTCGTCACGGACAATATATCCTTTCCCGGAAAGTTAGAACTTTCGGCAACTTCTTGAGAGTAAAATTCAATTTTACCCGATTCTGTTCCCTGAAATGGATTCTCCCCGCGTCCGATGGCGCTTTTATACGTATAATTTGGTTCTTTAACCTCCCAGCGGAAGACCGGTTTCTTCTGGAATTCCTCCCAACCCGGCGGATTCAATGGGATTATTTCTTTCATCAATGCCCATTTCTCATAAGCTTCGCGGTGTAACCCTTCTACCGTTTCGTCCCATTGGTCATCTGGAACATGCGCCAGCAGGGGGCTGTAATCTTCCGCAAACCCCAGTCTCTTCGCGATTTGCACCCATATCCAGCCACGCGGCTTCACTTCACCTGGAGGATCGACGCATTTCTGCTTGTATACAAAACAGTTTCCATTCAGGTGGGGGACTTCCATACAAAAAAAGTCCTTCGAACGAAATATCGAATTCCTGATCGGAACATCTCTACCCTCAAAAGCCGTGTGCATTTGCGGCAGAACAATATCCGCATATTTTGCGGTAGGATTGTCGAGGTGATAGGAGAATACCGCGCTAAAATCCAGTTTCTTGAATGCTTTGATGTTAGTATTGACATCCGGATGCGTCATTATCGGGTTGGATGTATGCACTATCACCATCTTGATATTAGGAGGCGGATTTCCCGGTAGATTCCCGATGATATGGTTATATTCATCAACACTCATTTCGACGTTGTCCAGTTTTTCCCTTAGAACAATCGCCTCCGGCCATTTGAAATGGGCCAAAAGGGCCGGCGATTGATATGTTCCAGGCTTTCTCTGCCAGTCGATCGTCGGTTTCGGCAAGGACAACTCATGTGTCCCAAACTCACCGGCTGATTCCGCCGAGGCGGTAGCGCCAGGGGACAAAGTATTTCCGGTTAGCGCCTGCAAGTACATTGCAGCCCTGATGCCGTTTTCACCAAAGAACTGACGTCCGAGAGACCAGGCTGTATTCAGATTGACCGGTTTGCTGCGGGCATACAGTCTGGCGAACTCGATAATCGTCTCCGCCGGTACACCACAGATTTTTTCTGCCCACTGCGGCGTCTTATCGATACTATCACTGACGCCCAGCACATATTCCTTCCAGCGCCGCAAACCGTCAGGCTCAACCCACTTTTGAATGAATTCTTTATCGCAAAGGTCTTCTTTGAACCAGACATTAGCCATCGCAATCATCATGGCGACATCCGTGGTCGGGCGTATCGGAATCCACTGACTCGCAACCACCTCGGCAGTCGGTGTGTACCGGGACTCAATTGATATTATCGGGATGCCGCGTTCTCTGGCGCGCATTAATGTATATACAACATGGTTACTCAAGGTTGTCGTGGGATTAAATCCCCAGAGAACAATGAGCTTGGATTTTAATAAATTACCCTCATCCTGACGGTCTTCCCCGCCTTTCCTGCCTAATACCCATCTTTCCGGCTCATCAGCCCCTTGCTTTGAATGCGCGCCCCAGTCGGAGACTCCTGCCCCAAACCAGGGACTGAGGGCAAAACCATCATGGCTGACATCTCCAATTGAATACGGGCCATACTTTTCCTTTAACTCTACGAGTTTGGAAGTAATGGTATCCAGCGCCTCATCCCAGGATATCCGTTCCCATTTACCTTCACCCCTTTCACCTGCCCGTTTCATGGGGTACTTCACTCTATTCGGGGCATATAAATTGCGGATGTGAGCGTATCCTTTGGTGCACGGCCGGGTCGTAATCATGAATTTGTCAATCACCTCATCCGTCAGCTGTCCGTCTTCCCGCGCGATACCGTGGTTTACGGTGTCGTCCGGCTCAATTGCCCAAATCCGACCGTCCCTGATATGCACTTTGATAATGCACGTGTTGAAACAGTGTTCGCTGCACGTGGTATACCGGATAATATCCCCAACCTGACGCTGACTATCTGCATTTGTATTCATTACTTTGAACCTGTCCATGAGTCAAATTGCGAAATAAATCATGGCTTACGGAGACTTGTTAGCAGTAACACTATTTTTTGAAGATGCTGTTCGCCGCATTTGAGCCCGGGCATTTGAGGTTTGTTGGGATTTTCTTCGAAGGGACTACCATCATTATATTACCACTCTATTTGTTCTATCAATAAATATTGAGAGATTATCAACAAATGTTGATAATTATGATAGCACCTGTAATGCGAATGCCGCCTTCTGAAAACAAACTACAATAGCTTTCCTAAATTCAAAAAATCTAATCCTGTTTGAACCGGTTCTCCATTTCCCTCAGGAAGTTTTCTATGTCCGGTGAAAGCTCGGAAGTATCTTGCTGCTGCCTCGTGGTCGACTGAGCGTCATAATAGGCTTCCAGGTGAGTGACAACTTCTTTCAGCTTGCGGCTGCGATTGACCTCGACATCGATATCCTTTATCTGCTGCCTTGACCTGCGAAGAATTTCTTCGTCTATCGGAATTCCATATAGACTGTGCAAAACTTCCAAAAGCCGGACCTGTCCCGTGTAGTCCTTCTCTAACTGCGTGTACTGGGGTAAACGCACCATCAGGCTTATGGTTTCGATGCCCAGTTTCCCGGCTTCCTGGGTGATTAAAGAACAGATTGTCGTCGGGCCCTCATAAGAACTCGAACCTATCCCTGCTTTTTTGAGCTCTTCTGAAGCAGTTTTCCCGAGGGCGCCTCCGGTTACTAAAAGCGGTCGGGTATGTGGCACCATGTCATACATGCTGCCTAAAAGACAATACCGCCGGATTCCCAATATTGTCAGCAACCGTAAAATGGAGCTGATATACTGCTCTGCAAACATATTCGGTTCCAGCATGTTAATAAAAACAAAATCCTGTCCCTGATCCTGTTTGGCAAATGTCACAATTGTATTCGGAATGATTATCTCCCGATTTCCCATCAGGTATCGTGTAACCGGACGGTACTTTGTGAAATCGAAGAACATGCCCGGTCGGCTGATTTTACCCAATTGTTTTGCGGAAAGAAGCGTTTCCAACCAGCTCATCGCCAATGTTGACGAATTACCGGCGTCGGTCCATGGTCTTAATACCACGATTGCATGAGGATTTTTCAGGACTGGCAAAGGGTCAATTAAATCAAACATACCTGACTTCATAGCTACATACTAGCAGAGTTAGCAGGACAGAGTAAAACAATAAGACCCGGCGCCGCACTTGAGCCCATTCCGAATATTTACAGTGTTTTCCGTACCGGGTTTTTACCGTTCTATCTGGTATAATCAACATAACTGAAAACCCGACAAATTCCTTTTGAGTAATATGAAAAATACCACTTCGCGCGAACGCCTAAAAGAAGTCGCCTTGCTCTTTCTGAGATTGGGAGCTACCGCTTTTGGCGGGGCGGCGGCTTACATCGCCATTATGCAGCGGGAAACGGTAAGAAAACGCGGCTGGTTGGACGACCAGAAGTTCCTCGATATGCTGGGAATTTCCAATCTCATTCCCGGGCCAACGGCCACCGAGATGGCGCTTTATATCGGGCTGGAACAGGCGGGTTGGCTCGGATACCTGTCTGCCGGCCTGTTGTTTATCATACCGGGGATGCTAGCCACCATCGCGATTGCCTGGGCTTATGTCAAATATGCTTCACTGCCGGCTGTCGGATGGATTCTCTACGGCGTAAAACCGGTGATTATTGCAATTGTGATTCAGGCATTATGGGACCTGGGTAAAAAAGGGGTGAAAGGTCCGCTTACAGCGTTTGTCGGGGCAGCAGCAATTGCCGCTTATCTTTTCGGCTTAAACGCAATCGCCGTACTCTTCGCCGGCGCGGCTATTGTACTGTTTTTTCAAAGCGGCAAGCGTTTCTGGCCGCGAGTATCCGCCTTTTTCTTACTTTCACCATTTTTGCCGCTGAAAATTCCGGAGCTTTCCACCGACAAAGTGCCCTTTAAACAAACAACTCTCTTCCTGACTTTTCTAAAAATCGGCGCATTAATTTACGGCGGCGGCTACGTCCTGTTTGCCTTCATCAACTCTGAATTTGTATCACACCTGGGCTGGCTGACACATCAGCAACTGCTGGATGCAATTGCAGTGGGACAAATTACCCCCGGGCCGGTTTTTTCCAGCGCTACCTTTGTCGGCTACCTGATGGGGGGCTGGCAATCAGCCTTGCTGGCAACTTTAGCGATCTTCCTGCCCGCATTTTTCTTTGTTGCTCTGGCCAGCCGCATCCTGCCGTCGATACGAAAGGCATGGTGGGCAGGAGCGCTGCTGGACGGCGTAAATGTATCTGCCCTCGGTCTGATGGCAGCGGTGACCTGGCAGCTCGGGCGGACTGCCATTATCGACTGGTTTACAATTGCGTTAATGATTCTGACGCTAGTGTTAGTATTACGTGTTAAGATCAATTCAACATGGCTGATATTAGGCGGAGCATTGGCAGGAGTAGCCTATAAATTCCTGATACGGTAATTATTTAGTTCAGAAAACCACTGTTACTGTTTATTCGAATTGCATTAGTATCTGGAAGCAAAATCCTGCTTTTATTTTCCATTCTCAAATACGTTATGATATTCCGCGATACGATCATCCTGAAACGAAGTTTGTGCGGGCTCCCGTACTACCAGTTATCCGGTTTGGTACCCCGATAGCAGGTAACAATCAGATTAGGCCCGGCGTGAGAGCCCAGTATCGGTCCGATGGGTCCCATGATAATTTTTTCACGCGGATATAAGGGCGCGATACGGTCTGCCAGACTATTAGCTTCATCCTGGGTTGTATTATACATGATGGCTAAATCTTTAACATTCCCCTTCTCATTAAGTGCATCGGACAGGAAAAGGTAGAGTTTTTCGATGCCTTTAGCATAACTGCGTGCCTGGCTGGCAGGCACCACAATGCCGTCTTTCATACTGAGCAGCGGCTTGACATTGAGCAGGGTCCCTAACAATTTCTTAGCCTGGCCGATACGGCCGCCTTTCGCCAGATATTTTAAGGAATCAAAAAGGACCAACAAATGAATTTGAGATATGGCTTCGTTAACCACTTTGACTATTGTTTGCATGTTTTCACCGGCCTCGGCCGCTCTGGCCGCCGCGATACAAATCATGCCTAATCCGATAGTCATAGAATCGGAATTAATAACCTCGATAGGACATTTGCTTTTCATCAGGTCCCGGGCTTGTTTGGCTGAATTAGAAGTCCCGCTGAATTTATCTGAGAGGTGTATTGAAATAATCCCGTCAGCGCCTTTCACCAGTTCTTCATAAGTCTCTTTAAAATCCTGAGGTGACGGCTGGATGGTATTCGGATAAACCTCGCCGGCCAGTCGCCGATAGAATTCGTCATTCGAAACGGTGACCCCATCTTTGAAGGTTTCATCGCCGAATCTGATATAAAGAGGAACAACCGTAATTCCCAATTCTGCCCTTATTTGCGGGGGAATATCGGCGGCACTATCAGTGACAATTTTAATTTTCGTCATGGTTCCTCCTATTTAAACCATATCCTGTTTAATATTAACGGCCTTCACTTTGAACATAACACCATCTTGCAGTTGATCCACCCTTCATTATGCTATCCCCAGAACCACCGTTTATTATTTCTCAGCACGAAGTGTTTGGATTTGATTATATTCTTTTCGCTGCTAATTTATCAACAAAAAACAAGCAGAGTAAGAAAAAATGTTTTTACAACAAAACCAGCTTCGCGAATTGGTAATTCAATGATAATCTGTATGAAGTTTTTACTGCTACTGGTAAAACTTTTAATAATTTGGTACTATAGGGAGCTAGAACAGGCGGCCTTCTACTTAATGAAGAGCAGCCGGGCTGGGAAGGCAGTGGGAAATACTCCACAGGACTTAAGATTCGGTGGAGTATTTTTTGTTATGAAAAATAATATGTTTAAAAAACTTTTAAATAGTATCTCCAGTAGAAACGGCGCAACAATACTTGCTATGAGTATTGTTGTTATCCTGGTGATTCTCAAAGTAATAGTGTCAATTATCACCCGCAGCATCAGTATTTCTGCTCAGGCAATGGACAGTTTTATTGACCTCTTTTCTATTGGTTTTACAACTGTTGCCGTTAGAATGTCTGTTGCCCCGGCAGACGACGAGCATCCATTCGGTCACGGTAAGATCGAAGGTATTTCAGCGCTGATTCAGGCATTTTTAGTGTTAGTCGCCGGCGCTTTCATCATTTACTCATCGATACAGCGCATCATCCATCGCACAGTCATCGCGCCGGATGCCGGTATCGTTGTCATGGTAATCTCAGTTATCGCCAGTTTATTGCTTTCCGCCCATTTACACCGGGTTGCAAAAGCCACAGATTCTGCAGCAATTGAAGCATCAGCACGCAATATCAAAGCCGATTTTTATTCGGCAGCAGGTGTACTACTGGGACTTGTGGCTGTGTATTTTACTAAATTGCAAATTCTGGACCCCATCATTGCGCTGATAATGGTGGTATTTGTGCTGAAGGCGAGCTACGATATCGTTTTACGGGCTTTCCGCGAACTAATAGACTACTCGTTACCTGAAGAAGAGCAGAAAATTCTGAACAATTGTATTCAGGAACATTTCACTCAGTTGGTTGATTTCCATGCCGTGCGCAGCCGTCGTGCCGGCAGCGAACGGTTCGTCGACCTTCACCTGGTAATGCCGCGTTATGTCAGTGTGGAAGATGCCCACAAAATGTGCGACCATCTGGAACAGGATATTAAAGCCAAATTACCCAACACTAACGTAGTGATTCACGTTGAACCCTGTACTGATAATGATTGTGTGCGGTGTTCAATAACAATTTGTGACCAGCGAAAACCTGAACCGCGAACTAAGTGATAATGGACGAAGATAGCTTATCCAACAAAAATGAAAATCGGTTATTATTGAAATTGGTAGAGGCCTTCGAGAGACCATCTTTATCGGAAACACGGTTATGGAATAAGGTGCAGACAGCAGTAATAAAATTCTGTAATCAATAAATTTGCTAAAATTGATTGAGCGCCGGGAGAGTAAGAAAACACCAAAACATGAGATGTCTAAAATCTCAATATAACAAAATTGAATTTAGTATTAGACAAGGAGAAACAAAAATGGGTACACTAAACAATAAGGTTCAAAAGTTAAAATATAAGACGATTGAAATTCCCCAACTGACCCGCGGCATCGCCCGTGATTTGACGGAAACCATCGGGAACACGCCGCTGGTCAGATTGAACCGTGTCACCGATGGCGCTAACGCCCAGGTCGTCGTCAAACTGGAGTCTTTTAATCCCATCCATAGTGTCAAGGACCGGATAGGGGTTGCGATGATACTGGATGCGGAAGAAAAAGGTTTATTAAATAAGAACACCGTAATCGTGGAACCTACCAGTGGAAACACCGGCATCGCTCTGGCTTATGTCGCCGCGGCGCGCGGTTATAAGCTCATCCTGACGATGCCGGACACAATGTCCGTGGAGAGAAGACAACTTCTCTCCATCTTCGGAGCGCAACTGATATTGACTCCCGGCGCAGACGGCATGAAAGGCGCCATCAAGAAGGCTGAGGAGTTGGCTGCCGCTAATGCGAATTATTTCATGCCGCAGCAGTTCAAGAATCCGGCCAATCCGGAAATACACCGGTTGACCACGGCCGAAGAAATCTGGCGGGATACGGATGGGAAGGTGGATATCCTGGTGGCTGGCGTCGGCACCGGCGGCACCATCACCGGTGTTTCTGAAGTAATCAAGAAAAGAAAACCCGGATTTAAGGCCATCGCCGTAGAGCCGGCAGGGTCGCCGGTATTATCCGGAGGTAAACCCGGCCCGCATAAAATCCAGGGCATCGGTGCCGGATTTGTGCCGGACGTTTTTAAAAAGGAATATATCGACGAAATCATTCAAGTTACTAATGAAAATGCCGGGGCAACCGCCCGCAGGCTGGCCAAAGAAGAAGGAATTTTAGCGGGAATATCTTCCGGCGCCGCGACCTGGGCAGCCATCGAAGTGGCTAAGAGAC
>JBKQML010000004.1:0-5043 GCA_052326545.1 Dehalococcoidales bacterium
CCGAGCTTGAATTTGTTGTTAATTTCGGCTTTGGGGATGCCGGGGCGGACTGGAAATTGCCGGTGATAATCCCGGACCGTTGCCAGAATATTTTCCACAGTTTGCTTCCAGTTGGATTCCGTGAAAAGCAAAGCGGTTTTCCCTTCACCGACAATAATTGTCAGTCCCTGTTGCGTCAGGGATTCAATTCCGGAAAGAGCTAGCTCCCGGCTCACGCCACTTTCTGATACAACTTTGTCGAACTCCTGGGGCGGTTTGGACTTCAGCAGTGTCAAGAGGGTCTCTTCAATCTTGCCCTCGCTGCGGGTTTTTAAATTAGCGATAATTTCGGGACGAAAACGGCGGTGCCGCTGCTGCGGATGGGCATCAAGGATAACGCCGCCGCCGAGAGTATCATTCGGGGAACGGATGATATAATGGTCGCCGTTGACGACCGCCAGCGGCTCATCGAGAATAAACTGTACCCAGGTGGTATCCCCGGGCAGCGCTTCCTTTTTCTCGAGCAAACGCACACGCGCGATAACTTCCGCCGAACCGGTATGTAAACTGACCTCGGTATTGTGCCGTAAGGGACGTTCCGGTTGAACAAGTAATCTTAACCTGGCATCAATAAGATTTGTCGGCGTTAACCAGCCGGGTCTGGTCAGTACCTGCCCCCGTTTGATTTCCGCTAAACTCAGTCCGACCAGATTAACGGCTACCCGATTGCCCGGACCGATGGAATTGAGTTTAGTTTTATGGGTCTGTAAACTTTTAATTCTGGAATTTAACGCAGGCGGCATGACTTCAACTTCCTGTCCCATCGTGAACGAACCGTCGACAAGAGTACCGGTGACGACGGTGCCTGAGCCGGAAATAGTAAAAACCCGATCTATCGGTAGCCGTGGTTTGCCAAAGTCCCGCCTGGGTTGGGCTGTTTTTAAAACTTTATCGATAGCAGTTTTTAACTCATCCAGACCTTGCCCCGTAACTGCCGATACCGAAACAACCGGCGAACCGGCAAAACGGGTCGGGCGGATTAAATCCTCGATTTCCATGCCGACCAATGTAATCTGATCCCGGTCGACCAGGTCGGACTGAGTAATGACCATGATAGCCTGCGGCACTTCCATTAAATCGAGGATTGCCAGATGTTCGCGGGTTTGCGGTTTAATGGACTCGTTGGCTGCCACCACCAGCAATGCTAAATCCATACCGCTGACACCGGCCAGCATATTTTTAATAAAATGCTCGTGGCCGGGTACATCGATGACGCTGACTTCAAGACCGCTCGGAAGTGTAAACCAGGCAAAGCCGAGTTCAATGGTCATCTCCCGGGATTTTTCTTCCGCCAGACGGTCGGGGTCAATGCCGGTCAGGGCGTGAACCAGTGTAGATTTACCGTGGTCGACATGACCGGCGGTACCGATAACGAACAAGGTTTTAACTCCAAATCAAAGCTTTGCTACTGCGTTTTTCAGGCTGTTTATTATCATTTCGTCCGCTTCGGGAGGCACAGTGCGGGGGTCGAGAAGCAGAACATTATCGCTAATCCGGCCAATGATGGGAGTTTCCTGAAGTCGAAGATATAGAGCAACTTTCCGGGCGAGAGCGGGTTTCTTTACGTCTCCGATGGCGATAAGACGAGTGGATAAAGTGGCACCGGGTAAACTGCCGCCGCCAATCAGACTTTCGCCGGCAATCACCCTGGCGACGCTAGCGATTGAGGTTACCCAGTTTTGGGCGCGGCGGTCGATTTCAGTCAACGGTAGAGAAATCATACGCCATACCGGGATTTCGGTCAGGGCTTCATCCTTGACATAATGTAATAATGTAGCCGCCAGTCCGGCGATGCGTGTTTTATCAATACGCAGTGCCCGCACCAGCGGATGTTTTTTCAATTTATCGAGATAAACTTTCTTGCCGACGATGATACCGGCCTGGGGCCCGCCCAGCAATTTATCCCCGGAGAAGAATGCCAGGTCGACACCGGCGGCGATACTTTCCTGAACGGTGGGTTCAGTAGAAAGACCAAACCGAGCTGTATCCAGTAAACAGCCGCTGCCCAGGTCGTCAAAAACCATCAGATTACGCTGCCCGGCCAGCGCCGTCATTTCCTGAATTGTAACCATCTGAGTAAATCCGACAACCTGGAAATTACTGGAATGCACGTGTAACAAGGCTGCCGTTTGCGGGGTGATTGCCTGTTCGTAGTCGCGGATATAAGTGCAGTTGGTTGTCCCCACCTCGATAAGTTTCGCGCCGCTCTGACGCATTACTTCGGGAATGCGGAAACCGCCACCGATTTCCACAGCCTGCCCACGGGAAACAATTACCTCTTTCTTTTTTACCAGAGCGCTCAAAGCGAGGAGGATGGCGGCGGCATTATTATTCACTGCCAGCGCGGCTTCGGCACCGGTCAAGCGGCAAAGTAATGCTTCAGTATGGGTATGGCGCGAACCGCGTTCTCCGGTCTCAAGGTCGAATTCCAGATTATTATAGCCGCGCGAAGTGGTATTCATCGCGGCAATGGCGGCTTCGCTGAGGGGAGCGCGTCCCAGGTTGGTGTGCAGGACAACACCGGTGGCATTGATGAGCGGTCTAAGACTGGGTCTGGCCAGAGCATGCCCCTGGTGGTAGATATTTTCCACGATTTCGCTTAAAGACGGAGTTTCTTTGCCCTGAGAGATAAGGGTGCGGCAGCATTCCAGATTTTCCCGAATCATGTCCACCACTAAGTTGGGGGGGAATATTTCGGTTAATTTCTTTATTTTCCCTTCATTGAGCAGACGGTCGACACCGGGCAGTAGACGGAGCTTATTTTCCATGTCATTTATTATACTCCATTGCAAACTGTTCATCCTACGGCCAGGATAATAATTTTTAAACTCCGTCTAACTGAATATTGGAAGAGAGAAATATTGACTTTGTTATCACCGTATATGGCTTACATTGTTTTTATCATATATAATGATAGTTAATCATCGGGGTAAGCCCTGAGATTGAGGTAATAAATGAAAAACAAGGTGACCCGCCTGACAGAAACAGTGCGGGGGGCGGGTTGAGCTGCCAAAATAGGCCCGGGTGACCTAAGTAAAGCTTTATGCGGTTTAATTCCGGCGCCAAATCCGAATGTGCTGCGAAGCATCGACAGGTTGGACGATGCCGGTGTTTACCTCATTTCAGCCGATACTGCCATCATTCAAACGATTGATTTCATCACACCGATTGTGAATGAGCCGTACAGTTTCGGGCAGATTGCTGCGGCCAATTCCATCAGTGACGTTTATACGATGGGCGGACGGCCGGTAACCGCAATGAACGTGGTCTGTTTCCCCAGCGGGGATATGGACATTGATATTCTGCAAGAAATTCTACGGGGCGGATTAGACAAAATCCAGGAAGCCGGGGCGGCACTAATGGGAGGCCACAGCGTAAAGGACTCCGAGATGAAATACGGCCTGGCGGTGACCGGAGTCGTGCATCCGGATAAACTGATTACCAATTCAGGGACACGAATCGGTGACAGCCTGGTATTAACCAAACCACTGGGAACAGGGGTGATGAGCACCGCTTTGAAAAACAGGCGGATCAATGAAAAAGAGATGAAAGAAGCTCTCCACAGCATGACTTCTTTGAATAAAACTGCCGCGGAGTTAATGATTGAAATGGACGCCCATGCCTGCACGGATATCACAGGCTTCGGGTTAATCGGACATGCTTCGCACCTGATTCAGGAGGGTGAAACCGGCATTGAATTTGATTTCAATTCGATACCTTTATTTACGGGCGTGCTGGAATTATCGCAGAAAGAGGTCTATCCCGGCGGGCTGGGACGTAACCGTGATTTTTATTCACCCAATGTCGAATTTAAAGGCAGGATCCCGCAATATAAACGGAATTTGCTCTTCGACCCGCAAACCTCCGGCGGTTTATTGATTGCGCTGCCGCCGCAAAAGGCCGAAATACTGGTGCAAAGTTTAAAGAAAAAGAAAATCAGTGCCGTGATAATCGGGAAAGTGATTAAAGCAGCAGATCATAAGATAATCGTAAAATAATTCTCAGTTCATTATTGGTTATACAGGAAATCCAAAATATCATGAAAAGAGTCTATCTTGATTATGCGGCGACAACACCAGTCCATCCCGAAGTGGTGCAGGCAATGCTGCCGTATTATTCCGATGCTTTCGGCAATCCATCGAGCCTTTACTCCTACGGTCTCGAAGCGAGGCAGGCGGTTGAACTGGCGAGAACGAGGGTCGCTGCAGCCATCGGCGCGAAAACCGAAGAGATTGTATTTACCGGCGGCGGCAGCGAGGCCGACAATTTGGCAATCAAGGGTGTTGCTGAAGCTAATGCCCGTAAGGGAAACCACATCATCACCAGTATAATTGAACACCATGCCGTTCTGGTAACCTGTAAATTTTTGGAAAAGCAAGGGTTTCGGGTTACATACCTGCCGGTGGATAAATACGGACTGGTTGACCCGGAAAATGTTAGAAAAGCCGTTACAGACAAGACGATACTGATTTCGATAATGCATGCTAATAACGAAATAGGCACCATTCAACCTATCGGGGAAATCGGGAAAATTGCCCGAAAGGCGAAAGTCTATTTTCATACCGACGCGGTGCAGACCACCGGACACATCCCGGTAAATGTAAATGAATTGAAAGTGGACATGCTGTCAATGTCCGCGCATAAATTCTACGGCCCGAAAGGGGTGGGAGTGCTTTATATCCGGAAAGGCACGAAAATTGTCTCGCTGATACACGGCGGGGAGCAGGAGAGCGGGCGGCGAGCCGGTACGGAAAATGTGCCCGGTATCGTCGGGCTGGGAAAAGCGATTGAATTGGCCGGTATGGAAATGACTAAAGAGACAGAACACCTGACAGCTTTGCGGAATAAATTAATTCAAGGTATTCCGGGAAAAATCGACAAAGTTCAACTAAACGGCCATCCTGAGCGGAGACTGCCCAACAATGTGAATTTCAGTGTTGACTACATCGAAGGCGAGTCAACCTGCCTCAATCTTGACCTCGAGGGGATATGCATTTCTACCGG
>JBKQML010000005.1:0-2774 GCA_052326545.1 Dehalococcoidales bacterium
GCTCCGCAATCGCGACAATAATTAACACATTATTTTGATTGGAGTTCAAATAAGACAGGCATAATAAAATAAATATTCCAGCGATCACCGCTATGGCCGCAGGGCTAAACCGCGGCAATCGTGCAGACACGAGGGAACCTTTATAAATAACTTTAACTCCGCCAGCGACAGGCCTGGTTAGCTGTCTCCACAACTTAACCAAACATAGACCGCCAAGCAATAATTCAACACAATATAAAAACAAAAGTCCGCAAAATGCCCTTACATCTTCGCCGATAATTCCTGAGGATAAAAGCGCGTCCGCCGGATTTTGAGGATTGTAAAGCACTCGCACGACGGAATTCGCAGGGTGGGCCGCCAGAAAATCTTCGATAGGTTTTCTCTCTTCAGAAAAAAAGAATTCATCAAAATAACGAAAACGTCGCGCCTGATACTCTTGCCCATTAACCTGATACTTATATTCAATATTAAGGCGATATTTAACTAGGCCCTTCGAATTGGTTAAACTGTATATGCTACTTTTCAGAACCTGTCCCGTAGTATTGGGATAGTTTTCAGCGGCACATTGTCGCGCCAATGGGATAAACAAACTCTGAATGCTGCTGCTAGTTACCTCGACAAGACAAAATAGAAGTGCAACAAGCGCTGCAAAATATCCAAGGCCTATCATTTTGAAAAAATGCCTGAACCGGATTCTTTATTTAGGTAAAGCCCAATGTTTAACAACCAAGGCGAAGGCTTGCCAAGATTTACTGCCGCTAATTTATACCTAGTTCCAATTAAGGTGAAAAAATATGGCATAACATCATGACGACCGTCTTTGTAATCGAACCTGATAAACGCAAGGTTGTAGTTGTCGGAATATCTACAACTCAGAATTACCTGCATACTGACAATTGAACGACCATAAGCTTGAAACCGATCTTTCATTTCGTCCGTGCCATACATCGTATTTTCATAATTGGTCGCCGTTTCATCGTATAGCGCCGCCAGATTATCCTTCGAGCCGCCGTTCTGATAAAAAGCAAGCAATTCGGTCAACGTCTTCCAAGGCGTGCTCTCATCTGTTTTGCCATCAAATCCTTCCGATACTGTTTGAATATGACCTTTATTATCCGCAAATAGTTGACCGTCTAATTGATAAACGTAGTTGGTTCCGATCAAATGCCCCATGTCATCGGCACATCCTGGAATACTAGCAGGAATTGTGATATTAATTACTGTATTTGTAAAAACAGGAAAAACATCTGAAGCGAGGCAGGGACAGACACTTCGTGAATATGCTAATAATGCAGATAAACAAGTGAATAAGTTTATAAATCTCATAATATTAATCATCTATTTAGTTGTGACTTTAAAAACCTCCATAATCAAGGGCAAGTCGATTTTAACCACGTCCCAGATACGGTAAATGAAGTTCCACCAATGAAACTAACACTGCCCGAATAGCCTATGTCAGTATGGCATAATTTTAAAGGGTCCTCATCGGCTATATCTTCAATGTCAGTCAGATTGTAATAACACCAAGATTTGGTAACACCACCGCCCCCAGTAATTGATGCCGATCCTGTTGCCACATTTTGACCGGCAATAATATTTAAACTTCCAGTAACCGTGCCCGTTACAGATGGTGCATAACAATGAAAGCCTGCAGTATTAGGACAAGTGGTGGTTGTATTATTGATCGTAAAGTTTCCGGTAATAGTCACTTGGATAGTGCAGGAAAAAGAAAGAAGGCCCCATGTCCAAGGGATAGGAATGGCTGGTGTAGTGCCAGTGCCACTACCCCCAGCTGAAACTGACCCAGACTTTACAGTTTTTGTTCCTACGCTACCGTCGCTGCAACATGTCTGTGAAGTCTCTTTTGATCCAGAAATGATGAAGGGTTTCGAATTTGTCCAGGACCATGTTCCCGGAAGCGCACTCAAGCCATTTTCAAGAGCACTAACAAGCGCAGTAAAATCTTGTGAAAAGGTGACTGTAGTTGGTGTGGGATCTATTACATTCCAGGTAACATCCCCAAAATCAATGTCACCAGGTGAAGGACAGTCATTAGTATCAGAAGATGTTACGGTAATATAACAATCGGATGTGTATGTTCCGGCTGATGAATTAGTCGTAGGGGAAGCTGGATCATATTGAAGATCGCTGAAGGTGTAAGAAACATCATTACTGGTATATGTAACGATATTCGAGCAAGTTTCAGTCGTAGTTATGATCACGCTTCCATCGCTTGCCGCAGGATTTTCGACCAATGTAGGCATCGGGACAGTTTTACCTTTTGCTACACAAAAAGAAGTCGCGTTAATCGCGCCGTAATCTGTGATGGAAGGACACGAGGCATTTGTTGAATAAGTATAATTTGGGCAATTGGTGTTTTCATCGCCAGAGGACGGATCCGGGCCGCTTGTTTGCGCCTTGATTGGCACGGGCGCGAGCCAGCCGGAAAACAGCAGGCCAATGGTGATGGTTGCCATGATTAATAACGCCAGCAGCATGGGCCGCCGGCCCGCGATTTTCAATACTTTTTTGCTCATATTTTTATTTTGGTTTCAGGCTTCAGGCTTTAGCCCCGGTCTTGGGGTTCTGGCCTTGTCTTTAGACATTTGATTTTAATGGTTGCAATTCGTGCGGCCATTATTGGGAAGGATATTCCGGGAATTTCGTTGCTGCCCAAGCGGAGGCATTTAACTGAAACATAAAAGGGCGGCGTGGTTTCAAGTTGTCAGCGGGTGGGTTGGAGTTGGCGAGGATCGCTTCGCGCCGGGCAGTGC
>JBKQML010000006.1:0-5296 GCA_052326545.1 Dehalococcoidales bacterium
GGCTTGACATCAACACATAATTGGGATATTATCTCTGTTAAAATTAAAACTAAAGGAGGGTAGGAATGACGGAAAAGATTCTTTGCGGTAAATGTAATATGTTGCTGTATTTTGGGGAGGAGATAAAAAGGCGACTTTACATGCGTGCGATACCATCGGAGGACACTGTTCTCGGTTATTATAAGAATACCTGTCCGAAGTGCGGCAATAAGCTGTCATTAGAAACGGTAAAGATTGAGATCAAAGGGAGGAAAACATGTCACACGACCCCGAAGTAATTCAAGAACTTAAGGATAAGTCGGATGTAATTCGTCGCAACATTTTACGCATATTTGAATCCAGCCACATGGGACACTGCGGTGGCACAATGTCTCTGGTGGAGATTGTGACCGCACTTTACTTCCATCACCTTAAACTGGACCCCAACAATTGCGATTGGCCGGAAAGAGACCGAGTTGTATTATCGAAGGCTCACGCTGCCGAGGCGATCTATGCGGTTTTACCGGAGATCGGTTATGTCCCCAAAGAGACACTGGATAAATACTACTGCTATCGCTCACAGTTTCAGGGTCACGCCGACCGGTGGTGTACTCCCGGGATTGATTATTCCGGCGGTTCCCTTGGACAGGGTTTATCCTTTAGCGCAGGAATGGCAATGGCGGAAAAAATAACGACGGCAATGAATCCGCCGGACCTTCATGTGACGCCGGGAAATATGCTGCGATCCATCATGAGTTATAACCCTATTTACCGTGTCTTCTGTATTGTTGGCGATGGGGAGTGTCATGAAGGGGAGATGTGGGAAGCGGCGATGTTTTCCTCAAAGTACAAACTGGACAATTTAATTTGTATCGTTGACTACAACAAATACTGCATTGATGGCCCGGTAGAGCAGGTAATGCCGTTGGCCCCCCTTGATGAAAAATTCAAGGCATTTGGGTGGTGGGTGAAGGAGATTGACGGCCATAACCTGGCAGAGTTGGTTGACACGCTCGACTTAGCCAATAATCTTTATGGTGACGGTAAGCCGAAGTGCATAATAGCACACACGGTCAAGGGCCATGGAATCCCGTTATGGGAAAAGGTTCATATGCATTATGGTAGAGCAGAGGGCATAAGCATCGCGCTCAAAGAAGGGAGAGAGATATATGGCTAAATATAATAAATATGTGCAGATTGGCAAGCCGACGGCCAGTGCTGCCGCGGATGACATTGCGATGGCAAAAGTACTCGAGAAGTATAAAAATGTGGTTGCCGTTCTCGAAGATGTCGCGATGCCGGCGCTGGACTGGTTCAAAAAAAATGCACCGGAGCGCATCGTTGAGTGTGGGATTGCCGAGGCCAATGCAGCCGTTATTGCCGGTGGCCTGGCGGCTGAGGGATTCACACCTTATATCCATGGTTTTACCTTTGCGTGTGTCGGTCGAGCTTATAACCAGATAAGACAGAGCATCCTGGTAGACCACTTCAACGTCAAGATAACGAGCCGTGAAGTATGGGGTGAAATGGGTGTATCTCACAACGTTGTCGAAGCGATCGCCTGCCTACGCGCGTTGCCAAATCTCGTAATCCTGAATGCCGCAGATTTTGTTGAGACGGAGAAAGCTTTTCTCGCGATGGCAGACTATATTGGACCGGTGTTCTTCAGAATGGAAAGCCAACCCCCAATGAGAATATTTACTAACGACTATCCTTTTGAAATCGGTAAAGCCTACGCGATAAAAGATGGCAAGGACGCGACAATTATCGCTACAGGCTATATGGTGACCGAGTCGATAAAGGCAATGGATATTCTGGAGAAAGATGGGCTCGATGTGGGGATTATTAATATGAGCACCTTGAAGCCTCTGGATGAAGAAGCCATAATCAAAGCCGCGGAGGAGACAAGAGCAATTGTGACAGCGGAAAGCGGCAGCATCATCGGCGGTTTGGGCGAAGGGGTTGCTGCTATCCTGGCGGAGAATATGCCGGCAGCGCTGGTAAGAGTCGGCATAGAAGACGAGTTCGGTCAGTCGGCTAAAACCGATAAAGAGCCGGATGATCTGATGGTGCACTTCGGGATGACTGCGGAAGATTTGGCGTTGTCCGTAAAAGAATGTATCGCTAAGAGAGAAAAGTTCAAACTCCGCAGAAAGTAGAGTTACTGAACCGGTATTTAATTTATTGGCTGTTCTCACAGGACAATCACTGTGCCAATCTAAATATTATTGAATAGTATCGAAATGTAAATAACGAAGGAGAATGAGATGCCTAAGAAAGTGGCGGCTGTCCCAAAGAAGAATGAGAAGTCCAAGAAAATAGTCCTGGCTGCTGATCCAATGGGCGCGGCTCTCAAGAATGCAGTTAAAAAGCACCTGGAAAGTGAAGGATATGAGGTTATCGATTTCGGTACGGACTGTGCCGAAAACTTCGTCACCTACTTTGGGATTTCGGCTAAAGCGGCAAAAGCCATACAGCAAGGAGTAGCAGACAAAGGAATTGTATTCTGCGGCACCGGGGTGGGTGTTGGAATTACAGCGAATAAATTCAAAGGGATTTATTGCGGGATGGTTGACTCGGAGTTCGCAGCCGGGCAGTGCAAGGTAATCAACAATTGTAACATGTTGGCGATGGGTGGTTGGCTTATGTCTGAAACCAAAGCCATCGTCGCCGTTGACAATTGGCTTAACAAAAAATTCAATGAAGGGACCCCGGAACAATTTGTAAAAATAGTCGAAGACGGTGTTGCAGGAATCGCTAAAATAGAAGAAAAAAACTTTAAGTAGCCTTACTGAAATCCTTGCTCTTAAGGTCGGAGAAAGGTCATCGGCGGTCGTCTGCTATGGTTTTTTACGTAGTAAAGTTGATTCCAGCTGGAATCAACTTTACTATGATGACCGCTATCAGCGCTGTAATGTTAAATGCGACCGTATAAATATCCGGCCAGCCAAACCAGAACCCATTCTTTTCTCTGTTCTTTCCGGTTCGATGTCACTTCTTCCTGCATACTGACATTTTCCCTGAACAGTTAACTACTCGCAATAAACTGAATATTAATATCAATACACCAACACTCAGACTTTTTGCTAATTCACATGTCATTTAATTTAGGTGAAATGTAAAGGAGCATGGTTTTTTGGAAAAGATTGAATTCCATGGCTTTAAGAATTGTTACCGTATCTTTAATGACACTATTGATTTAATAGCGCCCACAGAGATCGGCCCGAATATCTTACGTTTCGGGTTCGTCGGGGAGAGAAATGAATTCTGTGTGAATAAGACCGAGTGGGGTTATGGCGCACATGGTCTCCGCCATGCACCGGAAGCATTACCCCGTTATTATCCTGATGTGAACCCGGTAGCAGTTGAAGAGCATGGTAAATTCATCCGCTTTACCCAATCCCGGATACCACCTACAGCCATAAAAAAAGAAATGGATATACCCGCATCCCTGAAGGGTAATCACGTTAGTATTGTTCACCGTCTTTATAACACCGGCCTCTGGCCGGTGGAAGTGTCACCATGGACAACTACCCAGATGCAAGTTGGCGGGAGGGCAGTTCTGCCGCTGCCGCCGCGTCTCCCGCACTCAAGTGGCGGGCCATTGCTGCCCACGAGCTCCATCGCAATATGGTGTTACTGCGACCTTTCTGACCCCCGCCTGGTACCGGGGAAAAGGTATATCATGCTTAAACAGGACGATAAGGTTCCGGGTGCATACAAACTGGGGATGCTTGTCTCCGACGGCTGGCTCGCCTACTATAATAACGGACACCTCTTTGTGATAACCTATGATTACAAAGAGGGTGCCATATACCCGGATTGTGACAGTCCGGCGGAGTGTTTTAGCGCCGAAGGTAACTTTGAACTTGAAACACTTGCTCCGTTAGTAATTTTACAACCGGGAGCTTCAGCAGAACATGTAGAGAACTGGTTCCTTTTCCGTGATGTTCCCGAGCCGAAAAATGACGATGACATAGACGAGAATATTCTACCCTTAATCAACAAGATTAAAAAGTCTGTGTGACCACTGGTTTTACCAGGATAATCGAATAAAAAATGGGGGGAACTGTAGTTCCCCCCATTTTGTGTTTAAGTATAGACCCGAGATAAATGTCAGTTGTCCTCTGTTTAAAGAATTAATCGCGCAGTATCACCCTAACCACACCACAATCGGGTTCTACCCATAATCCGTTAAACACCTGTCCGCCATTGCGCCGCCTTTCGGCCACGAATTCGCCGTTCCGGTCGAAATGGCCTTCCTCTACGCTGAGATAGGGGCTCAGCTGGGTTAAAATATTGTCGGGGACGGGCAGCGGAGCTTGAGTCTTGTCAGAGGATGGTTTGGGACGGAGAATAAGCCGATAGTTGGCGCCGACAAGATAGAACTCATTTCTGCCTGCTTGAATTATCAGACCGCGGCCACGGTTATTATCGGCCGGTGGTTCTTTATACAATGTCTCGCCGGGCGGATGTCGCCAGTCTTTCCATTCGGCATGTGCCTGCCCTCCGCCGAATTGGGCCAACCCCATATAGCCATCGAAGTCAAATTCCTGGGCACCCATGAACTCATCCTGGGCCACGGCATGGACTTGTCCCGTACCCTGATATTTAAGGAGAAGCGGAATAACTGCCGCCATACATTGAAAATTTTCCACCAGCATCCGGAACTCAGGGCGGAAAGAACCATCCCTGGTGACAATATACTCTACGCCGAAAAAGAAGTAACCAATGAGATTATAATCGGCAATGGCACGGAACATATTCCAGATTTGAGAACTTCTGCCGCCGTCGGTCACTTCCTGGACCGATTCAGGCAAGAATAGCGGGTTATCATCACGGGCATAGGCGGCACAGGCAAACTCAAAGCCCTTAGTGTCGCGGATATAAATGTCCGGTGCGATGATGTCTATGTGCGGCGTAGACCATTTATAGATATCCAGTACTCTACTGACAGCCCCGCCCGCGGCATGGTGCGCTCCCGGCAGCGACCATAAGGGATGTGCCATCATCCACACATTAATAAACATCGGAATATCATAAACCGCTTTACCGCCCGCAGCGACACTGTCGATATAGGTAGCGATGCTCCGGGCGGTCAAGAGCTCACCAGCCTCCCAACCGAATAACTGGGGCCAGGTGCCGGATTTTTTACCGCCTGCCAGCTGCCAGATATCGTAAACTCGCCCCTTACCGGCAGCTTTCAGCGCAGCCACTAATTTAGCCGGTACAGGGCTATCGAATTCAGCCTGGGCTTCAGGACCATAATCACGGTCGCTGCCGGCGATACCCGGCTCGTTTTCAACCTGGATGCCAA
>JBKQML010000007.1:0-4127 GCA_052326545.1 Dehalococcoidales bacterium
ATTATTTCTTTCAACTGTAAAGCTACGGCCAGTGCCAGCAGGCCAAGCACCACAATTCCCCATTTGGAGATGACGATCAATTTTTCTTCCGAAAGCGCCGGTTTAAATTTATGAATTACGTCGGTGGTTAATATGGTGCTGACGCTGAGCAGACAGGTCACGGCCGAAGACATCACGGCGCTGAGTAAGGCGGCCAGGACCAGACCGACGAGCACCGGCGGCATCACCCCTTTGATAACGGTCGGGAATGCCTGTCCGGAAGCAGTATGCGGATAGAGCACCGCAGCTGCCATGCCGATGAGTGTGATTCCCAATGCCAGCGGCACCAATAACCCGGCCGTCCAGAAGACGCTCTTTTTCGCCACCCGGCCGTCTTTCGCCGAAAAAATCCGGGAGTACATATCAGGTCCCACCACATAAGTCAACCCGATCAGCAGCAGATAATTAATCAGTTGGATGGGGCTGAATTTCGCACTCACGGGAAAAGAAAAATAACCGGCCGGAAGGTCGTTCTTCAGACCCGTGAAACCGCCGATTTTCCACAGGACAAAAGCCAGGCCGCCGAATATCCCCAGAAAGATAATAATAGTCTGCCACAGGTCGGTTTTGAGCACCGCCCGCTGCCCGCCCAGCACGGTATAAAAGATGAAAACCGCGGTGGAAATCCAGATCCAGAGGGTTGGGCTGCCGTAACCGAGCACCGCCATGATGCTGCCGGCGGCAATAATCTGCCCGGCAATCACGCCCATCCATGCCACGACAATTAGTATTGAGGCTGCCATGGCCGGCAGACGGCCGTATTGTTTTTCGACCAGACCCGGCAGGGTATAAAAACCGTATTCCCGGACCTTACGGGCAAAAAGAAAACCCAGAACTACCAGACCGACGCTGCCCACCAGTATCCACCAGGCGCCGGTCAGACCGCGGGTAAAGCCCAGTCCGGCCATGCCGAGGGTGGCCGAAGCCCCGATAATTGTAGCTAAAAGGGAACCGGTGATAAACAGCGTGGAACCGCTTCTCCCGGCGACAAAAAAGCTGCCGGCGTTTTTAGCCTGTTTCCGGGTAGACAGTCCCAGGCCGATCATTACGACGAAATAAATGATGACGATTATTAGTGGCAGCAAATTCAGTCTCCTTTACATCAAGTACAGTTAAAAGTGATGTAGAACCTGGGAATAAAGTACAAAAATACCCCCGGGTATATCTATTTAAATTACTAAAATCCGTGGAAATAATCAAAAATGATGGATTATGAGATAAAAATGTCAGGGATGATTTACGGTTGAACCACCGCTAAATTTAAGCAGGGGACTAAGCCGGTTATTTAGTTGGTTTTTGGGTGCCGATGAGAGCAATTTCCATATTCTTCCCGCAATGCGGACAGGTGGCCGTGATGACCATCGGGCGGCTCATCACCCGTTCGGCGACGGCGGTGACCATCGAATCGATATTATCCAGACGGGTATCCAGTGCGTCTAATCGCGCCGCGAGTTGTTGAATATCGGCGTCTTTGTTACCGGCGCCTTTTTCATCATCCGCGGACGGTTCCGGTCTTCTTCTTAAAACCACAGGCTGCTCTCCATTGAATCAGTATTGCTCCAATTATAATAGAGCAAAGGCTGTCTGTCAAAATATTCTCCGTTGACCGGCGCGGAAAACCCGTTTCTTGATAAAAACGAATACTCTGAAAACCAGTGTCGCCACCGGCGCCCAAAAATAGACAAGAAAATCGGTATTGCTCATCAAGTTTTTCAATAACCATGCGCCCAGAATCCAGCCAAATGTGAAAACAATTCCCGCCGTCTGAAAAGAAAAGATGGTGATCAGTGAACTGATCAGTCCAATTACGGTGAACCAGATCACCAGGTTAGAAGGAATCAGTCCGCTCCGTGTAAAAAAACTTAAAACCGCACTGAATAAAAGCCCTCCCAGCAGCCCTACAACGATTTCCCTGATACCTCGGCGGAATTTTTTCACCGGGTAATCCTGAACTTCATAATATACAAATTATATTATCCGGGTAATTAATAATCAATAAACGGAGGTAATTGCGAATTGGAGATTTCTCAGATGGTTAAATGACATATTTTTGTAATGTATGAGTTTTCAATTTTATAATTCTTTTATGACCGGTGTGATATATTTGAACAATGAGAGTAGCTTAAAGCGGTTAAAATTTAAACCTGCTTTCTATAGGTGTGGTTTCCGGTATCAACTATTTTCCGGAGCGGACGGGAAGTGAGGAATAGATGAGAAAATTATTTCCGGCTGCTGCCGTATTGTTAATGATATTGCTATTATCGTTTTCGGTTGTAGCCTGTAAGAGTAATAATACGACTACGAACACAACCACCGCTGCCGTTACAACGGGCGGCGCTACCACAATCGCGGACAGCATCGTTACCGCTCAAATAATTAATATTGCCGCGCAATCAACCGGGTATCCCTGGACGCTGGTACTGGTAATTGAATCGGCCAGCAACGTCGGCACGCTGCTCAATCCCGTGGCAGACAGTATCGGTGGTATGGTGACCGTAGTGACCGACCAGGATATGAGCACATTTAACGTGAACGATACCATCACCGCAAACATTACCATTGCCGCGAATGCAAATGGGTCCCTCGGTATCAACCTGTACATGTATAACGCGGCTCTTCAATCAAGCCCTTAATTTTATGTTCCCGGATTATTTTATTCTTTTAACACCCAACGGGTAGAAGATGATTCTACGATTATTGTCGTCGGGGCAGGCGAACTTACCAATTGAGCGCCCGAAAAGTTGCCGCAAATGGTATTCCTGTGCCTGACATTTTGTCTTAGAGGCAATTGCAGTATTGCCGCGGGAATCAGAGAGTATATTTTACCAAGATAAACACGATCAATACTGCGATTACGGAGGTGAGAATGCCGACGAGTAATAATGCCCTTGATTTTGCCGGATATTTTTTCTTCGCCATCAAAGAGGCAATAATGCCGCCGGGCAATACCAGGATTATCGCCAGCACCCAAAGGCCGATCGGGATTCCTTTAGTCGCGACTTCATCCTGAGGAGCAACGGCGGTGACGTCCTGTTTTGGCGCAACCGCTTTTGGCGGAACGGGTGGAGCAGCTTTAGGCGGAGCCGGGGCGGCGACTTTATTTTTAACCGGTGTGTTTTTGGCCTGAACCGGCGGTTTATTAACAGGTTGAACCGGCGGAGACACTTTTTCCGGTACCGGCGGTGTTAGTTTAGGCGGGACCGGCGGAGTTACTTTTTCCTGGACCGGCGGCGAAACCGGCGGACTGATTTTTTCCGCAACGGGTGTGATATTCTGCGGCGGCGGGGGAGGCGGCGTACTTACCCTGTTCTGATTCATGGTGCTGAGCCGGATCAGCGTGATTCGATTTAATAATGATTTTGCTTCCGGGTCGTCACTGGCCTGCTTTAATACTCTCGAGATATCGTTAAACAAATCCATATCACGGACGAAACCGTCTTTGACAATCGATTGTGCCATTTTCTTGGCCAGAATCAGGTTACCACTTTCCATTAATTATCTCCTTGTATCTTTTCCAAACCCCGGATATAAGGATATGCATTTTATCTATTTGAATCAGGCTATCTGCGTAAAATTCAACCGATTATAGTGTACTATATACGAAAGCTGCGCCAGCGTCAAGAATTACAGACTGATGATGATTTATTCAATATCAGACCATAGCGTGCTTCGAACTGAAATCCCGGATACACAGGTATTATAAATAACTACCTGATGAATTTCAATAGGATAGAACAGGATATTTGAGCCGGAGTTTGAGGCTGAACATCAGCCTCCGGATGAGGATACGTTCGCTGCGCAAAATATACATTTATTGCGTAAAGTATACATTGTCCCCTCACCCTAACCCTCTCCCTCAAGGGGCGAGGGGACTGACAAAACAGGAGTATGAGGAGTACAGGCAGGGACGACGGTACAACTAAAGGGAACCAAAGAATGACAAGGCGTGGGTTTTATTAAAAAATCCTATACCAAGGAAATAATTCAATTTTATGTTTTCTGGTATGCGGCGCCCCTCGCGGTAAACGGGATAATGCGATGCGATTTGGGATTTTGTCCCAAACTGGAACGATTCTGCCGAACCGGAG
>JBKQML010000008.1:0-4821 GCA_052326545.1 Dehalococcoidales bacterium
GAATTATCGATGAAAAAAAGGGGTAAAAAAACGAGAACCTGTATTATATCCGAAGGCTCTTACCCGATAATTCCGGGCGGATTAAGTGAATGGGCTCACATGTTAATTAAAAATTTAAAAGACATCGAATTCGAGATTTTCTGTATTGTAGCTTTCGAGGAAGAGAAGCCGTGGGTATACGAAAGACTGCCCAACATTAATAATGTGGTAGTTAAACCCTTGATCAGAAGCAATAAGAAAAAATCACACGGAAAATTGTCCAAAGAAGCATCTTCAGCGCTGGTCGATTATTTTACCGGGGCAAGTGAAGGCAAAGCATTAAGTTTAGACCGGTTGGTCAATTCATTACCGAGGAATGGAGTGGGAAAATCGTGGCTGCGTTCTCAAAGTTATTGGGATTTCGTCAAAACCAATTATCAGAAGCATGATGCCAGCGCATCATTTTTAGAATATTTTTGGACGAGTTACGGGCTTGATTCAATGATGCTGGATAGTTTGAATTTCGTTAATGAAATTCCGGAAGCAGATGTATATCACTGCGTGAGTACCGGATTTGCCGGCTTCGCCGGAGCTTTAGCCAAAGTAGCTTTTAAAAAACCCCTGGTTATCACCGAACAGGGTTTGTATTTAAAAGAGAGGCGCAACGATTTGACTAGACAGAAAGTATCAGAATCTTACGGAAAACAATTAATGCAATTCAGTGAGTCGATGATTAAAACCTCTTACAGCTATGTAAATAGGCTGGTGCCCCCTTGCTTGAGTCACATCCCGATCGAAAAGGAATTAGGCGCTGATGGCAGTAAGATACAGGTAATTAATAACGGCATCGAAATCGAACGTTTTCAACCGTCGATAAGACCTGAACGAACACCGGTCATCGGATGTTTTGCCAGAGTAGTTCCGATAAAAGGAGTAACAGACCTAATTATGGCGGCGAAAATGGTAATCGATAGATGTCCTGTCGATTTTGTGATGCTTGGAGATATTCAGGACCAACAATATTACGAAGAATGTCAGGATCTGGTAAAAAATCTGGGTATCGGCGACCATTTTAAATTTATGGGACATATCAATCCTGTAGAGTGGTATCCCAAAGTGGACGTATTTACCCTCGCTTCCTTATCGGAAGGAGTGCCGTATGCGCTGCTGGAAGCCATGAGCAGCGGTCTGCCTTCGGTTTGCACGGCAGTGGGCGGCGTGCCGGAAATTCTTGCGGACGGTGTTGGTTTCGTGGTTCCCCCCGGCCAACCGGAGCAATTAGCGGAAAAATACTACGAACTCATCGCGGACAAAGAACTCAGGCTTGCAATGGGTGCACGGGCAACACAAAAAGCCAAAACACAATATACCATCCAGAAAATGGGACAGGACTTCCGGAATCTTTATGAGGAACTAATAAATGAGCATAGAAGGGTATAATCTGACAAAGTTGTTTAAACCCATCGTGAATAATCCGGGGGTACGCCAGGCGGTATTATTCATCGTGCCGTCGTTGATCACTACAGGTATTTCGATGTTATTATTCAGTTTACTTAGAGATTTTAGTTCCGCGCAATTGAATAACCTTTCCATCACAATCTTTGCCGCCATTATTATCAGTTTAACCGCTGCGGCCGGAATGCAGTTGTTGATCTATCGCATAATTGAAGATCGCGAATATTTCGCCCAGGGCGCTGCTATCAGAGGCATTAAAGCCGGTATTTTATGCACTATTGTAATATCATTGATATTGCTCGCCATCGGGACCCCCTATTTTCTGAAAGTTTTAAATTACTCTATCATTAATTTCTCCTTTATCATTATTCTCACTCTCTTATACTCAGTAATATGGGTGATAACCTCCGCTTTTTGGGCAGCGGAAAAAAATTTATACCCTGCGGCGCTCTTTGCTGCCGGTTATCTTGGAATATTTATCTGTACTTACGGTTCCTATCAAATTCATCCTGCATATTCCTTGGCAGGTTTTACTACGGGGAGTATTTTTCTATTACTTTTATCCTGGCTAGGCGGGCTGAGAGCTTTCGAAAAACCATCGTTTACCCCAGACCTGTTAGCAGACCTGAGACGTATCGGCCACCTCGCATCACAGAATATGGGTGCGATTTTGTTCAACATTTTGTACGTATTGGCAGTCTTTTTAGATAAAATATTCGTTTGGATTTCTCAGGGTCGGGCTTCCGGTGAAGGATTGACAATACTCGGCCCTTATACCGAGGGAGCTTTTCTTGGCCTTATTCCGATGTTATCGATTGGCGTAGTTGCTTATTTTTCGAGTAAAACCAAAGTGCTGGTCGAGAATCGATTTAAAGGGACATTTACCGAAATACAAAATAGAATCGAAATTTACAGATACCAATATCGGAATAGTTTCATCATCATGTTATTGACTGCATTAGTGCTGGGCATATTGATATCCCTGTTCGGCTATCTTTTTATTGCCGATAAGAATGTGATACCGATATTGATTACCGTTGTTTGCGGTTCGATATTTTTTTCCGGCATAATCTTTGATTCGATGGTATTACCGGTCTTTAAGAAGAGTAGCGTTTCGGTGATATCGGTACTTACGGTAATTGCCGCGGAAATTATCTCATATCATTTCATTGCAATAAACATTTGGTATGCTTCGCTGGGATTTTATTTTGGCAGCCTGATCGGGTTTTCAATAAGTAGCGTTTACACGCTGCAGCTTTTTTCAAATTTCGAATTTAATATGTTTAGTGTCTTAATTAAGTCTCAATAAATTATAAAAATATAAGGAGGGTAACATGGAAAAAGTACTGGTAACCGGAGGTAGTGGATTTGTCGGACGTAAGCTTATTTGTGAGCTGCTGAATCGATATCCCGATATCGAAGTAACGTCAATGTCCAGGAGCGAAGGGGTTATCTCAAAACTGTTAACGGAGTGCCCTGATAAAAGGTTAAAAATCTCGATGACCGATATTCGAGACACCGAAGCCGTAAAACAGATACTAAGAGACAAAGACACCGTTTTTCACCTGGCGGCAATGAAACGGGTGGACCTTAGTGAAGTAGAGTGCCGGCTGGCGGTGACAATCAACATCCTGGGCACAATGAATATCCTGGATGCCTTCCACGGCAAGACGTTTATTTTAATGTCCACCGATAAATCGGTGGAACCGGTTAACTGCTATGGCGGGACGAAACTGGTGGCAGAGAAATTGGTGATGGAACGGGCAATGAAGGCCGCGAATGGAGAAAGGTTCATGATTGTCCGTTCCGGGAATATCGTGGGCTCTACGGGCAGTGTAGTCGATATCTGGAAGAAACAAATCGAGCAATATAACGAAATTACGGTGACTGATCTGGAGATGATACGGTATTACACCTCGGTGGAAGGCGTGGTAAAGTTATATTTCGCGCTAATTGAACGCGGGGAAAACGGCAAAATATATTTTACGCCCACCGGCGAGCCGCAGGTACTGAAGGATGTGGTCAATACCGTAATTAAACTTTACGGCAATAAAGATACAAAAGTAAAATGCATCGGTTTGCGGGATGGGGAGCGGATGTATGAAAAAATGTGCACGCCGGATGAAAAAAATGTGGTTGGCGGATTTGAAGCGACCATCGGCGATACTTTACTGGCTACAAACGCTGAAACAAGTAAAGGAAAGATATTTTCAACAGAAAAATCTACAGCGAAATGAAAACAGCCAACGGCGGGGTTAATAGAGGCTGTGCCGCAAATTGCGATGATTAATCCATTTTAATAGGGTTTAAAAAAATACGTCAGCTTAATTATTGGCTGACGTATTTTTTATTGGTTTTACGGAGCTTTGAATTATCTCAAGATTTCCCCGGGTGATAAATTCGTCTGCAGAGTCTTGGTTTGAAAACCTTCTGGTCGGATTATCCGATAATACATGACAGTTTGCGGAATCCCATCTTTGGTGCCGACCTGAGGTTTCCAGCCTAAGTGTATTACAGCCTGGGTGTTATCAAGATATATCCTCTTAATCTCACCTTTCCGTTCGGGACTGTATTTAGGGTTTTTTAAATAACCGCATTCCGAAGCAATCATATCAAAAATCATGTTGTCATAAGTTTCAATTCCGGTTCCGATGTTGTAAATTCCTGTTTCTGTAGATTCCATTGCGCGGATATTTGCCTGAACAACATCGGCTACAAAAACATAGTCTCTGGATTTATCGCCTGCGCCAAAAATAGTCGGTTGTTCACCGGCCAGCATTTTTCCGCAAAAGATGGCAATAACTCCTCCTTCACCCAAAGGATTCTGGCGCGGTCCGTAGACATTAGCATACCTTAAAGCAATATAGGAAAGTCCGTGAAGTTGGTTGTTGACGGACAGATAATGTTCGACTGTATGTTTAGATATTCCGTAAGGACTGAGCGGATTAACCGGATGTTTTTCGTCAACCGGTAAATATTCCGGTGTACCGTAAAGAGCGCAAGACGAGGAATATACAATCTTTTTCACACCACATTCCACACAATTAGAAATTACATTCAAACTTCCGAGGATATTTATCCTGGCATCCGAATAAGGATCGGCAATCGACCTGCTAACTGCAGTTTGCGCGGCGAGATGAAAGACTACATCGGGTTTTTCTTTTTCGAAAATTAGCTTAAGTTCACGGTCGCATATACTTGCATAATAAAACTTAGCCAATGGATTAACATTTCTCTTAAATCCGGTGGAAAGGTCATCAACAACTACCACTTCTATTTTTCTCTTAATTAGTTCATCTACGAGATTAGAGCCAATAAATCCTGCCCCTCCGGTAACAATTACTTTCAAAGGACACCTCCTGATACGAATTTATATTTTAATCATCG
>JBKQML010000009.1:0-5379 GCA_052326545.1 Dehalococcoidales bacterium
CCTTCATTACAGCCGCGTTTGGTGCCGGTTAAACCAAGTTGTTCCCTGAGGACTTCCACCAGTAATGTCCTGGGATGTATCGAAAGCTCATAGGGTTGACCGTTAACTGTCAGTTTCAGCTCTTTAAGCATATTCTCCTCCTTAACCTGCCTTCGCTCTAGATATGGCTTCTTTCGTGACCCGTGCCGTCAGGACTTTAACCAGCTCACGCCGGTATTCTTCGCTGGCACTGATATCAGTAACCGGTTCTGCCTCTTCGGAGGCGGCCTGTCCGGCTTTTTTCAGTAAAGCATCGGTGATTTTCTTGCCTTTTAAAATTGCCTCAGCATTCTTCGCGCGCATCGGTCGCGATGCAGCGGCTCCCAGGGCAATGCGTATTTCGCTGCAGGTATCATCTGCGGCCAGCGTTACGCAAGAACCCACGCTGACGGTTGCCATGTCGCTGGCGATAATATTGAATTTGGTGTATGCCGCGCCGGTACGGGGCGGGGGAGCCGGCAGTTGTATTTCGACGAGCATTTCACCGTGCTGCATTGCGGTCTCAAAGTAATCAATGGAGAATTCTTCCATGTTCAGGATTCTTTCCCCGGCGACACTGGCCAATTTGACATTGGCGCCTAATGCCATCAATACGGGAGCGGGGTCGCCGGCCGGGTCACCGTGGCTGATATTACCGCCGATGGTGCCGCGGTTGCGGGTCTGCGGCGTGGACAGCAGGTGCTCCATGTCGGAGAGTACTTTAAAACTGCCCTGCATTAACCCGGAATATTCGATCTCACGATGGGTGGTCAATGCGCCGATCTTCAGGCCTTTCTTGCCATCGGATTTAATGTAGTCCAATTCCTTGATGCCGTAAATATCGATGACGTTCTCGGGGGTTAATAACCCCTGTCTCATGAGGATGAGTAGCGATTGCCCGCCGGCAATTATCTTATAATCATCCCGATATTTATCTATTAGAACGAGTGCTTCATTGAGCGTTTTAGGGCCAAAATACTCAAAGTCCTTTATCATGCTTGCCTGACCTCCTTACATTTTTCCGGACTTTTAAAAACGATTAATTTGTTTTTTCTCTTGATACTTACGCAGTACTCAGAGTTAAGGAAAACGAAAAGACAAGTCTGCTAGCTGCCTGTCTTTTCCTTCAATTTCTTTTCGAGATTTTTAGTGAACTCATCGCCGACACTCTTGACCTTGGCTCTCATTATTCTCTCACCGAAAGTCGCAAGTTTCCCGACCATGCTGACATCTGCTTTGTAATTTATCTCGCAGGTGGTTTCGGGTAGTTCCGCCAGATGCGCTGTCAGGTCGATGCCGAAAGTGCCGAGTTTACCCAGCGCTTCCCCTCTGCCGACAGCCTTGACGTAGGTTGGCGGTGTGATTTCGGTTAAAACAACGACGAACTGTAATTTTACGGTGATGGGACCGACCGATTGTTTGACCAGACAATTATAAGTCTTATTATCGGTGGACTCGATTTTTTCCGCGCCCGGGATACAGGAAGCCAGAGTTCCAGGTTCCAGTACCAGTACCCAGACATCATTTATTTTACCTTTTACTACAAACTTACCGTCTATCTGCATTCAGCATCTCCTTACGCTCTTTTATTAATATTTCAAACGGGTCAAACGGTTTGGCGGCAATGTTTTTCGGTATCTCAAATGATTTGTTGACGGACGGCTGCTTGTTGACCCCGAGATAGCCGCGATAATCAGGGATATAGCACAAATTCAGATGCCGTCCCCGGTACAGGGCGCATTCTTTGCAGAGTTTATTCGAGAATGGACATTTTACTTTATCTTTTGCCATAAAACCTTCTATTAAATCAAATTATTTCTTTACCGGTTCAAAGGCGAAGAATACTCTGGGGCATTCCTTCGGACCTTCTTTAGAGTCCATTATCATCGGCGGGATTGAGAACACAAGAAGTTGTAATTCGTCTCCTTCTTTAAGTTGTCCGGGCTGACAGTTGGCAACGCGTGAGAGGAGCCGTAAACCGTGACCCAGGTCGATAATGGCATGAATTAGCGGTGATTCAAAGCCCAGCGGCACGCCGGCAACTTCTTCACTGAAATTCAATACTTTTCCTTTAGCGGGTAGTTCAACCCACTCCAGTTCATCGGAATTACATTCGGGGCAAACCACCCGGGGAGGAAATGGTGTAGCGCCGCATTTTTTACACCTGGTAGTGGTGAGTTTCCCTGAAGCAAGATTCTCGTAAAATTTAGAAATCCGGTTGAATTCCGGAGCTTCCATGGGATAGAAGTCCATGGTCGAAAAATATTTACCTTCTAATACGGGTATTCCTGGTATCGGCATATTTCCTCCTTAACTCAATTATCTAATCTTATTATGGTTCCAGGCCATAAATGAGGACGGTGTGTTCTACATTCAGTCCGCTCAGGTTATGGGTCAGTCCGGTTTTGGCTCCCTTAACCTGATTAACGGCTCTGCCCTGCAGTTGTTTCACGATTTCCAGACCCTGGCGGATACCGGTGCCGCCGAAAGGATGCCCGACCGATAAGAGGCCGCCATCGGTGTTAATCGGGATTTTGCCGCCGATATCGGTTTCACCGGCAGCCACGAACGGCCCACCCTCTCCTTTCTTGCAGAAGCCGAGTTCTTCAGCTTCAATCAATTCGGAGATGGTAAAACAATCATGGGTTTGGGCAACGTCAATATCGCCCGGCTTAACTCCGGCTACGGCATAGGCTCTCTTGACGGCCGCTCTCATGTGGACCCAATCGCCGAAGTGCTGACCCGGGAAATTCGCGGATATACTATGAAGTGTAGCCTGAGCGGTGCCTTTAATGTAGACCGGAGCATGGTTCGTAAATGCTTTGGCTCTGTCCGGGGTAGTGAGAATGGTCATGGCTGCACCGTCGGTAAGCGGGCAGCAATCAAACAGAGAAAGAGGCGGCACGATCGGCCTGGCTTTCATGACTTCGTCCATGGTGACTGCTTTCTGGAATTGTGCTTTCGGATTGGTGGCTCCGAAGCGCCGGGCTTTGACGGAGATTGCCGCCAGATGTTCTTTCTTGGTTCCGTAATGTTTCATGTGGTCTTTGGCCGTCATCGCAAAGAAAGGTCCGGGAAGACCCATACCGTGAGGCGCGTCCCAGTCATGGTCGATGGAAGCCATTTCGCTGTAATATGCTTCCCACATCTGCGGAGTGTAAAGTTTCTCACCGCCGGCTACGGCCACAACATCGGCCATTCCGGACTTTACCAGTCCGGCGGCCAGGATGATTGCCGAGCTGCCGCCGGCACAAAGCGTATCAACCCGGCTGCACATGTTCAGAGGCTTGATGCCAATCCGTTCCGCCATTACCGGCGCGGCATTGACCTGAAAAGGATTTCGGCCGCAATAAGAAGAGGCAAACAAAAACCCGTCGACGTCTTTTCTCTTAATACCGGGAATGTCATCGAAACAAGCTTTCGCTGCTTCCTGGACGACGTCTACCAGACTTGCCGACCGGCGTCCCCATAGACTCATGCCTCCTCCAATCATACAGACCTGTCTTTCGCTCATGTAGTTTCCTCCCTCATTAGATTGCTATCTTTTAATAAATATCACACGGCTTTAAAAAAAGCGCTACCTCCGGCCTATCAGGTTGAGCAAACTGTAATTCTACTGGAGCGGCGTGGCTATTGGAGAGTACAACTAACCCATGGGGGTTCGCTGCCCTCACCGGCCGATAGACGCTTCCAATGGTCTTCCAATTTGGAGTGCAATTTAGTTATTAAACTGACGTTCCACGGGCTGAAATATATATGCTGACCTTTTCGTAGTTACACTACCTTACTTTGAACATTAACATACCCTGAATCGCCTCGTCAATGCGGGAACACTTATTACAGGACTGCCCTGAGGTTACAAATTTGTAAAAGTTTTTTCCGTTTTTTCATTCCCGCGCAGGCGGGAATCCGCGTGAATCGATTGATTCCAATTATCATTGGGATGCCAATACTAAATCCGCAGCAGTTTGCTCACCCTCTCGTCTCTCCATCGGCGCTGTTCTTCAAAAGTCGAATGCGGTTGGAATTTCCGGCAGCAGTCTTTTGGATTGTCCCCCACAATATTCATCTCACTCATCTCACTCACGCCCAGCCCCATTTTTTGCGCGTACCAGAGATACCCCACATCGTTAATATCGAACCCCATCAACTGCGCCGCCAGACAATCGGCGGCCACGGGCGAGCAACTGCCGACCGCTACTCCCCAATCGACCCCGGTGCCCCGGATCGGGCCGTCATTTTCCATGCCGGTAAAGCCGTCGTTGATGCTCAACTGCAAAGGACACATTTTCGCCAGCAGATAAAGGTTCAGGTTGTGCACGGGGTGTCCCTGGTGCATCCTCCCTTTGTCACCGTTATCGGCCAGCGCTCCCATCGCCAGGTTCTTGATGGACAATGTCACTCCGACCACGTCATGCGTCTTCACCGGGCCGATGGCGATGCGGTAATCGCTTTCGATGATCTGTTTGGAAAAATGCAGTTTCATCGGTTGCAAACCGGCATCATAAACCTCCAGCAGTTCAAAATCGCCGTTGTGCAGGTCAAAAAACTCGACACCGAACTCTTTAATCAACGGCGGGTAGCCTAACTTATCAAATATGGTCTGCGCCGTGCCGCGTAAGCCCTCGGTAATCGTGATTTTTCCCCGGTAGCGTTCCCGCAGGTACTTTAACAAAGCGCGGACACCGTCCACATGGGTCGCCCCGAGTTGATTGTCCCGCGAAATCAGATTCACTTTGATAAAAAGGTTCTTCACGCCTTTGAGATTGATGTCGTCCCCCAACAGCCGTAATGACCTGTCGATATTGGCAGCGCGATTTCCGCCTTTTACCAGTGCGACTTTCGGTTTCATATATATCAACTCCCTTTGTCATTCCCGACTTGATTAGGAATCTATTTAGCAGATAAGAAAAATAACTGAGATTTATTAATATGGATATCTTTATTATTGTACCGATTAATCAAAAGGAAAGGCAAATAAAGCGCACGCCCTGGTGTGCCCAAAATAATTTTTCCCTGTTTTTCATAAAACCACTATAATATGAGGTTAAGGACAGGTTAAGGAGACGAAAATGTTATCGACGACTTTTAACAGAATAAAAGCCGAACCGGGCTCAGCGCAACTTTACAAGAAACTGGCGGCAGCGCTGGGGGGCGTGACTAAATACGGCAAAGAAAACCCGATTTTCCTCGACAAAATCATCGCGTCCAGCGGCCTGGCCGATACTATCTGGACAATGCGGTGCACGATTGAGCCCTCTTTCCAGTTGATGCTGGAGTTTGCCTGCCGCTGTGCGGAACATACCCTGCCGCTTTTCGAAGCAAAATATCCCAACGACAAAAGGGTGCAGAGCGCGATCA
>JBKQML010000010.1:0-3085 GCA_052326545.1 Dehalococcoidales bacterium
GCCGTTTCGGCCTGAAAGAAGCTGTGGAGCGCGGTAAGATTACGCCCGCACAGATGGACAGCGCCCTGGCGAATCTGACACTCACGACCAAAGTGGAAGACCTGAAGAATTGCGACCTGGTGATTGAGACCATTGGCGGCGGGCCATCCGGACAGGTGGAAAATAAAGACATCAAACTGAAAGTCTTTGCCGAGCTGGATAAAACGGTTAAAAAGAACTCTATTTTTGCCAGCAACACTTCTAAATTCACGATTGCCGACCTGGCCGCGGTAACGAACAGGAAACCGTTATTTATCGGGATGCACTGGTTCGTTCCGGCTAACATTATGAAAATCGTTGAGGTGGTCTGGACTCAAGATACCTCGGAAGAAACCATCCAGCTGATTGAGGCCTTGAGTGAGAAATTCGGGAAGATGCATGTCCGGGTCAAGGATGTGCCGGGCGACCTGTCACATGTCGGCTACCGCGTGCTATCCGCCGCGCAGGAAGAAGCCCGCAAAATAGTCGAGCAGGGTATCTGTACGGCTGAAGGGGTGGATATTATTATGATGGGCGGTTTTAACTGGCCGGCCGGTCCCATCGGCATGAGTATGACCAACCGGGCGAACTGGAGCCAGAAAAAGTAGTTCATTTGATTGAATTTTTTGGATAATAAAAACGGGGTGCTGCATCAGCGCCCCGTATTTGTTTATTCTTTACGGAAATATCCTGTATTTTATCGGTTCACCCAGAACAGTATCCCACCGATACCGGCGGTGACGACAGCGACGGCGATGGCAATCCATCCTCCGGTAATCAAAGCGCCGGCTTCCGGACGCGGCGGCCAGCGTGAAAAAAATTCCCTTAAATCAAACCCGTTGATTAAGGAATCGTAATAATTATTACCCTCTTTGACACCCCAGATAATCAATCCGATACCAAAGAGGAATATTACTACCCCGATGGCGACAGGAATAACCCAAGAAGCGCTCATACCTTACCTCCACACCAGAGGCTTAGCAATTATGTTACTCGCTTTTGTGGTAATTCTCAAGACTTTAAGGGGAATATTTTCCCCCTTAAAGTCTGAAACGATTTTCTTATTGAATTAACGGTTATTTTACTTCGACAGTAGCGCCGGCAGCTTCCAGTTTCTCTTTGATGCTGGCAGCTTCCTGCTTATTGATGTTTTCTTTGACCGTCTTGGGGGCGCCTTCAACCATATCCTTGGATTCTTTCAAACCAAGGTTGGTGACCTCGCGGATTGCCTTAATGACGTTAATCTTGTTCGCCCCAAAGGATTTAAGAATGACGGTGAACTCAGATTTTTCTTCAACTTCAGCGGCAGGAGCGGCAGCAGCGCCAGCGGCGGGAGCAGCAGCCATTGCCATCGGTGCGGCGGCGGTAACGCCAAATTCTGTTTCCAGCGCTTTGACCAATTGTGAGAGCTCTAAAACATTCAATTCCTTGATAGTGTTGATAATACCCTGTACTTTTTCATTTTCTGCCATTTTAGTTATTAGCCTCCATTTGTTTTATTCTTGCAGTTAATACATTTTGCAGTCCTCTGATGGGACCAGATAGCACACCGGCCAGCATATAAAGCGGGCTCTTGATACTGCCCACAACCTTACCGATCAGGACTTCCTTAGGCGGTAAGGCGGCAATTGCGGTGACATCGGCGGGGGTTAACAATTGATTACTCATGAAACCACCCTTGACACTGAGGTTCATCTTCGATGTGCGCACGTGGTCGGAGAAAGTCTTCGCCAATTGCGAGATATCACCATACCCAAAAGCAATGGCCGTAGGACCTTCGAAGGAACCGGCTATTTCGGTCCGGTTGAGTTTCTCCGCGGCTTTCCGTACGAGAGTGTTTTTAACGACCTTATAGTCGCCATTAACATCCTGTAATTTACGGCGTAAACCATTGATTTCAGGGGTTTTCAATCCCCGATAGTCAGTCAGAATACCGATTTTGGCTTTAGCTAATTCCTGCTCCAGCCGGTCGATACTCTGTGCCTTTTTCTCCGTCGGCATTTTTCACCTCCTTTTCAATACTTGTACAAATAAAAAAGTCCTTGCGCGCCTGCGCCAGGACTTAGCAAACCAACTTTTTCTACCCGTTATTCGTGGCGGTGAAGTGGTATCTTTTCCTCGGCAGGCATCAATTAATCCCGATAAAACGGGAACCCGCTGTCTCCGGATATTTAATTGTAATGAGATTATAGCATGTCCATTGCCGGATTTCAATTTTTATTGTCAGCCGTGAATTATGGTTGACGACGAAAGCCGGAACAGGCTATAATTCAATTCGGTACAATGAAATCTTACTCCCTGGAGTAAGGCTTTTTTGTATATATACGGGAGCGTAGCTCAGTTGGTAGAGCATCAGACTTTTAATCTGTTGGTCGAGGGTTCGATTCCCTCCGCTCTCACTTGAAACATCAGAATCTGAATCTAGTTCGAAGCTAACAAAACCACCCAGTTTTTTGGGTGGTTTTTCTTTTTTTACAAATAACGACCACCTGATTATTAACTAATTTTTCAGGGTAAAATCTTCTTGCTTGTCTGCTAGACAATTGTTAAAAAAGAGAGGCAAGTATATGTTAAAAGCTAAGAAGATTAATAAATGGTCGGAGATTAAAATGTCGGGATTAGAATTGAGTAAGCTCATTATGCATTTTGCTCAATGTAACAAATCAGAAGCGAAATCCCCAAAGACCGTTTCTTGGTATAGTGAGACATTGACTGAGTTTACTAAATTTCTTGCTACATCAGGAAGAGAATGCGTACTATGTGAATTCTCGGTAGTTTCAGTTAGAGAATTTATCATTAGTCAACAGAGCCGAGGATTGTCACCTTATACGGTTCAAGGACGCGTGAGAGCCCTGAAAGCTTTCAGTAGTTGGCTTTTCCGTGAAAGTTATATCGAAGAAAATCTTTTAACCAGAATAAAATTACCCAAAGCCCCCATAAGAGTCATCGAACCATTAACACCTGAAGAAATCAATAAATTAATAACCTATCAAAACCAGCTTACAGCTCTTGGAAGCAGGGATGTTGCTCTCCTGATCACTTTCTTGGACACCGGCCTGAGGTTAAC
>JBKQML010000011.1:0-3631 GCA_052326545.1 Dehalococcoidales bacterium
TGGGGCAAAATCCCAAATCGCAGCACATTATCCAGTTTACCGCGAGGGGCGTCGCATACCTAATTTCAAGAAAAGTTCCCTGAATTTCAAATAGAAAAAAATACACGTTCCGATACGCCTCAGGCTCACGAAGAATCTCCGTCTCTACTGAACTGGTAGGCAGGACAGTCATCAATAATTCTCTCTTCATCTCTCCTTGCAAAGGAGAGAAAATTGATGAGATAGATTTGGTATTTAGGGTTTTGAATTTGCCGCAGGCTGTAGGCACACGCCGGAAGTACTTCGCTTCAGCGAACGTATCCTTCAATTGAAGGATAAGGGTTTCGATATTCGAATTTAGGGTTTATTTGCTAGTTGGATTTAGGATTTGTTTCGGATTTCGTGCTTTGGATTTAGAAATTGCTCAACCGATTGCGATTCTGGCATCCACCACCCGGTAGCCTTGCCCGACGGGCAGCACTTTGACCGGGTTGAAGTCCAATTCGGAAATCTGGGGGTTATCATCCACCATCGCCGAGAGGCGCAGCAGCAGGTCCTGCAGCGCGGGTTTATCGGCAGGCGGCAGGCCGCGGTAACCATCAAATAGTTTGGACATTTTAATCGAGCCGATTAATTCCCGGACATCCAGTTCAGTCAGCGGATTCAAACGGAAAGCGACATCATGCATTAATTCGGCATTGACGCCGCCCGAACCGAACATGATAAGGTGGCCGAAGGACGGGTCGTTGGACACGCCGACAATCGCCTCGACGCCTTCCGTGACCATTTTCTGAATCATCACCCCGTCCATCTCTTTTTCCCTGCCGAGCTGCGACAGTTTAGCTTTGATCGTCTCAAAAGCCTGAATGACATCCTTTTCCGAATTGATGTTGAGCTGCACGCCGCCGACATCCGTTTTATGCGTAATGGTCGCCGAGGCCAGTTTAATCACGACGGGGAAGCCGATTTTAGCGGCAATCGCGGCGGCTTCAGGCGGGGTTTTAGCGAATTTTGTTTCCGCATAGCGGATGCCGTAACAACCGAGCAAGGCGCCAATCTGGTCCCCGGCCAGCCAGGAACGCGGCTGCGGACTTTGCTTGCGGGCGGCGCTGATAATCTGCTGCGCTTTCTCGCGGTTAACATCATGGAATTTCACCGGCGCGCTTTCCGGACGGGCCAGCCGTTCGGAATATTCGACCGCTTTGGCCAAGGCGGAAATGGCGCTTTCCGGGAAGGTGTAACTGGGCACATATTTACCGGGGGTGCCGACTTCGGAGGAAAAACCTTTATGCCCCATAAAGCAGACCAGCAGCGTCTTTTTATTACTGCGGTAAAGCGGGGCAACCCGCCTCAGGCCATTCTCGACTTCTTTGACATTAACCATCGACGGCGGCACAAAAATAAACAGCACGGCATCACTGCCTTTATCCACGGCCAGTTCAGTCAGAATGCCTTCAAATTCTGACGGCGAGGCCTGCGCCGTGGTATCGAGGGGATTATTGATATGGATATTCCGTTTAAGATGCGGTTGAATCGCCGCTTTAGTCTCGTCTGAAATCTCCGGCAGCAGCAAACCGTGGTTGGAGGCCGCATCGGCCGCCAGGATGCCGGGGCCACCGCCGTTGGTCACAATCACCAGCCTGCGGCCCTTGGGCACCGGCTGATTGGAAAGCAGGGAAGCCACATCGAAAAGCTCCTCAACACCGTTCACCCGCAGGATACCGGTCTGGCGGAATAACGCTTCGGTGACGGTTTCCGAAGTGGCCAAAGCGCCGGTATGCGAAGAAGCCGCACGCGAACCGACTGAGGTCGAACCGCTTTTCACGACGACAATCGGTTTTTTAGCGGAAACGCGGCGGGTGATGCGCATGAAATTATGGGGGTTACCGAACGATTCCAGGTAAAGCAGAATCACTTTGGTCGCCGGGTCATATTCCCAGTACTGCAATAAGTCGTTGGGAGAAACATCCGCCCGGTTGCCGGCGCTGACAAAGGTGCTCAGGCCGATATTCAGAGAACGGGCGTAGCCCAGAATGACCTCACCCATGGCGCCGCTCTGAGAGAGGAATGAGACATTGCCGGGTAAATTATCGGCTGGCGAGAAAGTGGCATTCATGCTGATGGCGGGGTCGGTATTGAGGACGCCCATGCAGTTGGGACCGACGACGCGCATGCCGTGGCCGAGGGCGATTTCGCGCAGTTCCCGTTCCCGGGCCGCGCCCTCCGGTCCGGCCTCTTTGAAGCCGTCGGAAATCACAATCAGGCCCTTGACACCCTTCTGGCCGCATTCTTCGGCGACTTTGAGGACGACGGGCGCCGGCACGGCAACGATCGCCATATCCACCTGCCCCGGAATGGCCGTGACCGACGGATAGGTTTTAATCGAAGACACCACGTCAATGTTCGGGTTCACCGGGTAAACCGCCCCGGCGTAGCGGCTTTCCACCAATGCCCGCACCAGGTTGTAGCCGATGGTGCCGGGATAGCGGGACGCCCCGACAACGGCAATCGATTTCGGGTACAATATCCCTTTCAACGATTCGATGGTGGCGAGGCGCTCCACTTCTTCTTCACGATGGATTGATTTCTTGGTGGCCACGATGGGCAGGACAACGTGAGAAATATTTTTCTCCGAAACCTTGGTGACGTGGAAATTAAAATTGGTAATCACGGAATGGATGGGTTCGTGCGCCAGCGGGATATCAGTCTCAAAAGCAGAAAAACCCTGACTGCGGGCGACTTTAAAAAGATTCTCCAATAATACCAGCCCGAGGCCTTTGGCCTGATATTTTTCATCCACCAGCAGGAACAGTTCGGCGGAATTCTTGCCGGGGAGTTTGTAGTACCGGGCAATGGCCATCATTTCCCGGCCGTCATGCACCACTTCCGCTGTTACGGCAAACGCAGTGAGATAATCCACCTTGCAGAAATTACGCAGACTTTCCAGCGTGGGGGCTTCTTTAGGATGGCCGAAACGTAAAAATCTGGTCTGGCCGTTAATGCTGTGAATAAAATTGACGCAGGCTTCGGCATCTTCGGGATGGAGCGCCCGTAATAATATTTGCGAACCGTCTTCCAGCGAGACACTGGTTTCATACTGCGCAAGATTATCTAACTCAGCATCCATATCTTCAACCCCCGCTAAAACCAATTAAGAAATGCGACCATTTATTAGATAGTATCATAAAAAGCCGATAATGATGAATTTTTGATTAAATATGATTAAGTTCAGATATAGTTGAAATTTAAAGCAGGTAAAATATGTTAACACCGTCGAATATTCTCCCAACGACCCACCCCTTTTTCCCCGCCCTAATAGGGCGGGGAAGACACACGAGCTGGAGGGGATTCCCCCTCTCCCTCAGCAAGTTCGGGACTTTGCAGCTTCTTGAACTTCTACCCATACCCAATCATATTCACTTCTCAGTAATAATTAGACAACCCAAAATGAATTAAATCTTAAGTTTATTTTATTAGGAATATCATTGTTGGACACTAATCAACAGCCCAACCCACCGCTTGATCCTTTTAAAAAATCATTGCAAAGTTTTCCTTTTCTTTTCGTATAAATAATCAAAGACTTACTAAACGTCAATATTGATAAGTCAGATAGGAAAGAATATAATTTTTTAATGAGGTTAATTTGAAAAAG
>JBKQML010000012.1:0-22409 GCA_052326545.1 Dehalococcoidales bacterium
AACCAGTGTTAATATCTTTAACGATTGTGAATATTCTATAGAATATTCATCTCGAATAATCAGTTCACTTAATTAAATAACCGGCTAACTCCTTACCTGATCCTTTCACCTGCTTCATCATACCTGTTTCATCGGAAAATATCGCGAAGACTGAATTTATTGTGCTATAACGGTACAGAATATCTATCTCTACAAAATAAAAAAGGAGGGTATTCAAATGGCAATCATCGAAGAGAGCATCAACATCAAGTGTCCGTCGGACAGGGCATTCGCTTACACCACCGAAATCAAGAGCTGGCCTAAATGGTTCTCATCGCTTACGGCAGCCGAGCAAACTTCTCAGGGACAGTTTGGTATCGGCACGACATTCAATGCGACCAATAAGGCAATGGGGCTCAAAACCAAGATGACCGGAAAAGTCACAGGGTATGAGCCAAACCAGACCTGGAATAAAGAGTATGGCACTCGAAACCTGACAATCAAAGCGCAATATCGCTTTGATTCTGTTGATGGCGCCACAAAACTTACTCTACAATTCGATATCAAATTAGGCGGGTTTATGAAACTGTTTTCTTCGATGTTCGCAAGTTCTGTTCGCAAGCAGATGAAAGCAGCTCTTAACAATTTAAAAAATGTTCTTGAAGCCCAGCCTTAGAATTACTTTTTCATTTCTGCCTGGATTGGCAACCATCCCGATGAAAATATCGGGCTATTCACCCATATTTTAAAATGCGTAGGGTCGAGTTCGGAACTCGACCGCCCGTGTTTTTCGTATATTAGTCTCATGCTTTGGGTAAATCTCGACTCAACCCACCACATAACCACCTACTGTCGTTCCCGACCTTATCGCATCGTCCCACATTTGCTGCGGGAGGAATCTATCAAACCAACCTTGCCTTTCTATATCCCCGAAATACAATTTATAGCAATTTACTGACCGCTATTTCTTTTATATCCCTGCTTTCTCTATTCGTAATTTGTTTGGCTTTTGGATTTTGCCGCTAGGTACTCAGCTTTTAGCTGATGTAGAGCTTGGAATTCATCAACTAAACGTCCTCCCCTGCATCACCTGTCACATGAATATTCGTACGGATATGACTCTCTTTCTTGACAATAAGCAGAATAAACTCTAAACTGAAAACAATTTATCTGGAGATATAACTTGAAGAAATTACTCATCCTGTTCATTACTCTGGTTTTCTGCGTCTCTACCATCACCGGCTGTTCTTCTTCATCCGCTAATACAAGCCCCACCTGGACATCTCAGAAAGACCCTGATTCTTCTCACAGCCCGCTTGCCTATGTCTGGGGTAGTTCTTCATCCGATGTGTTCGCGGTCGGCGACGGCGGTACAATTATTCATTATAATGGCAAGTCCTGGAGTAAAATGAGCAGCGGCACGACTAATGACCTTATTGGAGTTTGGGGCAGCTCCTCATCTGATGTTTTTGCAGTCGGCGATCAAGGTACTATTCTGCATTATAACGGGCAGACCTGGAGTCAAATGGTTAGCGGTACTACAGTTGATATTGGTTGTGTCTGGGGGACTTCCCCGTCTGATGTTTTCGTTTTAACCAATAGCGATATCATCGGGCATTACGACGGCAATGTCTGGAGTAGTATGACCGGCAGCGCGGCCGCTTTCATGGTCGGTATCTGGGGTAGTTCCCCGGCCGATGTTTTCGCTGTTGGCGAGCAGGGCACTATCCTGCATTACGACGGTAATACATGGAGCAGTGTGACCAGCGGCACGACCAATTCCTTTACCGGGATTTGGGGTAGTTCCCCGTCTGATATTTTCGCTGTTGGGCTTTACGGTACTATCATGCATTACGACGGCAACGCATGGAGCAACATGCCCGGCGCTACGAACAGTAATATTGCACTTTTAGGTGTCTGGGGCAGTTCCTCATCCGATGTCTTCGTTGTCGGCAGTGCCGGCACCATCCTGCATTACGATGGCAATGTCTGGACTACTATGACCAGCGGTACAACCGGCATTATCGGGAGTGTTTGGGGCAGTTCCCCGTCAGATGTTTTTGCCGTTGGCAATAATGGCCTTATCTTGCATTACTCGGTAAAATAATGAAAATCGACAAACCTGATTCCTTTTTTGTTGTCGTTATTATCGTTTAAAGGAAACGATAATAGGTTTGAGATAATTGTATGCATTGCTGTCCGGTGATGCCCGGGATTGGAATACAACATAACGATGCATTTTAGATTCAAACTGACCGCCGTCTGAGTCTGAATAGCTCTGTATAAAGTCTTAGAATTTGTTAAAATTAATTCGGATAAATATATGAGTAAAAATATAGATGAACTGACGGATGAGGAGCGCTCGCAGTTTTTCCCGATTATTTTAAGCGAACATCAGCTTCGCTGGCAAAAAAACTTCCGGAAAGAAAAGACCTTATTGGAGCGAGCTGTTGGTATCGCAAACATTGTTAGAATTAATCATATTGGCAGTACCGCTGTACCGGATCTGATCGCCAAACCAACCATCGATATTCTGGTTGAAATTAAAAATGATACTGATATCTCAAAACTGATCGGTAAGATGCAATCGGTTGGCTACAGATTCATCCATCAGCCCACTATACCGGTAAAACACATGTATTTCATCAAAGGATACACATCGCAAGGATTCAAGGGGCAGGTCTTTCATGTTCACACCGATTATCGAGGTGACTGGGATGAGCTCTATTTCAGAGATTATCTCCTGACGCATCCTGAAATCGCTGACGAGTACGGCAAACTAAAATTAGCGTTACAAAAAAGATACGGTTATGACCGCGATGGTTACACCAATGCGAAAACTGATTTTATTAAGCGGGTTGTCAAACTGGCTCGGGCTGAGATCTCAACTAAATATTGATTGAATCATTATCGCTTTTACCTGAGCCTCCGGTAAAACATACCTTTTATTCCCGATATAGTTGTTTTTACGGCGGAATAAAAAAAGACGGGCGTTTTCTTACTGGAAATGTCTGCACGACATGGACAACGATCCTCATATCTACTTTGTCATATTTACCGGTATTTTGAATGTAAGCCGATTGTTGCTGTTGCCTTCACATCCTGCCCTGATGTTGTAAGATAATAGGTGAAGTATAGGAGCGGAGGAATAATGATGGAAAAAAGACATCTTGGCAAGACTGATTTACTGGTGACGCCCATCGGATTAGGTTGCTGGCAGTTCGCAGGGAACCGGGCTTATTGGAACAGTCCTTCACAGGAAGACATAAATAAAATAGTAAAAATCACCCTGGATGGTGGGATCAACTGGTTTGATACCGCCGAAATGTATGGTCGCGGTGTTTCAGAGCGGGCTTTGGCTGCGGCGCTTTGTCAGGCAGGAATAACCAACAACGATATCGTGATTGCCACTAAATGGGCACCATTTTTCCGCACCGCTAAAAATATTCCGCATACTATTGATAAACGCGTGGAATGTCTTTCACCATTTAAAATCGACCTTTATCAGATTCACATGCCTTATGCCTTCTCCTCGATAGAGGCGCAGTTGGATGCCATGGCCGGTCTGGTAAAGGAAGGTAAAATTAAATACATCGGCGTCAGTAACTTCTCGGCTGCTCAGATGCGCCGGGCCCATGCTGCCCTGGCCAAACATGGCTTGCCGCTGGCATCGAACCAGGTAAAATTCAATTTAATGCACCGTAACCTTGAGAAAAACGGTGTGCTGGATACGGCCAAAGAACTTAATATTTCTATTATTGCCTATAGTCCTTTAGAGCAAGGCCTATTGACGGGGAAATTTCATCAAAATCCCGGGTTGATTAAGAAATTACCATTCATCCGACGCCTGCTGTTAGGGCGTCAGGTAGAAAAAACCCGTAATTTAATTAAAAAGTTGCAAGATATCGCCGGTTCGCACAATTGCAGTCTGTCTGAAGTTGCTCTAAGCTGGGCAGTTAATTTTCACGGGGAAATTATCGTGGCTATCCCCGGGGCTACTAAAATAGAGCATGTCAATCAGAATATCGGCGCTCTGAAACTAAAACTTACTCCGGAAGAAATGGCCGCCCTGGATCAAGCGTCCCGCTTGCTATAGTAATATTCTCTATCGCCGCGTAGGGTGGGTTGAGTCTAAACTCAACCCACCACATAACCATCCCCTTGTCATTCCCGCGAACACCGAAGGCACTGAACGAAGTGAATGTGCAGGAATCTTGAGTCCGCAGACGAAATACTTTCGACTTTAAGTCGAAATGTACATCAAACCAACCTGGCCTCAGTAATAACCATGAAATACGATTCATAGGAAAAACATGGCCTCTTTTAATTGTCATTGCTAATCACCCTCTCCTGTCATTCTTGAATCCGCCTCCGGCGTACGATTTAGCGATCCATCTGACCGCTGAGTGCTGATCGCTTACGGCTATTTTAGTGTTTCGTATTTCGGATTTCGGATTTTCTTGATTCTTGTCTATTGAATCTTGATTGTTCGTTTCTACTTTCTCTTCCCTTCTCCCCCGTGATACTATAAAGAAAGATATCACCACACGTTCAGGAGGCACATTATGGATTTTACATTGAATGAAAAACAAAAGATGCTTCAGTCCATGGTCCGGGACTTCACCCGGAAAGATGTAGAACCCCGATGGCAGGAAATGGAAGACTCGCGCCGCATCCCTGACGACCTGCTCAAAAAGCTGGCCTCTCTCGGACTGTTCGGGATGACCGTACCGCTTGAATACAATGGCAGCGATGCCGGCGGCTTTGCGCACTTGCTGGCCATCGAGCAATTGGCCTATTCCGGCACCCCTGCCTGGTGGCCGGTTGCCTTTAACAACAGCCTCCCTGAAATCATCTGCAAATTCGGCACGCCGGAACAGAAAAAACGCTTTGTCAGCAATATGTTTGACGGCGCTAAATGTTTCAGCGTCCAGTTCACCGAGCCGGATACCGGTTCGGATTCCCGTGCCTTAAAGACTACCGCCCGCCCTGACGGTGATTACTACATCATCAACGGCCAGAAACGTTTCAGCACCTTCGGGGCCCGCAACGGCACCGCGATTGTCTGGACCAGGGACGAAGAAGGCGGCTGCACCGCCTTCCTGGTGGATAAGAACTGCCCCGGCTACACCGCGCCGAAAACATGGGAACTGATGGGTACCGGCGGCATCGAAGCGGCGGATATCGATTACAATGATGTCCGTGTCCATAAAGACCAGTTGCTCCATAAAAAAGGCAAAGGCTTCGAGGCTCTCCTTTACTGGATTGCCATTGAAAAAGTCGAAGGCTGCATCGTTGCTACCGCCTTGGCTCAGTCCGCTCTTGACGAAGCGGTGAAATATACCAAAACCCGCATCGTCAACGGTAAGCCAATGTCGGACATGCAGGGCATCCGTTTTGAACTCGCGGATTTATCTGCCCGCATCCAGGCCTGCCGCTGGCTGACCTACCGCACCGCCATGCTCCACGATACCGATGACCCCGCGTTCCAGACCGAAGCTGCCGCCTGCAAACTGTTTGTGCAGCCGGTTGTCAACGAAGTCATCGCCACTGCCCTGAGGCTGCACGGCGCTTACGGTTACACCACCGATTTTAAAATCGAGCGGCTCTACCGTGCGCAGCCCGGCAATGTCGTCATTTCGGTTAGTCTGGAAATCAATAAAGCAATTGTCGGTGCTTCTCTGGTAAAATAAGATATCCCATTTGTATGGAATTTATAGACTTTCTCTCCTTTGTAAGGAGAGATTAAGAGAGAATTATGCGATCTCTCCCTCGATCAGTCCTCTCTCCCCCCGGAGCGTATTTCACTAAAATGCGCGGAGGTACTCAGGACAAAGGTCATGAGTATAGTGGGAGAGAGCTAGAGAGAGGGGGCAAAGAGATATAGAGAGGATAAAATTTCCCCAGCTAAACAGTAAAATAAATTATACTTTATGTAAAGTTTACTGATATTTTTAAATACCCGCTGTGCCGGAAACAACACTATTCTAAAAATGACACTACCGCGGATTCAACAACAGCCGCTTAACGGCATAAATCCACGATAAATATGGAGACAAAACATGACCGATGGTATCCCCCAAAAAGCCGATTTTGAGAAAGTTTTAAACGCCTGGTTTCGTGAAGCTGAGCTCGCGGAAAATCCTTTTGTGGATATTCGCGCCGATGACCTCCACGCTCGGGTCGGAGACTACCCGGGGCCGTTCCACCGCATGGCGACTTGTTGTGAAGTGATGTACGAACATTATCTGCCGTCCGTCGATAAAATCCTGCAGTTTCCCCCCAAAGGCAAGGGCGCCAGTATGGAAATCAGATACGCTCTCCCGCGTACTCAGGTAAATCCGGAGAATAATAAAAAATCACCTCCGCCGCGTGTTAATTCTTTCACCGTGAAATGTGCCTATTGCCACGGTACAGGTCGGGATGTCCGCAACCTTCACGCCCAGGATAAACCATGTCCCGCACCGGGCTGCGGTATCGATAAGCCAGGCCTGCACACCCTCGCCGGTAAACCGGACGACTACGGCGCCTGCCTGAACTGCAAAGGCAGCGGCATTAATCCTCACAAAATAAAAACAAACCAGCCGGGAGCTAATCTCTACGAACCCTGCCCCGAATGTTATGGTACCGGTATCAATCCAAAATAATCCCATTCCGTGCAACGACACGGAATCCAGAAAACACCTGATAACCGGTATTAGCGAGGGCTTTAGCCTGTAATCTTGAATTATACTTGGGAAACACCTAAAAATAAGAGTGTTTTCCATAGGGACAGGTTTCTGGAGGCCGCAACCGGAAAGCCATTTTCGGTACTTGACGCAGTCAATGTATACTCAGTTTCTAAACGGATGTACGAACCTGACCGCACTGATTCCTGGGCTCCGAGTATTTTGCCGAGTCAACTGGAAATGGTCGTTGTGTATTCATTGCTCAGTTTTTAATATAAGCATTTGGCGTTACCTTAAATACAAAAGAAATCTCTCCCGAAAAAGAAACACCTGCCCGCTTTATTCATCACAAATTATCTATTGACATCAGCTAAAGCCGCAGTAAAATAAAGATAGTAGAATTAGAAATTCTATATTTTAGCGATTCAAATCGGACAAAAAATTACTATACTGAAGGAAGACTAATGACTACAGACATAAACGTACAAACAGATTACTCATTTGATGACTTTTACACCCCCGACTGGTGGGATGACTGGTCCAGGAAAAACTTAAAAAGAAAATTAAAACATTTCCCTAAGAACTACAGTCAGTACCGGGAAGAATAATCTTCAGTATCACCGCTGCTAAATCCCCCGGTTCATTGTGTAGTTTTATCGGGCAATCATGTCCCCGGCTGTTTATCGGCGTTGCGCTTCAATCAACCAATGTATATTTTATGCTTTATTTCAGCATAATCCTGGCGTCCACGACCCAACAGCCTTCCCCTTTCGGCATCACTTTCACCGGGTTAAAATCCAGTTCGCTTATCTGGTGAACGTCTTCCACCATCGCCGAAAGCCGCAACAGCAGGTCTTCCACAGCATTTGTGTCTGAAACCGGCGTATCCCTGTATCCTTCCAGCATCTTCGACATTTTGATGGATTTTACCATTTCTCCGGCATCCAGGTCGGTCAATGGCGGTAATCTGATCGCGATATCCTTCATCAGTTCAGCATATATGCCGCCGGCGCCGAACATCATCAGCGGCCCGAATGACGGGTCCTGTGTTACGCCGACGATTGTTTCGATGCCGCCGGTCACCATGCGCTGCACCATTACGCCCTGCATTTCATTCTGACGCCCCAGTTTCATGAGATTGGCCTTAATCGTATCGCAAGCTTTTAATACTTCATTTTTGGACTTAAGCCCGATCACTACCCCGCCGACATCCGTCTTGTGGGTAATCGTCGCCGAAACCAGCTTCACCACCACCGGAAAACCCATTCTAGCTGCCGCCGCGGCCGCTTCATCCGGTGTCTTCGCAATCGCCATCGGCGCTAAACGGATGCCGTAACAACCGAGCAGGTTGTAGGTCTCGTCTGCCCTCAGCCAGAAGGGCCGCTGGCTGTTTTCTTTCATGGCTTTATCGATTATTCTGCGCGCTTTGCCCCGTTGCAGTCCCGGGAATTTCGGAATTTCCCCGACCGGTTTCTTGCAGTTCTCTGCATATTCAACCGCCCGTGCTAACGATGCTACCGCTTCTTCCGGGAAGGGATAACAGGGCACAAAATGTCCGTTCGAACCCAACTTCGCCGTCGACCCTCTTTCCCCCAGGAAACAGGCCACCAGCGGTTTCTGGTGTTTCCAAAAAATCGGCGCCACGCTGCGGATGGCTTCTTCCGAGGCGGCCTTATTTGATACAATCGGCGGGATGAAAATCGCCATTACCGAATCGATATCCGGTTCTTCGGCCAGCACCTGCAGGATATCGCGGAATTCTTCGGCGGTCGCTCCGGCCGTCGTATCGAGCGGATTGTTTATCAAAATATCGCGCTTAATCACGGATTTCAGTTTCGTTATCGTTTCCGGAGAAAATGCCGGTAATATCAGGTTGTTCCGCGCCGATGCATCGGCGGCAATTATCCCGGGGCCGCCGCCGTTGGTAAGTATCGCCAGTTTTCGGCCTTTCGGTAACGGCTGATTGGAGAGCACGCTGGCGATGTCAAACAGTTCTTCGATCGTGTTCGCCCGGATCACGCCGGCATACTTGAAAAGCACGTCTGTACTGATATCGGATGTGGCCATCGAACCGGTGTGCGATGCCGCCGCCTTTGAACCGGCCGCCGTGCTGCCGCCTTTTACCACCACAATCGGCTTTTTCGCCGAAACACGCCGCGCAATTTGGGCAAATTTTCGCGGGTTCCCGAATGACTCCAGGTAAAGCAAAATGATTTTTGTGGCTTTATCTTCTTCCCAGTATTCCAGCAGGTCATTCGGTGAAATATCGACACGGTTGCCCACGCTGACAAAAGTCGAAACTCCCAGATTCAGGTTATTCGCATATTCCAGAATCGTCAGTCCCATTGCCCCGCTCTGTGATAGAAAGGCCACATTGCCCGGCGGCGGAAAAACCGGGGAGAAAGTTGAATTTAAGCTTATCTGCGGGGCGGTATTCAGGATTCCCATGCAGTTCGGGCCGGCAACCCGCATGCCGTGTCCCAACGCAATATTGCGCAATTCCTGTTCCCGGGCGGCTCCCTCAGGCCCGCTTTCTCTGAATCCATCGGATATTACAATCAGCGTATGCACGCCTTTTTGCCCGCATTCATCGGCCACCCTGGCTACTAACTTGGCCGGTACGGCAATCACCGCCATATCCACTTCGTCCGGCACATCAAGTATCGAAGGGTAGGTTTTCACCGACATTACGGAACTGACATTGGGGTTAACCGGATATACTGTCCCGGTATAACCTCCCTGTAGCATGCAGTGCAGCATCAGATATCCGATTGTGCCGGGATATCTTGATGCCCCGATTAATGCCACCGATTTTGGACAAAGCAGATGACGGATTGAGGCGATGGTTGATGCTCTATCCCTCTCTTCTTCTTTACGCATTACATCACGCGTCGGCGCGATGGGAAAAGCAACATGCAGCGCATTGCCCTCCAACTGTCGGGTGACATGATACCCGTAACCTTTGAGGAGAGCCAGAATATCTTCGTTTTTCGCCGAAACGTCAGCCTCAAAAATAGAAATACCGTTATCCTGAGCGGCATTGACCAGGCACTCAACCAGACGGGTACCGATACCTTTCCGGCGGTAGGCGTCATCGATTACAATCGCCACCTCCGCCGAATTTTTTCGCGGCAGCCGGTAATAACGTCCGATCGCCACAATTTTTTTATCCTTTTGTTTTAAGACCTCGCCCACCAGCGTAAAGTTGTTGATATAATCAACCGTGCAGAACCGCTGCGCATCCTCCGGCGTCATCTGCGCTGGCAGATGATGCAGCCAGACATATTGGGAATCAGCACCAAGCCTTGATAAAAACGCCAGGAATGCTTCGGCATCATCCGTCTTTATCGGCCTTAATATCATCGCCGAACCGTCGGTTAGTACCACTTCACTTTCATATTGTGATGGGTATGTTGCCGGGTTATTAGTTGTTGTTTCGACTTCCATCTTTTACTCCAATAACAGCTGATTAATTCATGTCTGGTGCGGAAAGTTCTGATTTCAAATCTGAATCAGGCAACATCAATAACAGTTAAAGGGTTAAATAGTTGCAAAAAAATAAAAACGGCTACCTGTATTTTACCGGAGATTAATTGAATAGTAAATCATTCCGGTAAGATCAACACAAAAAGCTTCGGCGTATGTTTCAGCGTATGCCTTCACTTGGAATGCATCCGTTATTATCTAAATAGAATCCCAGTGGGCCCGTGAACGCGCCCAGAGCAGGGCATATCGCTCGCGGTCTGTCATCAGGCGCCACCGGATCCGTGCAGTTATTTTCTCGATGGATTTACTCATTACAGTATCCCTCTTAATTTTATTGTCTACCCTATATGACGGGTTGACAAGAGGGGTAATAAAAAATATTTTCGCATCAAAATTGTTGGCGCTCTTTCATTTTTTCGATGGTAAAAATAGTTGCACAGGCATCTCTGCCTGTGCGTCCCCGAAACCATTAAAAATGCAGTAAGAGCAGGTTCGCAACGCTCGCCCCGGTTGTCATTCTGAGTAGAAAGAAGAATCTCGGCGTGATGGGACAAAACGATTTACGATCGTGCTTAACTAAAATGGCTAATTTATCATGGGAGAGTATCTACAAAATATTTCAACCACCTTCAAACAGGCTAAACTCCTGTTGCGGTAAAAACAACGGGAGATTTCGCCTTGAATCAGCGGCAAAATCTCCCGAACAAAACTCATAATTGATGGCTGTCAGCTGTTAACTGCTTTATTGCTGCAGCATATTGATCGCATCCAGCAGCTGTGTATCCCCGCTCGCCTGCAATTGCGCCTCGGTCATCCCTTCGATCGCGTCAGGAATAAGCGGCGCGATATCGGTTGCCAGCGCTACCGTTGTATCCGGAGTCAACCCTGTATGCCAGGTACTTTTCCCGGAAGGCGTCAACCATTCTATCACCGCCAATTGAATTTGCGAACCGCCTACCAGCGGGAATCCCACTAGAGCAGTGCCCGTGCCGAAAGTAGTCTGGCCGATAAGCTTGGCCCTGCCTCTGTCCTGCAACGCACCTGCGACGATTTCTGCCGCGGAAGCCGTGCCGCCGTTTACCAGCACCACCATCGGCAGGTTGGTTTTGGTCACATTGTCCAAAACCGCATCCTGTTTGATGTTCCCGTTAATGTCTTTTTCCTCCAAAACACTACCGCCCGTGAGGAAACGGCTCGCCACCCCGATCGCTTCATTTAACAGTCCGCCGGGATTATTCCTGAGGTCGAGGACAATCGCCGTCGCCCCCTGTGCGTTTATAGCGGCTAATGCCGTGTCCAGCGCTGTGGACGTGCCATTGGAGAAAGAAGATATCCTTAAATCCGCGATGGTTGTCCCCGGCAGCATTTGCCAGCTGACCGGGTTTACTGTGATTTCTGCGCGTACTATTGTAACATCACTGATTGTGCCGGCAGCGTTTTGAATCGTAAGCGTTACCGATGTCCCGGCAGGACCTCTGGTAAGATTTGAAGCATCCTGGGCGTCGGTCACTGCAGTTCCATCAACTTTGAGAATGATGTCCCCGGGTTGCAACCCTGCTTTCTGTGCCGGGGAACCGTCAAAGGGAGCAACAATAATTACAGTTCCATTTTTCGTCTGTATTTCAGCCCCGATCCCTTCATATTGCCCTTGAATTGCCTGATTTTCCTGCTGCACCTCGGCCGGAGTTAAAAAAACGGTGTGATCGGTATCGCCCAAAGAATCTACCATCCCTGAAATTGCAGCGTAGGTCAGATTTTGTGTGTTAACAGCCGACTGGTCAACATAATTCTTTTGGATGGTTGTCAGCGCCTGGTTGAAAAGCGCGACATCCGCTTTGTTCGCCCGGTTGACAGCCACGCTGTTCTGTTTTTCAAAATATATGCCGCCGCCCGCGCCTGCAGCAAAGATGAAAACCGCAAAAAGGAACGTGCCGGTTATTCGCAGCCATTTCTTGTTTGGTTTTTTCGGATTTTGCATATTTTGCATATTTTCCATACTTTCCATCAACAGCTCCCTCATGAAACCTCGTATTTAATTTGGTTACTCATGAACCCTTATCTACATCATATCGCTACCAGGCATATTCCCGCTACCGCTACAAATACCCCCGCCAGGGCTAAAGGTGATAGTCTTTCTTTTAATATTAACACCGACATCGGCAACAGGAAGACCGGCGCCGAAGCTGAGAGCAAAGTTGTCTTCCCGGCGCCGATCAGGTGCATCGCGGTCACATAGCCGATTGCCCCGATGCCGTAGGTTAGTAACCCCGCGCTCGCCACCAAAAGCAGGTTACGGGTACCGTAGGTGCTTAGTTTGAGGCGCTCCGCCGGTTTTCTGCTGAATGCCACCGTCGTCAGAATCATCGCCGACATCGTCACGCGAATCGCTGCCGCTAAAAAGGTATCGACTTTTTCCAGTCCTATTTTTAAAGTTATCGAACCGGCCGCCCAGAGCACTGCCGCTACCAGCGTCATTACCACGCCTTTGACCGTATTTTTCAAAACAGCGGTTGTCCTGTTATTTCTGACAATCATAAAAATACCGGCGATTACAAAAGCAGCCCCGAGAAAATTAAACCAGGTAAAAGTTTCGTTGAGAAAGAAAATTGCCGCCACCAGTGTTAATAACGGAAAAGCCGATTGTGAAATTGGATAAGAAATTGAGACATCCAGATAAGAGAGGCTCTGAATATAAACCGTATCGCCGATAGTGTTTGACAATATTCCGGAGGCAACGACCATCAAAATCGGCAGTAAAGGCGTCTGCAGTATATCGCCGGCCCGGCCTGTAACGAAAACTAGAGAAAGCAGCGCAATCATCCCGACCCACAACCGCATCGTATTTACGGAGATCGCATCGATTCTGGATGACAAATACTTCAGCAGGATACTGCTGCCGGCCCAGGCTAATGAAGCACCTAAAGCAATGAATACACCTAACATAAATCCAATAATAACATATCTTTTGTCCATACCGGCGAAAGCTCGCAGATTATAGTACTTACGAAGTAACGTATACTTTGCGCAGCATGCGAAGCAAATGTACGGCATCTACAGATTGGGTGGGTAAAATCGGTTTAGAATTACTCACTAAAAGAAAATACTTGTCTCTTGTCCGTAGGGGCGAGTTTATAATTCGTCCGCCCCGGAACTGGAGGCACAGGCGTCCCTGCATGTGCGCCCGATGAAATATTGTAGGGTGGGCAACGCCCACCAAGCATCTCCATACCGGCGAAAGCTCGTAGACTATAGTTCTTACGAAGTAATGTATACTTTGCGCAGCATGCGAAGCAAACGTACGGTATCTACAGGTTGGGTGGGTAAAATCGGTTTAGAATTACTCACTAAAAGAAAAAACATGTCTCTTGTCCGTAGGGGCGAGTTTAAAACTCGCCCGCCCCGGAACTGGTGGCACAGGCGTCCCTGCCTGTGCCTATCCTATCGTCGTTCCCGTAAAAGCCGAAGAGCCATTTTCGGTACTTGACACAGTCAATGTATACTGAACGCAGTGAATGTACGGGAATCTTGAGTCCGCAGGCGAAATACTTCCGAAGGCCGCTGCCGAAGGTACTTTTGACCTTAGTCAAAATGTATTACTATTAAGGCAAAATGCCGTAGACCATAGTCGTATGGCTGAAGCGCAGCGTAAGTACTTCGCTTCGGCGAACGTGTACATCAAACGAACCTTGCCTTATGGAAATCTGCTGTTCTTCATCGAAATAATAGTGTTTCACTCCCAGTCGTTTGACCATGGTATCATATCCGGCGCCTTTAAATATCAGACGGGTCGGCATCGTAATCCCGCTGCGCTCCCCTACGGCTAATTCGGTCATTCCGCCGTTGTTTTCGTCGCGCAGGGCCAGCAAAACACCCTCGGTAAATTCAGCGCGTGTGTAGGCATGTTCGAACAGCTCCCCGCTGGAAACGAGGTTCGGCTTCAACAAAGTGCGGCCGTGGGGATGCAGCTGCATCTGCCGCAGGCCGTCACGGATGATGGCACGGATAGCCGGCACATCATAGGTCTCGCAATTGCGGATAATTACCTGGGGGCGCCCATTGCCTGTCATATTAAACTCCAATACCCTCAAGATAAATGCATTTTGATTTCCGGAAAGTCAACTTGCAAAATATGACTATATCATATGTATTAATCAAATTACTGTCAATATAACAAAAGCGAGGGCGATCAACCCTCGCTTTTGTTTCCATATCGATATCAACCGTTAATCAAATTATTTGGTAGGCGCACGGCCATCGATTCCTGCCAGGCCTCCAATAACATTAACCAGCGAGGAATCGGTGGGAACAACAATCTTGGAGTTCATGGTGAGTGAGGTCTCCACTGCCTGCAATTGGCGCAGTGTTTGCGCATTGCCCTTAAAATACAAATCTGCCGATTCGTTCACCAGTTTAATTGCCTGCGCGTCACCCTCGGCCACCAGGATTTTAGCTTGCTTTTGGCCTTCGGCTTGCAGGATGGCAGCCTGTCTTTGTCCCTCGGCCACTTTAATCGCGGCGCGTCTTTCACCGTCTGCCTGTGTTTCCCGCGCGGTCGCAAAGTCAATTGCCGCAATTTTTTCATTGCTGGCTTTCACAACTTTGTTCATTGTCTCCTGGACATCGGTGGGCGGATTGATTTCTTTTAATTCGGTACGCACAATCTCCAGTCCCCAGTTCTTTGTTTCCGAAGCCAGGTTATTATACAGTGCGCTGTTGATTTTGCCGCGTTCGCTGTTGGCATCTTTCAGCGTCATTGTACCGATGATATTTCTTAAGGTGGTCCTGGCCAGCGCCACAATCTGGACCATGTAATTGAAAACATTATACTGTGAAGCTTTGACGCTCTCTTCATCCGAACGCACTTTGAAATAGACCTGGGCGTCAACCTGCGCATTCAAACTATCACTGGTGATGATTTCCTGCAACCCGGCGTCTATCATGTTTTCCGTGATATTTATCCTCACAAGGCGCTCGATGAATGGGATCAGAAAGATAATACCCGGATTCGCAAACCGGTTGTATTTACCGAAGCGTTCGACGAGTCCGCGGCTGGTCGGCCTTACTGTACGGATGGATTGAGCCAGCAGCCAGATGACCACAATAACCGCAATGATGATAACAATAACGGCAGCAGTTGACATGTTTAATTTCCTCCTTTATACATCTTCATTATCATGAAAAATGTATCTGTCTAATTTCCTATGCTACTCGCCTGGAAAATAAATTTCAAGTAGAGAAAGGAGGACTATGACAATTATTTAGTCATCATCATCGTCATCAGGTGGACAAAAAGAATCGCGCGGAAACTGCCAGTCCATTATTATTCCCCTTCCGGATGCAGACTGATATAGATTTGCAAAAGCCGCAGATAACTGCTGTCGATCGCAGCTTGCGTCGGTTTCGGTTTGAAGGCGGTCCAGATGAGACGGATACAGATTATTTCCCCCCAGACCTGCCCGTTTAAAAGCAAAATACGTTCAAAAATTCCGAGAAAATCAGCGTGTGCTGTAGGAATCAGAAATCCGACGATAACTGTCAATACAGCAATCGTTCCGGCAACCATCGAATAAATCCATAAACCGCGGTGCCCGCTCGATTTCAAGCTGGGCGCTAACAAATAACAGGCTAGCGGCGACATCACCACAATGGCTATTGCCGAATCGCGGTGTACTTTTTCCGATAGCGTTATTATTGTTCCGGGACTTTGTACGTGGTTGCTGGCCACCAGGATAAACGCAATCCCTACCAGAAATACGACAATGGCTCCAAAATTTAGTTTAGAATTGATTTTTAACACCAGCGCTGCCGCCAGGGCAATAAAAGAAATACCCAGAATGTAAAAGGCCGAAGTCTGGAGCCATCCGTAAGATCCGAAAACCAGCAAACTGACCGTAATCGCAATGGGATTCACATTGGGATGTAAAAATTGCGCCACCGCATTGGATGCCAGAAAATAAATTGGTCCCAGCGCCGCGAACGACGCTGACGTCACCAGGGCTGCCTTTCGTGGAGATACAGTCTTCAATCGTTTAACCTGACAAAATAGTTGCGGTAACTTCCTGATAACTGTACTCCTGAATTGAAATTAGCGGTTCATGCTTTTGTTTATTTATTCTGTGACTTTTTATTGTAACGCCTGAATAACAGGCGGAGATATTAACCTACAATCTATATCATAACACGTTATCGCATATTTTCAACTAAAAATTCAATTTACCTGTTAGAATTATTCATAAAAAGAAAAAATGTGTCTCTTTTCTGTAGATGCGAGTTTATAACCTTGAGTTTTTCGACGAAATACTTTCAACAGCAGTTGAAATGCTGTAGACCGCAGTCGGATGTACTTTACCTAGTAAATGTATATGTCCGCCCCGGAACTGGTGGCACAAGCGTCCCTGCCTGTCCCCATTCCGTTGTCATTCCTGCGAAAGCAGGAATCCATCTAACGTCTTTGCCTTACGTAAATCTCCGAAATACTATTCATTGAAAAAGTATTGTAGGGTGGGCAACGCCCACCAAGCATCTCCATACCGGCGAAAGCTCGCAGGCCGAAGCGCAGTGTAGGCTATAGCACTGAACAAAGAGAATGTGTACTTACGAAGTAATGTATACTTTGCGTAGCATGCGAAGCAAATGTACGGTATCTACTGTTTGGATAAGTAAAATTTCCTTACGTTTTCAAAAACGGTAAGAAATGGATTATTCCCAGCCCCGCATAAATCAGGATAATATATTTAGGGAATTTACCAGTCCATAAGGCGGGCAAGAACTTGGCTACCGGCATTTTCGCCGCACCGGCAACAATACCTCCCACTTCAACGGGCAGGACCGGCTGAAAAGATATAAAGACGATTGCCCAGAAACCATATTTATCGATCCATTTTCTCACTATTTGATAGCCTCTGGTTTCATTAGCCAAAGCCACCTTTTTACCCAACAGGCCCACATAATACCCGCTCATTTCCCCGAGACAGGCTCCCACACTGCAGACCAGCGCAATCATCACCGGATTATATTTTGCGGCGGCGGCAATCATTAACGAAACGGCAAAAGGTAATGGAATAAAAGACAGGTTAATCAAGAAAGTAATTCCAAACAGGGCTGAATAGGCAATCCAGACAATGTTGGAAAGTGAAAAACGGGGTTCGATAAAATGTTTTAATAACCAGTATAAAAGAACACTCAGGGCAAATACGACGATGACCGTTATCACCAATTTAACCCAGTGAATTTTTACCGGCCGGTTTTGATTTTTCGAGTCAGGAGTTTCATTCATAATTATCTTCTGTCACGCCGGGTAACAATTCCTGTGGTGACAAATCGAACTCCTTTGACTTGCGTTCCAGACATTTTAATTCATTTCACTGCACTAATCAACACAACCCGTATTCCGGTTACCTGTCAGTTCGTTACCATACAATTTTTTCTCCCCTATTTGTAATATTTGCTAAATGGGTGTATGCTCTCACTAGGTTTAGCAAGGTTTTCCATTGGTGGAGCATCACAATCCCTCCTTCAACTATTGGATGACCAAGATTTTAACCGAGTATGAAAAAGGAGGTCATCCGGATGAGTTATACTGACAAACAAATCACCTGTTCCGATTGCGGTACTGTCTTCACCTTCAGCGCTGCAGAGCAAGAACAATTCGCATCCCGCGGCTATACTAATGAGCCCAAACGGTGTGCGCCATGCCGTGCATCCAGAAAGCAGAATACGTCTGGCAGCAGCAGCTATGGAAGCAGAAATGCCGGGGCAACACCACGGCAAATGTACCCGGTGAAATGCGCCACATGCGGTAAGGATACTCAAGTACCTTTTGAACCCCGTGGTGATAGACCGGTCTATTGTTCAGATTGTTATCGCAAAACAAATCCCACAAAAAGATATTAATCTTTAGTAGGTAACAAAAAGGCTGGATGGAACTCACCGGAAGGCAGATTCTGTCCGGCCTTTTTATTTTATCAAAAATAAACATGGCTATTGCATTCCGGAAATCATGAAATATAATTATAAATAGAGCTAAATTTATTTTTTACCTGTTGCCAATCAAACGACTTTAGACTAGAATGAGTTAATATCTCTTTTCCTGAGCATCGTGTTGGCATACAAAATATTCGGAGGTAGATAATGGGACAATCAATCGAATATCAAAAACAGATGACGGAAATCGTTTATATCAACCTGCCGGGACCGGCCGAGCCTGAACCGGGGATGAGCGGTGGAGAATTACTGCATGGTTTTCTCGCCGAGCTTTATAAATCATCCAACCCGGAACTCAAAGCAACCGTGAATAACCTTTGTTTTAGATGGAACGTCCACTACGTCGAGCAGAAATAGTAGTTGATCGTTCCGCCCGTATCGGGATTCACGTTGCCGTCGTCATGATTTCATATATATATTAGTCGCACAATCCAGCGTTCAGTTAACATTCTGATTGGGAGGTTTGATGATGCAGCGACGGGCATTTACTATGCGTATCAAACCCGGCTTTGAAATCGAGTACCGCAAACGCCATGATCAAATCTGGCCGGAGTTGTCCGAACTGCTCCAAGCCGCCGGCATCCGCGATTATTCCATTTATCTGGATAAAAATACGGGGACTTTATTCGCCGTCCAAAAACTGACGGCTGATAATGCCAATGACGATTTGCCCAACCACCCATTAATGAAAAAATGGTGGGCTTACATGGCCGATATCATGGAAACCAATCAGGACAACTCTCCACTCACCCGGCCCCTTGAAGAAGTCTTTCACACCGATTGACCTCCTCTTCTCTCGTGTGTCAAGGGTCAGGTTTTTAACCTGCCCGCGTATTGTCCTCTCATCCATACCGGCGAAAGCTCGCAGGCCGAAGCGCAGTGAAGGTACTTACGAAGTAATGTATACTTTGCGCAGCATGCGAAGCAAATGTACGGTATCTACTGGTGGGTTAGACAAAACCGTGTTTCGACTTATTCACTAAAAGAATAATTATATCTCTTTTCTGTAGGGGCAGATTTTTAAACTGCCCGCCCGATGAAACTATATACTTTCTTAGGAATTTAGAGTCTGGTATTTGGCATTTCGTAATTGTATTCGGCTGATTCTCGCAGCACTCATCTTTGTTTTGTGACGGCTGATCGCTGAAAGCTGAGAGCTGTTTGCTTCTTTCAACAATTTAATTCCATTTCCTGTAGTATTAGGTTAGAGAAAAAGGAAGGGTGGACGTGGATGAGAATTCAAAAATCAATTGAAATCAAGGCTGTCGCCGAAAAAATCTGGCCGCTCCTGGCCGAACCGGCCAATATCGCCAGATGGTGCAGCCCGGCTAAGAATATCCGCCGCACAAATGCGCAGCCCAACGGACTGGGTTCAACTTTTTATTTTGAAGAACGGGCGATCGGACGGCTGATGAAATTAAATTTCATTGTGACTGAGTGGATCGAAAATCACAGTGTCGCCTTTAAAATGACTTCCGGCAATCTCGTCAAAGGCTATGAGCAAAGGTACACCCTGGAAACCACAAAAACAGGCATCCGGGTCACCTGTTTCGAGAAAGTAAAATTACCTTTCGGTATTTTAGGAAAGTGTTTCGAGCCTTTTCGAAGGCCTTATTCCGAAGGCCATCTTGTCAGGATGCTGGCGGAATTAAAGGTCATGGGGGAGTGTCCTTAATCTATCACCCAGTTTAAATAATCCCTTTACCGTCTTATTTAGCATTACAATAAAAAACCCTGCACTGATTAAAAAGTACGGGGTTTTTATTTTTTCAAGAATCAAGCTGTCTGGTCTGTGCTTAATCTCTGGGCATCATTAATAGCCCGGCAATCAGCGAGATGACACCCAACAACAAAATCACCGTAGCAACAATGGGCACTTTCGTAAATGGTGTAAAACCGATAATGAAGAAGACAAAAGCCAGGATTGCTAACGCTAAGCCAAGAACGATGAGAGAAATCGCTACTGGTAATCTTGAAAACCTCATGATCAACCCCTGAATCCCATATTATCCAATGCAAACTTAGCCAAATAATAGCAATAGAAGGTATGGATTGTCAATAAAAAAAGGATATTGCTGCTCCACTTTATCCTGGCTTCGGAGTTCAGACTATATTTTTATTCATTTAGTCGTAGTTTATGGGCCGAATGTCCCGAAATTGACGAGTGAGGAATCCAGCCTCCATAACCCGGTCATTCCTTTTTCCCGTTATCATTCCTGCTTCAGCGGGAATCCGCTATTGTAGGGTGGGCATCGCCCACCAAGCATCTCCATACCGGCGAAAGCCGGTATCCATCCCCTAATTTCCCCTGATTGTCATTTTTGAGTCCTTCAGCTGAAGGACGAAATATTTTTATCCGCAGTTAAAATGCCGGAACGCAGCGTAGACAATAGCACTGAACAAAGTGAATATGTACTTACGAAATAATGGATACTCAGTTCTCAACTATTATTGGTTATTTGGAAATAATCGCTGTGGTTCATCGCCGGCGTTAAATCTGTGTTTGGGGTAGGAGGATTTAAATTTATCTATTATATCGCGTTTTTCCCGAAATAAAACAAAACGACGGTAATCACCAGCAATATCCAGTATAAAGCCGGCACCGGCCCCCACCACGTTTTATGCCACCATATCTTCCCTTTCCGGAAGTTCTTTATCCCGTAATATGGATTTAAAACAAACCATAAAAAATCTTCGATCAAAACCATCCCCACATAAAACCCCAGCAAAAGACATTCTAGCCGCCAACTCCACGGCACAAAGAACAGTGGTAAATGGATGATGGCCATCAAAAACACTGTCATGAAGACATGATAGCCGGTCAGCGGTCTGCCGCCGGTCAATTTCATTACCCATCCCTTTTCGATACGCCAGCCGGGGGACTTTGCCGCCCAGCCGTCCTTCCCCTCGATTTGGATCTCCCACAGCGCGAGGACAAAGGCCATGAAAACCATAAAAATCAGTAAACCGATTATCATCTCATTCCCCAGCTCACTAAACCGATGTTATAATCATAGAATTTTTTTGTCAAATTAGACACCGCGAATATCTCTTAGTATTGTAGGATGGCCATCGTCCACCAATTATGTCCATATCGGCGAAAGCTCGCAGACTATAGTACTTACGAAGTAATGTATACTTTGCGCAGCATGCGAAGCAAATGTACAGTATCACATCTCCCTCCAATGGATGTATTCACTAATCGTACTTGACACAAAAATGAGTGAAGACTAAAATTTAAGCACTTTAACTGACGATAATTACTTAACAGAATTATAGGGGAATAAATCATTTCGCATCTAAGGTGGTAATCTATGACACAAAATCAAACCGGCAAAAATCGCCCGTTATTCAGCACTAACCGTTTGTTGCTGCCGCTCGTTATTCTCTCTGTTCTGGTGCTGAGTTTAGTATTTATCGACGTTTTTGCAGTTTATGCTTTAAGAAGCAATTCTGACGATTTGTCAATTATTAGTGACTACTTAACGTGGTCTAATAACCGGTTTAGTAGTGAGTTGGACCGATTGACCACCGCGAACAATCAATTGTCGTCAGTGCAAACGCAGTTAGATTCGACTCAGCAACAGCTGGCATCGGCACAAACGGAAATCAAACTTTATCAAAATACTTACGGTGAGGTTGAATCCGGCGATGTCCATCCCACAATTGGCCCGGATGGTCAGCCCATTACTTTAGTCGGTAATCCTGCGGCAGCGGATCCGACATTCGCGCAGCTGGAAAGTTTTCTCTTGTCGGACAAAACAGATCAAAATACGTATATCCCGGGTGTCTATGTCTGCGCCGATTTTGCCCGGGATGTCTACAATAATGCTGAAAAAGCCGGGATCCGGGCGGCTTTCGTCGGTATCGAATTTACGGGAACTAAGGAAGGCCATGCACTGAATGCGTTCATGACCACTGACAAAGGTTTGGTTTTTATCGATTGCACCGGGTTGGAAGCCTCTCAAACCGGGCTGGTTAATAATGACAAAATCGTCAATGTTAAAATAGGGATTGATTATCAACCGGGGGGATTGTTTCCGGTGAACGGGCAGTCGGTTACCTATGCGGATTTAGGCACAATTGCTGACGTGCAACTGGATTGGTAATAATTATATTACTTCATGAGCCAAAAACCGAAAAAGCCCCTAAGCTGCAACTTGCATAAAGGCTTTTCTAGCTTTGTAAAATGGTCGGGGTGGGAGGATTTGAACCTCTGACCCCCTGCACCCCATGCAGGTGCGCTACCAGGCTGCGCTACACCCCGTTGCTTCCCAACGATTAATTTTGCTA
>JBKQML010000013.1:0-3695 GCA_052326545.1 Dehalococcoidales bacterium
TTCCTTACAACATTCCTACTCGTCAGCTCCATATTTTAGGGATAATACATGATCTTGGTCCCAGGGCAACAATCGCTGAAATTGCGAAAAAAGTTGAGCGAAAGGTTGACGTTGTTTCCCGGCAAACTGTCAGCATGGAAAAAGATGGACTTATAAAGAGAATCAAAGACAAGCCGAAAACGAGGCTTTTAAGACTCGAATTAACCGAAAAAGGCCTTGACTTGGTTAGAATTAAGGATAAAAGCAAAGCGATGGACGAGATAATTTCGGTTCTGAATGTAGAAGAACGCCAACAACTCAAAACCCTTTTAATTAAGATATTAATCAAGTTGAACGAGTATCCATCCGATTAAACGCACCTCTCCAGACCAGAACAGCCACCGGATAAAACCGACGGTTAACCATGCTAGAGAATTGTAACTTGACAACTTTAATTCTAACTTGATATATTTATACTAATTGAATAAGAAACAAAGGCTACGAACGAAACTAGTAGGTTTCCAGCGGAGCTCAGAGAGCCGGGCAAGGTGTGAGCCGGTGCTAGCGCAAAAATTGAATGGATTCGGGAGCCGCAGATGAAAGCTCTGTGAAGAGCAAGTAAGGATTGCCGGAGAGGGCACCGTTAACGAAGCCCAGGGTATCGTTCCTCGAGTAGAAAACCGTACCTGATAGAGATAGTTACCACTATTGTGTGGTAATTAATTAGGGAGGCACCGTGAAGCAAAGCCCTTCGCCCCTAAAGCGAAGGGCTTTTTGTTTGCTCAAAAACCTATGTTAGTTTCCTCGCCCCCCGTAGCGCATTTTACCAAAATGCGCGTAGGTACTCAGGACAAAGTCATGAGTATAGCGGGAGAGGATTAAGGTGAGGGGGTAATCCAAGTCTTGCTCTGACACTCACTTTAATAAATATAGGAAAATCGACACAAAATCAAAGGGGGCTAAAATGTACCACCCGACTCTAGCGGAAATAAAAAACACGAAGTGGGACGGAAACCTGATCCCGGTCTACTGCGAAGTCATCGCGGACATGGAAACACCGGTATCGGCGTTTTTGAAAATCAACCGCGGCGGCAACTCCTTTCTGCTGGAAAGTGTCGAGGGCGGACAGCGGCTGGCGCGTTACAGCTTCATCGGCACCGAGCCCTACCGCGATTTAATTATCAATGCACACGATAAAACCGACCCGCTGGATATCATTGCCGAAGAACTGCACCAATATCGGGTTGTCCCGCTGGCAGGCCTGCCGCGTTTTGCCGGCGGCGCCGTCGGCTATCTCAGTTATGAAATGGTCAACCGTTTCGAAAGTCTGCCGTCACCGGAAAAAGATTCGCTGAATTTACCGGAAGCACGGTTTATGTTTGTCGACACGATGCTGGTCTTCGACCATGTCACGCATAAGATAAAAGTATTGAGCTACGTCAAACTGAACGAAGACATTGAAAAAGGATATCAACAGGCAATAAATAAAATCAATGACCTCGTTGCCAGACTGCAGCAGCCTTATGCCGGCAAAAAAATCGCCGGCAGTAAACCGGCTACGGCCTCCAATCTAACCTCCAATATCACACAGAAAGACTTTGAAGCCAACGTTAAAAAGATCAAGGAATACATCACGGCCGGCGAAGCGATTCAGGTCGTCTATTCCCAGCGTTTCGCGCAACCCACCGACCTGCCGCCGTTTGAAATCTACCGCGCGCTGCGCACGATTAATCCTTCACCGTACATGTTTTACCTGGATTACGGCCGGTTTCAAATTGTCGGCGCATCGCCGGAAGTGCTGGTTAGAGTCGAGAACGGCAATGTGATGACCCGCCCGCTGGCCGGTTCTAGACCGCGGGGTAAAACCCCGGCAGAAGACATCGCGCTGGAAAAAGAACTGCGCAACGATGAAAAAGAGCGCGCCGAGCACATCATGCTGGTGGATTTGGGGCGGAATGACATCGGACGGGTCAGCCAACCGGGCACGGTAGCCGTCAGCGAGTTGATGGAGGTGGAACGCTATTCCCACATCATGCATCTGGTGACACATGTCCAGGGCAAATTACGACCGGAGATGAATGCCTTCGACGCTTTACGCGCCTGTTTCCCGGCCGGTACGGTATCAGGTGCACCCAAGGTACGGGCGATGGAAATTATCGCCGAATTAGAACCGGAAAAGCGGGGTCCCTATGCCGGCGCCGTCGGTTATTTTTCTTTGTCCGGTAATATAGATTTGGCCATCGCCATCCGGACAATGGTCGTCAGCAAAAGTGTTGCCTATGTCCAAGCCGGTGCCGGGATCGTGTACGACAGCGTCCCGTCACACGAGTACGAAGAAAGCCTGAACAAAGCCCGGGCTTTGTTAAAAGCCCTGAAGCAAGCCGAAGGTGAAAACAAATGATTGCTACAAAAATGTTAGTAAGCAGGGCCTGAGTCCGGAGACCGCGGTCGGAGGCCGTAGCGAAGCGCAGGTACTGAACGAAGTGAATGTATACTTTGCGGAGCAGTTCGGAGCAAATGTATAAGGGCGCAGCCCCTCTAAGTAATCTCCTCCCTCGCCTTGAGCCCGTAGGCGAAATACTTTTGCTTTTAAAGCAAAATGTAGAGGAGAGGGAGCCAGAGGGAGTTTTAAGGTCAGTCCTCTCTCCCCCCGGAGCGCATTTCACCAAAATGCGCGGAGGTACTCAGGACAAAGGTCATGAGTATAGTGGGAGAGAGTTAGAGAGAGGGGCCAGTCCAACTCAAAAGGGAGACAAAATGCTTATTCTAATCGATAACTACGATAGTTTTACCTACAATCTCTACCAGTATTTCAGTGAACTGGGCGAGCAGGTAATGGTATTCAGGAATGATAAAACCACCATTGCCGAAATCGAAAACCTGAAACCGGAAAAGATTGTCATTTCTCCCGGCCCCTCCACACCGCAAAATGCCGGCATCTCCAACGCCGTCATCAAACATTTCAGCCCTAAAATCCCGATGCTCGGCGTCTGTCTGGGACATCAATGCATCGGTTACACCTACGGCGGCATCGTCGGGCGGGCGCCGGAAATTATGCACGGCAAATCTTCAATAATTTATCACAACAATCACGGCATGTTTAAAGGTATCAAAAATCCTTTCTCGGCCATTCGTTATCATTCGCTGGAAGTAAAAGCCGCGGAATTCCCCGCCTGTTTTGAAATCACCGCCTGGACGGAAGACGGCACTATCATGGGCATGCGGCATCGAAAATTCCCGCTGCAGGGTGTTCAATTTCATCCTGAATCATTCATGACGCAGCACGGCAAAGAACTATTGGGTAATTTTCTGAAGGAAGCTCAAGGAGCAAACTAAAATGATTAAAGAAGCGATTGCACAACTGGTCGACGGGCATTCACTGACAATGGATGAAGCATCCACCGTAATGAACGAAATTATGGAAGGCGGCGCTACTCCCGCCCAATTCGGTTCTTTTGTGACGGCGCTGCGGCTCAATGGTGAGACCGTAGAGGAAATTGCCGGCCTGGCCCGGACAATGCGGTCTAAAGCCCTGCGCGTGAAGATTGATGAACCGGTCGTGGACACCTGCGGCACCGGCGGTGACGCCCGCGGGACTTTCAACATTTCCACCGCCGCCGCTTTTGTGGCCGACGCCTGTGTACTGGACCAGCCCCGTGTCGCGCATCGCGCCCAGGTCCGGCCGGGCGGCGCGGCGCCCCCACGCCTTTTCGAGT
>JBKQML010000014.1:0-18871 GCA_052326545.1 Dehalococcoidales bacterium
GGAATCGAAGAAGATTTCTAAGACCAATTCGGTTACCTCTCAACTGGATTACACACTGCCGCCCGGGGACATTCATGTCGGGCCCAGCGACCATGTTCCGTGGCTCCTCGACCGTAAATATTGCTACATCGACATGGAAGGCCGTACCTTTGGCGATGTGCCGCTGAAACTCGAACTGAAACTGGAAGTCTGGGACAGCCCGAACTCCGCCGGTGTGGTTATCGATGCCATCCGCTGCTGTAAACTGGCATTGAATAAAGGCATCGCCGGACCGCTCATCGGGCCTGCTTCTTACTTCATGAAATCACCGCCGGTCCAGTACACCGACGCCAAGGCTCACGCGGAGACGGAGGCATTTATCGCGACGAACGCTTTAAGTGCGGATGAAACCAAGAAATAAAGGCTGACGGTTCCTGACGATTATTAAGGCTGATGAGAGAGGTCACAAAATGACACACGAACCTGTAAAAAATTATTATGCCGGTTTCGGGGAGCGGGAATGGGACCGCCTGAAAAGGCCGGATGACGGTTTCGTGGAATATGCCGTGACGCGCAAGATGCTTTCCAAATATCTTAAGCCGAAATCACGCATCCTCGATATCGGCGGCGGGCCGGGCCGCTATGCGATGTGGCTGGCCAAACACGGCCACCGCGTGGTACTGGCGGATTTATCGCCCGAATTGCTGGCCATTGCCCGCACCAAGCTGGCGGAGGCCGGCGTTATGGACAATATTAAAGAAATCATCGAGGCTGATGCCTGCGACCTCTCGCACTGGCAGGATAATTCGTTTGACGCGGTACTGAGTTTAGGGCCTTTTTATCATTTGATTGAGGCAGGTGATAGGGAAAAAGCCTTAGCTGAATTACGCCGTGTGTTGAAACCGCAGGGTGTCGCTTTTGTGGCGCTGATGCCGCGCTACGGTTTTATACGGAGGAGCCTGGCGATACCCGATGAGCGCCGCCATCTGACGCAGCCGGAATTTGTCGCCCGCGTTCTGGAACAGGGTGTATTCATTAACGATATCCCCGGCCGCTTTACCGACGGCTATGGCGTGCGTCCCGAAAAAGTCCCCGCTTTCTTTGCGCAGCGTGGTTTTACCAAGCAGACTTTATTGGCAGCGGAGGGTATCGTCGGGGATCTTCAGCGGATTCTGTCTGAACTGGAGCAAAGCGACCCGGCGACCTATCAGGCCACGCTCGATATCATTCTCAAAACGGCGGACGATCCCGGTATTCTGGGCACGGCTTCTCACGTTTTATACATCGGGAAAAAAGATGATTCTCCCTCCTTGGTAAGGAGGGATTAAGGGAGAATTAACTTTCATTATGGATGACTTGTCATTGCAACCGGCGGCGGAAAATGACCTGACAGCGATGCTGGAGCTTTATAATTTCTACATCTCCACGACGACCACCACGTTCGACTATGGTAAAATAACGCCGGAGGAATTCCGGCAGCGGCTATTTATCGGGCACGAAAAATATCAGACATACCTCATCCGCCTGCGTGACGAGAATATCGGCTTTTGCTTCCTGACGCAATTTCGTAAAAAAGCAGCTTATGACCGGACCACGGAAATCGGACTCTACCTGAAGCCAGAATTTACCGGTAAAGGGATAGGACGTCCGGCGGTGGCTTTTTTGGAGAAAGCCGCCATCAGTAAAGGAATCCGGGTGATTATCGCTTCAATTTCCGGAGAAAACACCGCCAGTCTAAAATTATTTCTAAAAATGGGTTATGAAAATTGTGCTCATTATCCGCAGGTGGCCGAGAAATTCGGCCGTTTCGTGGATGTCATTGACTACGAAAAAATTTTGGTAAGTTGAAATAACAGGCATTATTGAAATTAACCTTCAAACCGCTTGCAATGAATCAGCTCGCAAAGTACAATAGAACGCATACAAGGTTCGGCTGATGAATGTTCTATTCACTCAGTAATCATAAAGGCGGGAGCTTCCGATGACGACAAACGGTGAAAGGCCTCAGGTTATCATCCGGTCTTGCGCTACTTACCATGTTCCCACCATCAGGACGATAATCCGTGAGGGTTTACAGCAACTCAAGATATGCCCGGCCGGGCGCACCTTATTGAAACCGAATCTCGTCTCCAGCGGCAACCTGTTCGACCATGCTTATACGCGTGCCGAGTTTACCGAAGGCGTTTTGCTGGCCCTGCGTGATGTTGACAACGGCGGGATGACCGAATTAGCCGTGGGCGAACGCAGCGGCATTACCATCCCCACACGCTATGCCTTTAAAGGCGCCGGGTACGATAAAATGCTGCGGAGATTGAAGGTCAAGCGGTATTGTTTCGATGAAGAGCAACAGGTAGAATACCCCCTGCGCCACGAAGGGAGGCTACGCGATTACATCTTCATTCCGGAAGTGCTGACCAAAACTGAATTTTTTATCAACTGCCCCAAATTTAAGGCACATCCCTGGACGACAGTGACCTTCTCGATGAAGAATTATATCGGCTTACAGGACGACCGGCACCGTCTGATCGACCACGACCACCATCTTAATCAAAAAGTTGCCGATCTCCAATATATTATTCAACCGAAGTTCATTGCGGCTGATGCCATTATTGCCGGCGAGGGCCGGATGCTGACGCCGCTGCCCTACGATATGAAGCTGATTGTCATGGGCACTAACCAGGTGGCTTTTGATGCCGTCTGCTGTCAAATCATAGGTATCGATCCGTTGTCCGTCGAGCATATCCGGCTGGCCTACGAACGCGGGTTCGGACCCGTTGACCTGTCACAAATTTATATCACCGGGGATGTGACACTGGAGGCCGCCAGGGAACGGGCGCACGGTTTCCGGTCGGGGCTGATCCGGGTTGAGGACTATTTCCGGAATACCAACATCAAAACCTATGCCGGCAATATGACGGATAACGCATCCTGCGATTATTGCTGGGGCGGGTGCCCGGGCGCATTGGAGGAAGCCATCGAAATCCTGCGCCTGTTCGACACAGAGACCGACCATAAAATGCCGCCGCTCCACCTGGTGTTCGGGGCATACAAAGGTCCGATTGATGCCAAACCCGGCGAAAAAGTCATTTTCCTGGGTAAATGCGCCGAATGGCAGGGTACTATTAAAGGAGAGCTGGTTGTAATAAAACCATTGCCACCCACCCGTGACAAGAAAGACCCGCATTACGCCATCCCTTCGGATATTTATCAGAAAATGTTATCGGTAACACTGCGTCTTCTGCAATCAAAAAAGAAAAGCTATCTGCGCTTGCCGGGATGCCCGGTGAGTGTCGCGGAACAGGTGCTGCTGCTGGCAGACATCAGCGGCGCGAAAAACCCGTATTTTGCCCCCCGGACCGCCGTAAACTTCACCAGTTCGTACCTCGCCTTCCGCACCGCGAACATGTTTAAATTCCGGTCCTACCAAACGAAAAAGCGGGCGAAATCTGAACCGCAAAATAAGCAGGTGCCGGGAGGGCCATCCGGATGATACAGCTAAACCGTGAAGACGTATTGAAAATTCTTGATGAACATAAAAAGTTTTTCGAAACGGGAAAAACAAAAAACATCGATTTCCGGATACAGCAGCTGCGCAAACTCCGGCAAGCCATTAAAACCAATGAAGAACTCATCATCGACGCCATGCATCAGGACCTGAACAAATCCAGATATGAAGCATTTACCACGGAAATAGGGCTGCTTTACACCAGCATCAGACTGATCACTAAAAACTTAAAAAAATGGGCTAAACCGCAAAAAGTCCCCACGCCTCTGGTTTTTTTCGGCGGGCAAAGTTACATCTACCACGAACCATTCGGCACGGTATTGATTATCGGTCCGTTCAATTATCCGATGAACCTTGTTTTTGAACCTTTAATCGGAGCCATATGTAGTGGAAATTGTGCCGTCATCAAACCGGCACAGATGACACCAAATGTCTCGAAAATCATCGCCAAAATCATCCGGGATAATTTTACAGAAAATTACATCCGGGTGATCGAAGGCGACCGTCAAGCAACGGCTGAGCTGATCAGTGCGCCTTTTGATTATCTCTTTTTCACCGGCAGCGTACCGACCGGAAAGATAGTTATGCAAGCCGCGGCAAAAAATCTGGTGCCGGTAACCCTGGAGCTCGGCGGTAAAAGTCCCTGCATCGTGGATGAAACGGCGAATATCGATTTAGCGGCGAAAAAACTGGCCTGGGCCAAATTTTCGAACGCGGGACAAACCTGTGCCGCCCCCGATTATGTTTATGTCCACAAACAGGTGAAAAAACAACTGCTGGATAATCTTCACAAATATATCGAGCATTTCTACGGCCCCAATCCCAGGGAAAATAAAGACTTCGGACGAATTATTAACGTACAGCATACCGAAAGACTGGCGCGGCTGATTAACCGGGACAAAGTCGTTATCGGGGGTGATTACGATATCGCCAACCGGTACATTGCGCCGACAGTTCTGGACCCGGTCGGCTGGGATGACGCCGTAATGGCCGATGAAATATTCGGGCCTGTTTTGCCTGTTCTGGAATTTGAAAATCTGGAAGTAATGATCAGGGAAATCAACAGCAAACCCAAACCGCTGGCATTATATCTGTTCACCACCAGCAAAGCAACGGAAAAAAAGATTATTGATAATATAGCGTACGGCGGCGGCTGTATTAATGACGCTTTTATTCAGGTGGGCAACCCCTACCTGCCGTTCGGCGGGGTGGGGGCTTCGGGAATCGGTGCCTATCACGGCCGCAGGAGCTTTGAAACTTTTTCTCACACGAAGAGTGTCCTAAACCGGAAGTTCGATTTATTTCCTGATATGATATATCCGCCCTCCGATGAAAAGAAACTGAACCTGATCAGAAGATTTTTAAAATAATCAAAAAGCCTGCTTTACCAATAAAAGCAATAAACACGCTAAATCTTCTTTTGCCGCAGGAAACGCACTGTGCGCCGCAAACGCTCGGTGTTCAATAGTAGAATACCTTGTAAATAACAGCAAACGGGGTTGGTAATGCCTAAAAAATTACTTTCAAAATCTAAATATCTCAGTGGACTGCAATGCCTGAAATATCTTTGGTTGCTTTATAATGACCCGGGTAAAATCCCTGAATTTGACGATTCCACCCTGCGTATCTTCGAACAGGGGCATCAAGTCGGGGAACTGGCCAGGAAACTTTTCCCGGATGGGATCGATATCTCAAGCGCTGATTTCAACGGCAACCTCAAATTAACCAAAAAACTGCTGCCGAGCCGCAAACCGCTTTTTGAGCCGGGTTTTTATCAGGACAACCTGTTTTCCCGCCTGGATATCTTAAATCCGGCCGGTGACGATACCTGGGACATCGTCGAGGTAAAAAGCTCAACCTCGGTCAAGGATGTGAATCTGCATGACGTTTCTTTTCAGCGGCTTTGTTGTGAAAAAGCCGGACTTAAAATCAACCGCTGTTTTGTGGCGGTCGTCAACAACAAATATGTCAGGCAAGGTGAAATCAGTCCCGCGGAGTATTTCACTATCCACGACATAACCGATAAGGTCGACCGGATTGCGGAAGGCATCGAAGAAAGAATCGAGGAAATGTTCAAAGTTATCTCCGCACCGACTTGCCCTGAAATCCGCATCGGGGAATACTGCACTTCACCTTACGATTGTCCGGTTACACTGTGCCGTGAAAATCTCGGGATTTTCGATTTATACCGCGGCGGCAAGAAATGTTACCAGATGTATTATGACGGCATCTTGAAAGTGGAAGATATTCCTTCAGACTATAAGCTCAGTGAACCGCAGCAAATACAGCAGGCGTGCGCCATTAGCGGAACTCCCCACATCGATAAAAAAGCCGTCCGGGAATTCTTGAAGAAGATAAAATCACCGGTTTATTACCTTGATTTTGAAACCATCAGTCCGGTAATTCCTTTATTCGATGGAACCAGACCGTATCAAAGAATCCCCTTCCAGTATTCTTTGCATAAAGTCACCGGGAAAGAAACTGAACATTACTCGTTTCTGGCAAAAGGCAGGGACGACCCCCGCCCGGCGCTGTTAAAGCAACTTAAAAAAGACATCGGCACAAAAGGCAGTATTCTGACCTATAACCAGAGTTTTGAAGAAGGAGTCATTGAGGAAATGGCCGGGGTTTTTCCCGAATATACCGGATGGGCGGCAGTAGTCTGCTCCCGGATGTTGGATTTACTGCAGCCGTTCCAGAGTTTCAGCTACTATCATCCCTTGCAGCACGGCAGCGCCTCGATAAAAAAGGTCCTGCCCGCCGTCACCGGTAAAGGTTACAATGATTTGGCGATTGCCGAAGGAGAAGCGGCCAGTAGCGCCTTTTTAGCCGTAACCTTTGGCGAAGCTTCCGAAGCGGAGCGCCTGCAGGTGAGACAGGACCTCGAAAAATATTGCGGGCTGGACACGGAAGGGATGATCTGGATTGTCGACGAACTGAAAAAAGTGAGCGGACAAACGAAGCAAATTGGCGTCCAGGGGAGACTGGATGGATTATAAAAGAGCGGCCGTCCGGTAAATCGCACTTTTTATTATTTCTCTTCCGCTTCTGCCAGTTCCCCGTTTACCCGCTCGGCTTCCAGGGTCAGTTTTTCCCATTCTGCGGTGAGGCGCTGGATATCTTCTTTAAGCTGATGGTGTTTTTCCATCGTCGCCTGCACTGCTTCGCTGTCTTTGTAAAACTCCGGCTTGGCGAAAGCTGCCTCGATTTCTGTTAATTGGGATTCACAGGCTGCTAACTGCGTCTCGTTATCTGTAAGCCGTTTGGCGACATCTTTACTTTCCTGCAATAGCCGTTTCTGGAGCGCAATTCTGGGGTCGGCGGGCAGCTTCGGCTTTTTCCTGGGCGGCGGCCGGACAGCAATCCAGCCCCGTCCGTCGTCATATTTCTCTTCTTCCACTGCGCCTTGCTCTACTTCCGGTGCGGATTCTTCTTTTTCCACCGGCGGCGGTGCGCCGTGCTCTTTGCGGTATAGGTAGCCAGCATAGTCGCCGGGGAAAATCTCCGGTACGCCGGCCTGGATTTCGATAATTTTGTTGGCCGTCTGCTGAATCAGGGTACGGTCGTGGGTGATGAGACAAATCGTGCCCTGATAAGCTTCCAGCGCATCGGCCAGAATTTCCCGCGAGGCAATATCGAGGTGGTTGGTGGGCTCATCCATCAGCAGGAAATTACTCGGCTGCATAAGTATTTTGGCGAGGGCGATACGCGCTTTTTCGCCGCCGGATAACACCGCGACCGTTTTGCGGACGTCGTCGCCGCTGAACAAAAATCCGCCGAGGATTTGCCGCAGGTGCTGCTCCAGCTGGTTGGGCGCCGACCTGGCCAGTTCCTCCAGCACGGTATTTTCCGGTTTAAGCAAATCGAGCACATACTGTGCATAGTAGGCGGTGATAACATTCGCCCCTAAAACCCGCTCGCCCGCTTCAAAAGACAGCACGCCCGCCAGCATTTTCAGTAACGTGGTTTTGCCGGCACCGTTCGGGCCCACCAGCGCGACACGGTCGCCGCGGCTAATCGTGAGATTGAGGTCGGTATAAATAACTTTATCGCCGTACGCCTTGTTAACATGCCGCAGGCTGATGACTTCCCGCCCGCTGTGCGGCGGCTCGGGGAAAGCAAAGTGGATTTTTTTCGTCGTGCGCGGAATGGCGATGGCCTTTATTTTTTCCAGTTTTTTAATGCGGCTCTGCACCTGTGAGGCCTTGCGGGCTTTATAACGGAAACGCTCGATGAAGCGTTCTTCTTTCTCGATTTGTCTTTCCTGCCGCTTAGCCGAGGCTTCCAACTGTTCCATTTTTTTCTGCCGCGCGATGACATAACTGTCATAATTGCCGTGATGCAGGACGACTTCACCCGGCTCGATGGACAACACCTGATCCACCACGCGGTTCAGGAAGGCGCGGTCGTGGGATGTCACCATTACCGCGCCGCGATAGAATGCCAGGTATTTTTCGAACCAGATCTGGGCTTCCAGGTCGAGGTGATTTGTCGGCTCGTCCAGTATTAATAAATCGGGTTTAGTCAGCAGCAGTTTGGCCAGTTCGGCACGCATCAGCCAGCCGCCGCTGAATTCGCTCAAAGGTCTGGCGTAATCCGTTTGTTTGAATCCCAGGCCGGAAAGGATGGCCTGCGCTTCGTGGTGGACATCATATCCGCCCGCCAGTTCATAACTGTGCTGTAAATCGCCCAGCTGCGTCAGGAGCTTGTCATGGTTGGTGGTATCGCCGTCTGCCAGCGCTTTGTGCACCACCGCCATCTTTTCGGCGATTTCGGTGACATCTTTTACGGCGTTTTCCACTTCTTCCAGTAAGGGATTCTTCGAGCCCGGGTTGATGTCCTGGCGCAAATAGCCGATGGTACCGTCTTTACGCTTGATAATCTGACCGGAATCGGGCCGTGTATCGCCGTTAATGATATCGAAAAGCGTGGTTTTCCCGGAACCGTTGGCGCCGATTAAGGCAATACGGTCTTTATCGCCGATATCAAAACTCAGATTGGCGAATAATACCCGGTCGACATATGATTTAGTAATACCTTCAGCACGCAGCATAATTGAGTTCCATTATTCATTATACGGACTGGAGCACTGGAAATGAAATATAAATTCAAATTTCGCTTTTAATTGAGAATTAATTGAAGCCAGTAATTTTGATATTAAGTAAATAACCCCACAGCAAGCTGACGGGTATTCATCGGAGATTTTTATAAAAACAACCATAACAATTCATCGTTCTCACGACGTTAATGAAACCACAACGCCCCATCTCTTTCTCGTCCCGCGGGGAAGAGAAGATTAGTTAGAGGGGCTGCGCCCCTCGTAACTCAAGCCTTGCTTGATAACGGATAAGCCTATTTATTTTTGTCATTCCTGCGAAGGCAGGAATCCATATAAATAGTTTTTACCGATTTAGTTGTCGGAGATAATGGGTCAGGTTTTCGCGGCTGATTTGCGTCAGTTCTTGCGGAACTTCACCGGGACGGAACCAGCCAATCTCGGCACATTTTGCCGGTTCCCGGATATGCGGCTCACCGGCGGCAATGGTACAGAGAAAAGTCGGTGACACCCAGTGCTGGCCTTCCTCTTTCAGAATGTGGTCAACCACATCCAGCAATTCGCCGACGGTAATCTCGATGCCGAACTCTTCCCGCATTTCCCGGCGCAGCGCATCCGCCATGGTCTCCCCGAATTCCACCGATCCGCCTGGGAATTCCCACAGGCCGCGCTCGTTTTTGGCTTTGGGACCGCGCCGCGCCAGAAACAGACGGCCCTGACCATCGACAAGAATCGCCCCGACTCCTACCCCGATATAATCAATGCCGCGCTGCACTTATCCAAATCTCCGCCCAGGTGTTCGTCGATATTTTCACTACTCAAGATGGGGAATTCACTCCGCGTTACGAGACAATTTTATCAAGTTCTTTGCTTTCGATAGCCGCCTTGATTTCCATAGCGATGCGGCGTCCTGTAGAGACCGGCTTGCCGTAAGTCCAGATAGAGTATTCGGAGCCGGTGCCAAACGGATTAGTCCCGGCCACAATCCTGGCGGAAATTTCAAACACGGTAAATCCGGTCGTCGGGTAATAAAAAGTCTCCAGCGCAAATGGCCCGATCATCCCCGGCGGCATCAGTTCCTGCGACGCCTCCACGGTACCTTTGCCCATTTTGAAAATATCCGGTAGTAAACTCTCCCGGAGCGTTACCCGCTGGTTGCCCGTAATCGTGTAATCCATGAACTCCAGCGGTACATCCGGTAAGGCACGGTAAGACTCGTCCACCGGCTCAATGCGTTTATCGAATCCCATATGGACCAGCGTGCCGTTTTTCACTTTATAGCCGACGGTATTTTTCAGCGGCGAGAAGAAATAATGGGGGTAATACCGTACACCGGGCAAAAATTCCTGAATGGTATAGTAGGCTGCATCTTCTTCTGTCAACAATCCGGCCTGGACTCTTTCCTTAATACGTTGAAAAAATTCCTTTTTGGAGGAAGCGGTGAAAAAGCCCTTGCCCCCTTTGGCGCCCCGGAACTTCACGAAGATTTTCCGGTCAATTTCGTCCGGAGAAGCAAATTCCCGCGGTAATCTTACGCCGGCTTTTTGCAGCCACTCCCGCTGGCTGGCTCTATCGCTTTCCCATTTCAGCGTATTTCTGTTGCCGAGAACGGGAACATAAAATCCGCCGATCATGTTAGAAAGACCGACGTATTCTACAAAAGAACCATGAGGAATCATAATCGTATTTCTGGCAATCAGTTCCTGCTGAACCCTTTCCTCCAGGATTTCACTCCAGTCATTGACTTCGATATAGGTATCGGGGCTGGCGGCTGCATAGGCATCATAGGTCTCTTTTCTATCCGGTTTTACCACGCCGATGGTTTTAAAACCTTCCTGTTTGGCACCGTAAAAAATCTGCAGCGCGGAGTGGGAGCAAATCGTACCGATGGTTATTTTTTTCGGGTCGTAAGAATCCAGTATCGCCTTTACTTTTTTATCCATTACGTCACCACCTCATTCAATCTGCCCAGTCTTAGAGCTTCCAGAATATCGATTACGACCAGATCCAGCGGGTCGTTAATCTGGCGTCCGTCGTATCTTGATTTTAGTAACTTTTGGAACTTTAACGACAGGTTTCTCATTTCCGGCGAGGTCGGCCCGATGGCCGGGTCGCCCGGAATCCTGGGAGAGACGTCGAAGATGACAAATTCCAGTTTCCGGGGGTCATCGTGTGCATAGGCAACCGCGCCCTGTAAACCAAAGGGACCGATCATGCCCGGCGGTTCCTCGCGTTTCACCGTTGCGATAAATTTATGCGCCGCATCCCAGAACATCGGGTGCAGCGATTCGCGCATCGTGATCCCGTAGTGCCCGACTTCTTCATTCGTCACGGGGATATTCAATTGCAGCTGCTGCTGGGCCGGCAACTGTAAAAAGCCCTGTAAATTCACCTGTCTCCGGTCGCTGAAACCGACCAGGTCCAAATCACCGAATTTATCTGCCAGACCGTATGCCTGCCAGTTGGCATTAACCCTGGAGCCGAAGGCATATTCCTCGATTCTGGCTTTCTTTAACGCATCGGCGTTAATCAGCCCTTTGCCGGTATAGAATTCGGCCTGCTGATAATATTGTTCGGCGGAATTCGCGTAGAAAAAGGCTCTTTCCAGCGGTTTGTCCGCCCGCTGCACTTTTACCAGCACCAGCCGGTCGATTTGTTCCGGTTTTTCAAACTGTTTGGGAAACCTGATGCCGGCCTTTTCTAGGAAGTAATACTGGCTTTTCACGGCATTCCGGTCTTCCGTCCGCAGCATTTTCCGGTTGCCGTACATCGGGATTTTGAATTCATTTTCAATGCCGTCCACGCCGACGTAAACCGTGAAAGAGCGGTGGGGAATCCAGACGGTATTGAAACTCAATAATTCGTCCTGGACATCCGGTTTCAGGATATCCTTGAATTTCTCCAGCGTGATGATATGGTCGTAAAGGTGTTTATGTTCGCGGGCATAGAGTGCATCCCGTCCTTTTTCCACCACCAGCAGTGTTTTGGCGCCGAAAGACTTGGCCGCCATGCCCATCTCCAGCGCGGAATGCGAACCAATCACGCCGATGTGCGCCTTATCCGCCCGGTAAGTTTTTGCGGTGCTCTGCATTTCTGCTAAATTTATCATAATCTGTCTATTCCTCTATGTGGATTCATAATGGTGGGAAGATATTAATTGTTACATCATAAAATAAATCAATTGTAAAAGTAAAGCCTGTGCGATAAATAAGGTGAGGAATACCCCTTCTCTCTAACTCTCTCCCACAAGAGGCGAGAGAACTAACCATGAGGAGTAAAGTTAATACTTCACAACCTAAAGGCGCGCTCTTTTCTATCTGAACTTTTACTAAACATCCAGGTTCTTGACATACTGGGCATTGGCGGTGATAAAGGCCTTGCGCGGGGCGACTTCATCACCCATCAAAACCTGGAATATCTGGTCGGATTTCGCGGCATCCTCCACGTTGACCTGCAGCAGCGTCCGCGTCGCGGGATTCATTGTGGTTTCCCATAACTGCTCGCTGTTCATTTCCCCCAGCCCTTTGTAACGTTGCACTTCAGTCCGCTTGTCTTTCAGTTCTTTTAGCACCGCATCCCGTTCCTGGTCGGAGAAAATCCACCGTTCCTCTTTATTGGTCTTAATCCGGAAGAGCGGCGGTTGGGCAATGAAAAGGTGCTGCTCGGTAATCAGTCTCGGCATGTGCCGGAAGAAAAATGTCAGTAACAGTGTGCGGATATGAGAACCGTCTACATCGGCATCGGTCATCAGAATTACTTTGTGGTAACGCAGTTTCAATGAGTCGAAACTCTCATCGAGTCCGGCGCCCAGCGCCGTAATCATAAAGCGGATTTCGGCCACCCCCAGCATTTTCTCCGGAGAGGCTTTTTCCACATTCAGGATTTTACCGCGGAGCGGCAGGATGGCCTGGAAACGGCGTTCCCGCCCCTGTTTGGCAGAACCGCCGGCGGAATCACCTTCCACCAGGTATAATTCGCAGAGCGTCGGGTCTTTCTCCGAGCAGTCGGCCAGTTTACCGGGCAAGGTTCCCGTATCGAGGCTGTTTTTCCGGACCACCAGGTCGCGAGCTTTACGGGCTGCTTCCCGGGCGCGGGCCGACAGCAAACATTTATCGATAATCGATTTGGCATCATCGGGATGCTCTTCCAGATATAAAGCCAGCCCTTCGGCGACTACGGCTTCAACCGCGGGTTTGGCTTCGGCATTGCCCAGTTTGCCTTTGGTCTGTCCTTCGAATTGCGGTTCGCCGATTTTGACACTGACCACGGCCGTCAAACCTTCCCGCACATCATCGCCGGACAGGTTCGGGTCCTCGTCTTTGAGGAATTTATTTTTATGGGCATAATCGTTATAGACGCGGGTTAACGCGGAGCGGAAACCGGTGAGATGGGTGCCGCCGTCGATGGTATTCACGCAATTGGCGAAACTGAAAATCGATTCGCTGAAACCGTCGTTATACTGCAGGGCGACTTCGACTCCGATGCCGTTATTGGATTTGCCGACATAAATCGGGTTTTTATGAATCACCGGGCGGTTATGGTTCAGGTGGCGCACAAAACTGGTGATGCCGCCTTCGAAATAAAAGGTCTGCTCCTTGTCATCTTTAATATCGATGAGGGATATTTCCAGTCCTTTATTGAGATAAGCCACTTCGCGGACACGTTCGCACAGGATATTGAAATCATACTTAATCGTGCCGAAGATTTCTTCATCGGCCAGGAAGCTGGTGATAGTGCCTGTTCCCTGTGATTTCCCGGCAATGGCGACATCAACCACAGGGATACCCTGATGGTATTCCTGGAAGTAGAGTTTATTATTACGTTTCACCCAGACTTTGACCCAGGTTGAGAGGGCATTCACCACAGAAGCGCCGACGCCGTGCAGACCGCCGGATACCTGATAGGTTTTGCCGCCGAATTTTGCGCCGGCATGCAGCACGGTCATCACAGTTTCCAGGGCGGATTTACCGGTGGTAGGATGAATTTCTACCGGGATGCCGCGGCCGTTATCTTCCACCGTGATGGAATTATCTTTTTCGATGATGACTTTGATATGCGTGCAGAAGCCGGCCATGGCTTCGTCGACGCTGTTGTAAATAATTTCATAGACCAGGTGGTGCAGACCGCGCTGGTCGGTGCTGCCGATGTACATGCCGGGACGGCGGCGTACTGCTTCCCGTCCGCCCAGGACGTGAATCGCTTCGGCATTATATTCTTCGGTACCGTCATTGTGTCTGTCTCTTTTGGGCACAGACGCAGGAACATTATTTTCAGTCATAATTGACACTCACTCCAGGGAATTAATAATACTAAAAGTTTAATATCGGAAAAGAAGCCGGATTGTGTGTAATTCCTATCCGCATCCGCTAAAGAACCTAACATGTACTTATTATACCACACTTCAGCTTAGATTTGAAGCTGGCGAGATACAAAATCAACAAGATTCAAGAATCAAGTATCAAGAAAATCCGAAACAGGAAGCACTAAACACCCTGAGTCTGCAGACGAAGGGTCTCCCAGCCTACCTACGGCAACAAACCCCAAGCTCCAAAAACCAACTACTACATCAGCTCGTTGAGCTGAGTAGACATTTGCCTGCGGCAAAGTACCTGCGCTTCGCTTCGGCCTAACGGCAAATAAATACTAAATCCCCGAAGGTATCGAAACTCTAAACAAACTCGAAATTCAAAAATTCAAACAAAATCCCTTTGGTTACCCTTGGTTAGTCTCCTCGCCCCTTGCTGTAGCCGCAGCGTAAGTACTTCACGAAGTGAATGTAAGGGAGAGGATTTAAGGCCGAAGGTACTGAGCGCAGCGAATGTATTAGGGGACATTGTACACTTTACGCAGTAAATGTGTATGAATCGCTGTAGTTTATTAGTCCCCCATATTCTTTTTTCTATTTGAAATTTTGGGGAACTTTTCTTGAAATTGGATATGCGGCGCCCCTCGCGATAAACAGGATGATGAGATGCGATTTGGAATTTTGTCCCAAACTGTTACGAAATATCCGGATTGAAGGTTAAAATCACCTGTTACCGAATTGGGGTATATTGAAGTGGAATCCCGCATTTTTAAGAAAAGTTTTTGCTGCTGCGGGAGGGCCGGAGTGCCCCAAACCCCATTTAATTCCATTGCTCTTCCCTCAAACAAGTTTCGGGACTTCGTAATTTACCCTTTATACATCAGCTCTTTGAGCTGAGTACCTTCGGCTGGGCGCTTTTAGGACTGATTCTGACGGACATTTACCGTCCGGTTTGGTGTAGTCAGAAATTATGGGGATTCCAAATTAAACCCACATATGACCCCGGCGGCCAGAACATGACGGAGCGTTTCTCGTATCTCGCATACGTTCACTTCGTGAAGTACTTCCGGCTGCGGCCTACAGCATTTCGGCTTAATGCCTTAATACATTTTGACTAAGGTCAAAAGTACCTTTAGCTGCGGCTTTCGGAGTATTTCGTTGCAACTCAAAGGGAGCTAACCGGGGGGATTTTAACGAACTTACAGCGATCAGCGATCAATTCAGAGTTATGAGCAGTAAATTACAAATGGTAAATTCCGGACTATACCTGTTTTATAAAGCGATATTTGTAAGGCAATGCCCCCTCACTATATTCTCTCCCGCTACGTAAGGAGAGAAGAGGCGAACGGGGATGTTGGAGAAACAAAGGTAATCGGGATGTGAATCGTATTTCGGGGTTAGTATCAGGGCCAGGTTGGTTTGATGGATACGTTCACTTTGCGAAGTACCTACGACTGCGGTCTACGGCATTTCGACTAAGATCGAAAGTATTTCGTCTGCGGGCTTAAGAGCGAGAGGACTGAGGTTGTGGAGAAGGAACTGACCGGGGGATTTGAAGACTGGATACCGGCTTTCGCCGGTATGGAGATGGGCTGCGGGTCTCAGGAACGGCAATGCGTTCAGGCCGGTCCGGCCATTTCCCGGAGCAGCAATTTTACCTTTTGGGCGGCTCTTCCGCGGTGACTGATCCGGTTTTTTACATCAACCGGTAATTCGGCCATCGTTTTACTGAATTCAGGAAGATAAAAGATGGGGTCGTAACCGAAACCCCGCCGGCCGGACGGCGTTAAAGCAATCATCCCTTTGCATTCACCGTCGCAGAACGCCACCGTTCCGTTTGGCTGTGCAATGGCAATCAGACAATAAAAACGGGCAGTGCGTTTTTCCTGCGGCACATCCTTCAGTTTGGCGAGCAGGTAATCAATGCGTTCTATATTCGAAACATTTTCGCCGGCATAGCGGGCGGACATTACTCCCGGCTCGCCATGGAGCGCATCGACTTCAATGCCGGAGTCATCGGCTAAAGTCAGCAAACCGCTTTGCGCGGCCAGGGAACAGGCTTTAAGCCGGGCATTTTCCCGGTAAGTGGCACCGGTTTCTTCTACATCCATGGTGATGCCCAGTTCCTGCGGTGTCACCATTTCAAAAGGAATGCCCCGTAAGAGACTCCGGTATTCTTTCACTTTACCGGCATTGTTGGTGGCTAATAGTAATTTGGCGCGCAAGATGAACCTCGATCGTTTTGATGAATTGAGTGCTTTTATTCGATTATACAGGGAGTTGCATTTCGGGACAATACCGGTAATAGAGTGAATTCTAGGATATTGGTATGTTTCCAAGTGTAACCAAATATGATAAACTCAAGGCAGTTGGTAAGGAGTCGATGATATGGTAATAACGGAACAACCCGAAGTCGGGGCAATTATTGTCGCTGCGGGGAAAAGTCAGCGGATGTCCGGCACGGATAAAATCTTCGCGCCCCTAGCCGGTCAGCCGGTGCTGCTGCGGGTTTTAGAGCCGTTCATCGACTGCCCGGGTGTCGACCGTATCGTCGTGGTGCTCAACAATCGTAATTATGATGAGGGGAAAGCTCTTATTGTGGAACAGAACTGGGAAAAAGAGGTGGCTGTTTGTATCGGGGGCAGAAGACGGCAGGATTCGGTGCTGGCAGGGTTGAAACTGCTGGGTGATTGCGATTTAGTGGTCATTCAGGACGGCGCACGCCCCATGGTTACGGTCGGATTGATTGAGGATGGATTAGAAGCCGCCAAAGAAACCGGAGCCGCCATCGCGGCCGTACCGGCCACGGACACCATTAAACTGGCGGATAAAGAAAGGATTGCTCAACAGACGCTGCCACGGGATAATCTGTGGATTTGCCAGACACCCCAGGTTTTTATTTATGATGTGCTGATAAAAGCGTATCGTGAAGCGACGGCGGAAGTAACCGATGACGCTCAGATTGTGGAATTGGCCGGCGGAAAAGTTAAGCTCTACCTGGGCAGCTACGATAATATAAAAATAACGACACCGGCGGATTTGGCCATCGCCGAAATGCTCTGGAAGAGGCGAAAAGGATAAAATGCAATTCGGTATCGGATTTGATATTCATCCACTGGTGGCGGGGCGGAAACTGGTGCTTGGCGGAGTGGAAATTCCCTTCGAACGCGGTCTGGACGGCTGGAGCGATGCCGATGTTTTGACCCATGCCATTATTGATGCTTTGCTGGGCGCGGCGGCGATGGGTGATATCGGCATGCATTTCCCGCCCGGCAACGCGGAATATAAAAATGCCGGCAGTTTGAAATTATTAGCCGAAATCAAAGGAAAAATGACGGCCAACGGCTGGCGAATAAATAATATTGACGCCACGGTCATACCGAAAAACCATACCTCCGGGAATATATTGACATAATGCGGGAGCGATTGCAGCAGACGCTCGCCATCCCGATCGCTCAAGTGAGCGTCAAAGCGAGCACTGCCAATCGGGTGGGAGCGCTGGGCAACGGGGAAGCAATTGCGGCCATGGCGATTGCCTCAATTCAGAAAACACAAAAAAGGATGCTGGTATGAAAATCTACAGTACTTTGTCCCGTCAAAAAGAAGAATTCCAGCCGCGAGGCGATGTCGTTACGATGTATGTTTGCGGCGTGAATCCTTATGCCGATGCGCATATCGGTCATGCGATGAGCTACGTGACTTTTGACGTTGTGCGGCGATATCTGGAATATCGCGGTTACAAAGTAAAACACGTTGAAAATGTCACCGATGTTGAAGATAATATCATCAATCATGCGAACAGGCTCGGCGTTTCGGTGAAAGAATTGACCACCAAATATACAATTCGATATCTGGAAGACATGGATGCGCTGAATATCCTGCGGCCGCATGTTCTCCCTCTGGCCACCGAAGAGATTCCGAAGATTATCGAGATCGTACAGGGGCTGGTTGATAAAGGATTTGCCTACGCCGCCGCCGGCGATGTTTATTTCCGTGTACGGAATATGGCGGACTACGGGAAACTTTCCCACCGCACGCTGGATTCGATGCAGGCGGGAGCGCGTATCGAAATCGGCGAGCAGAAAGAGCACCCGATGGATTTTGTGCTCTGGAAAGCCGCCAAACCCGGTGAGCCGTCATGGGACAGCCCCTGGGGAAAAGGCCGGCCCGGCTGGCATATCGAGTGTTCGGCAATGTCGCTGCGGTATCTGGGTGAGCAAATCGACATTCACGGCGGCGGACAGGATTTGATCTTTCCCCACCATGAAAATGAAATCGCGCAATCCGAATGCTTCACCGGGAAAAAACCGTTTGTGAAATACTGGCTGCACAACGGGTTATTGCAAATGGGCGCCGAAAAGATGAGTAAATCCCTCGGTAATCTGATCACCATCCGGCAGGCGCTGGAAAAATACAGTTCCGATGGTTTACGTCTTTTTATCTTAAGTTCATACTACCGCAATCCATTAACCTATTCAGAAGAAGCGATGGATGCAGCGGAAAAAGGTGCCGAGCGATTACGTCAGGCAGCCGCCAGTACCGGAAAAGCCGGCGGAAACAAAGTAAACGCTGCTCTTTTTAAAGAGCGGTTTATCGAGACAATGGATGATGATTTCGGGACACCGGCGGCAATCGCGGCGCTTTTTGATTTGGCACGGGAAATTAACCGGGGCAGTGAAACGGGGGTCGACACCGGTGAGGCAATCCAGACCTTCAAGGAACTGGCCGGCGTGCTTGGTTTGACGTTAAAGCAAGTAGAAAAGCCTTTCACCGATGCCGCGCCGTTCATCGAGTTGCTGATCAAGACCCGCAAGCAATTGCGTGATGCCAAACAATTCAAACTCGCCGACGAAATCCGGGACAAATTACTTGAAATGGGTGTGACCATCGAAGATACTGCTCAGGGCACTAGCTGGAAAAGAAAGAAATAGAATTATTGTCGTTGCGAGGAGTCAAAGCGACGAAGCAATCTAAAAGGTATGTTCATAGAAAAACAATACTATGTCTATATAATGACTGATGCCAA
>JBKQML010000015.1:0-2989 GCA_052326545.1 Dehalococcoidales bacterium
CTTGGCTGCGAGATTATCCCGTCTGTTGGATAAAATAATATATATCAAAGTCATTGCGAGCAAAGCGCGGCAAACTCCGGTTCGTTGCCCTGCATCTTTGAGGAGAGAAGGTAAGATGCAGGGAGAACTCCATCCCTCGACCTCACGGTCGGGGTATTCAGTAAGGAACAATAAAAACAATCTTGTCTCTAAAAGAAGTCACCTGACCAGGAGAATCACTATTGAAATCCCCGGATTAGGAATAAAAAGGAAGACCTCTCTTATTGAAAGGTCTTCCTTTTTTAGATATAGAAGTTATGCCAGATTTACTTTAATGACTGGCGACCCAGAATCGTGACAGATAGAAACCTGAGCTCGCGGAACCGTTTTGACCATTATAACCCTTGAGCCATGGTTGCACGAAAGAGTAAAAGTTCGGTGAAACACTGGATACACCAAAGTGTTGTTGTGCGACGTACAAATTGGCGTTGGCCACTATTTGTTTGATAGTAGTGATATCAGTGGCTGCAATCGCTGCCGGATAGAAAGCATCAAATGTGGGGTCGCTTACCAAACTGTAGTCGCCGCCGTAGCCGGTCCGGAACAATTGAAGTTGCCTGATTGGAGAATAGGCATTGCCAAAAGGCCGGCCATCGCAGAAGGTTAACGCGGTTGCCTTTTTATTGCTGATGCAAGTAGTGCTCCAGGTGTTGGGGTCCAACACCGTGACACTCACGGTAATACCGATGGCAGCCAGGTTATTAAGCAGGATCTGCATCAAGTCCAAATCAGAGGTGCCGCTTGCAAGACACGTGGTAGAAAATCCATTAGGATAACCGGCTTGTGCTAGAAGCGACTTTGCCAGCGTCGGGTTATAGGCAAATTGGGCCTGTAGATCCGCCGGCCAATTAGGATATGGGTCACCCCAGCCACCGCCCATGGTGCTTAAAGTTAAGGTCTGAGGAATCGCGGCAACGGTACCGTTATAGTAAGTCTGGGCGATTAACGGTAAGTTCTGGGCTAATTGACATGCCTCCCGGACCTGCAGGCTATTATAAGGTGATTGGGTATTACACATTGACAGTCCCTCCGCAGCTTGCGGAATAGGTACCTGAACAATTTCCGGGTTGGTTGACTTCATGGCAGTAGAAGCTTGAATTGAGTTACCTTCCACCAGGTCAATCTTACCGGTCCGCAGCGCCGCCAGAGCGGTAGAGACGGTCGGTATTATCAGAATTTTGACATTAGAAGCGTATGGAAGCTTGTTCGCCGGATAGCGCTCGTCATATCCCCAGTAATTTGGATTTCGAGCAAAGGTGGCGGAGCTTGAATCAACAAAGTCGGTTAGAATGAATGGACCGGTCCCGATGGCATGATGCCAATCGTTGAGGTTACCCCAAAGAGTCACTGCTTCCTGGGCGACATAATCCTGTGAAGCTGTTCCCTGGTCTAATTGCGTCTCTAAAATATTCTCAGGATTGCCGGCATTCCAATGAAAGTCGACAGTCCAGGGAGCAGTCTGGGTTACCGAGTTCATAGCCGCACGTGAGATTACATCCGAGCTGGCATACGGACTGGGTGTGGTGAAACCACCACCGAGACCGTACATCCGGTCCATATCGTAAACGACATCGGCAGCGGTGAACTGGCGACCGTTTACCGGCGAGATATTTTGCCAGTAGACATTTTGCCGTATTGTGACAACGAAATCGTTCACATCCGGCATCGTCCAGCTAGTTGCCAGACTACCGACCAAATCTTCCGGCGGGCGGAAAATGAACTGGAAAGCGAACGATGATGGGCTGACTGTCCAGTTATCGGAGTCCATCTGCTGTAAATACATTAATAATACGTTCGTTCCGCCAGTCGCATACGGGTCCCATTGCACCATGTTTGCGGTCTGTGAAACAGTGATTGTACCGCCGTACTGCGGTATTCCGAGGCTGTCCCACCAATTGCCGGTTGCACTGGTGGTGACGGTAGAAGTAATAGCCGTGGGAGTTGTGGTGGTAGGCACAACTGCGCTGGTTGTTGATGTGGTGGTAGAAATTATTGTGGTTGTCGTAGACGTAGTGACGTTTGTGGTTGTGGATGCTGTGCCGCAAGATGCCAGCAGCAGCGCGGCCACTAACACAAAGGCTAAACCAAACCAAATAATCCTGTGTTTCACCTTTCACCTCCATTTTATTTATGACGATTTTGCAAACACTTTATCATTCATTCTTCAATTTGTCAAGCAAAATATTGAAAATTTGTTGGAGAATAGAATATAATCAGATAATTTCAAATAATAATGCTAGATACGAATAAAGTTTATTAGAGTTGTTTTGATAACGGTAATGAGAACAAAAATGTATTGTTATATTAGATATAATCAATAATAAATAATTAATAGGGGAAAAAGATATAATTTCAAAATATCAAACTGGGGAGGTGAAATACAACTTTAAATAATGCATTAAATTTTAATTTGTTTAGGCGAATGACAAGAATTCGTAGAAATATATTATGCGAGGGGGGTAAATTAAATTGAATAGAAAAGCAGCGCAATTATTCGCTTATTATCTAACCGTTGGAGTCATAGTGACCTTAATTCTGGGTTTGGCCGCATGTTCTTCAAAAGCGCCTGCTACTTCAATTGCACCTACAGCGAAAATAACTTCCATCGCGGTGACTCCTGACCCTCCGCCTGATATACCAGTACATTCAAATCTGCAGTTTACGGCTACCGCGACTTATGCCGATGGTTCGATCGCAGATGTTACTAATATGGCTAGCTTTATGGGCTTCAACAATACTGTCCTCACTATTACTGAGAGAGGATTAGCATACGGCGTATCAGTCGGAAATGTTAAGATTAATGCAACTTTGAGCGGAGTAACCAGCCCGCCTGTAGTGGTAACAGTGGTATCCCCTTAATCCGATTGAAAACAATTTGTAAAAAATAGTTATTCGATATAGTTAACGAATACAATGGATGATAGTTTGTCGCGATAAAACAAATCCCGGG
>JBKQML010000016.1:0-33547 GCA_052326545.1 Dehalococcoidales bacterium
CGATGATGTCGATGTGCGGCGTAGACCATTTATAGATATCCAGCACTCTACTGACAGCCCCACCCGCGGCATGGTGCGCTCCCGGAAGCGACCACAAGGGGTATGCCATCATCCACACATAAATAAACATTGGAATATCATAAACCGCTTTACCGGCCGCAGCGACACTGTCGATATAGGTAGCGATACTCCGGGCGGTCAGGAGCTCACCGGCCTCCCAACCGAATAACTGGGGCCAGGTGCCGGATTTTTTACCGCCGGCCTGCTGCCAGATATCGTAAACTCGCCCCTTACCGGCAGCTTTCAGCGCAGCCACCAATTTAGCCGGTACAGGGCTATCGAATTCAGCCTGGGCTTCGGGACCATAATCACGGTCGCTGCCGGTGATACCCGGTTCGTTTTCAACCTGGATGCCAATGACGGTTTGCCCGGTACTGTCTTTAGTTTTCAGGTGTTTACAGAGTGCCGTAAAAGCCTTCATATCAGCTTCAAGAGTTGCCTGACAATGTGGGGAAAGAGTCCACAAATTTTTACCTGAAGGCGATACAACCTGCTTGAAGCGCAGCGGATCAGCCTTCACCCAAGCCGGGGTAAAGTCCATAGTACCGGCAAACCAGGTAGCGAACCATAGCAGGATTAACTTAAGATCATATTGTCGGGCGCTGGCGAGGAGGGCATCCACGCTGGAAAAGTCGAACTTACCCTCTTCCGGTTCAACTTGTTCCCAGTGTACGGGTATTTCTAATGTATTACCGTGGAGCAGTTTTACCGCTTTGAATGCTGTTTCAGACTCACTGGCACTGCGGCCGCTCTGATTATCGGCCTGGGCTCCCAGAGGATAGAACGGTTTCCCACTAACCATGAATACGCGCTTGACGTTTGCCATTGCAGTTTTCCTCCTTATTTGTAAAGTAAACACATACGGATCAGGTGATATTTCTGAATTCCCGGTGTTTTGTTAATTATTATGAACCAATTCGGGTTAATTGACAATGTTTTGTAGCTCCGATATATTGTAGAAAAGCCTTCAGACGGGTCAGCCTGAATACTGCGGAACGATTTATTCTCTTCGGTGTAAAGGCGATAATGAACGGTACGGGACGGGGTATCGTGTAGTGACGATATCTCCGGCGCAGTGTGGTTACGATATATCGATTCTGAAGAAAAATATTGATAACACCTGCAACGTTGTCGCAGAAAACGAAATGGTCTTTAGGGAGGAAGGATGGAGATAAATGAAGGGATTCGGGGGAGAATTCAAAGCTTTGTGAAAAATCTGACCAGGGCAGATGATGAGGAGCTTCAAACCTATATCTCTGAGATTCTAGCGGACAAGCAATTCCATGGCAGCATCGCCGGAAAGGGAGATGACGGGTCCGGTAAGAAGCCCTTTTCTCTGAAGATACTGGCAAGCGATACCTCATCGTGCCTGGCATTATATACCTTATGCAGGGCATTGAAGCCCACCGTGGTTGTAGAAACAGGAGTGGCCAGCGGAGTTTCATCCGCTTACATCCTGCGTGCCCTGGACAAGAACAATCATGGCAAACTTTTTTCCATCGATGTGCCCTGGTACACTGTCACTGGTAACTGGAAAGCCGATTTTACCGATGAAGACATGAAGGTACAGCCGATAGAGAAACAAAGCGGTTGGATCATCCATGAAAGCTTGAAGGGCAGATGGGAACTGCTCCTGGGGAAGACTTCGGATAAACTCTCTGATCTTCTGAACAAAGTGGGCCCAGTAGAAGTTTTTTTCCATGACAGCGAGCACTCCTACGAAAACATGTCCCGGGAATTTCGGACGGCATGGCCGGCTCTGAGGAAGGGGGGTATACTTATCGCGCACAATGTTGATGTCAATAATGCCTTCGCTGATTTCGAGCGGAGTGCAGGTGGCGAGAGCTTCCGGTTATCCGGTATAAACAATGACGGCCGATGGATAACTATCGGGGCGAAGATCAAATCCCGGTAGTGTTGAAATGTTTACTCTTATTTTTTGTTGGCTCCGCGCGTAAACTGCCATTGTTGGTATCAACAAAGAAAATGTGCCCAACTCTGTGTATTCTTGTTACTTTTCTAACCAATTTCCTATAGAACCATCATTAATTTTATCTCTTGAATTATTATTTTTGGAGACAACGGCTGAACGTTAATTGACAATTGGGTGGGATAAGTATTATCATCTGTGTTAAAATTAAAGATAGTAAGGGACAACTCACTACGGGTTGAAACGGAAAATACCGGTTGTTTCGGTTGGAATATAAGCGAATTACCCCCGAATGAACACGAAGTGCTCATAACCAAATGGTGATTGTTCCAAATGTCACTGCGAGACAGAATTAAATCATGGAAATAATAAGGGTGAAGGAGGTTATACACCATTAAGGCATAAGCGATTATTAATACAGAAATCAAACACGCTGGTCTTGAGATTGGCCGGGAGCCAGTAGACAATCGAGTAGTGAGTTATTAAGAAAGGTTAATAAAGTGGAGGCTGCAAAATAGTCTGTGCTTTTAACAACTAGTATTGAAAAGGAGAAGAATAGTGAAAATAAATGAATTAAAAAAAGCTTTAAAGGGTGTAGATATCGTTCAAACTACACCATTCAATAAGGATGGTAGTGTTGATTTAGGTGGAATGCGCGCCAATACGCAGTGGCTCCTCGAGAAGACAAAAGGCAAAGATTTCATCATCACGCCGATGGGCAGCACGGGTGAGTTTTACGCGATGTCCGATGATGAATGCAAAGCTGTTGGGAAAACCGTGATTAACGAAGTAAAAGGGAAAAATTTGGTATTCGTTGGCGCAGGCCGGGCAGGCACGCAAGAAACCATTAAGATGGCCAAATATGCCGAATCTATCGGCGCCGATGGCGTTCAGGTTGTTCTTCCGTTCTATCATGTTCCCGAACAAGACGGTATGTACAATCACTATAAAGCAATCGCGGAAAGCATCAATATCGGCGTCATGGTTTATAACAATCCTGACGTATCCGGTTCCTGGATTACGCCGCCTTTAATGGCCAAATTATCCAAAATCCCGAATATCGTGGCAGTAAAAGAAAATACCGGCTCCATTGTCGCCTTCTATGAAATGGCAAGAGCGATCGACCCCATGGCAATCTTCTGCGGTCTGGATGCCCAGATGTATGCTTATGCATCCTTGTTCCGCTGCAGCGGTATTGTTAGCGGCCTTGCAAATTTTGCTCCGGAATTAATATATTCGGAATATGAGGCGGCAGCAGCCAGAGATTACGTTAAATTAGCTAAGATTGCCAATTCTATGACGCCCTTCTTTGACTTTATCGGTAAAGTTCACGCCGCACATGCCCCTGATTGCGGGGTGAAGCCCTCATGGCCATTGTTCCTGGGTGCGCTGAAAGCAGGTCAGGAAATCGTCGGTTGCACGGGCGGAGAAGTCAGAGCACCGCTTTATGGTCTCAATAAAGCCGAAAAAGATGAACTTCGTGTCGCTCTGAAGGCGATGAAATTAGTGAAGTAAGGAAAGCATGTGACGATGACATTCCGGTCATAGTAAAAAAGGGGTGGTCAAATGCCACCCTTTTTGCTATTTCGGATAGATAGAGAACATTTGAAAATGAGAGAAACCCATAGAAAGGCAATTTAAAGTTGTACGAGAGCATAGATGTTATTATCATAAAAGAAGTATGAAACCATCCCGGGTAAATAAGGAGAATTCCGATGACCGATAGAAAAGTACTTCCGGTACAAAAGATTAACATGGATAACGTAATGGGCGGGTTCCTCCGCGGCCACATCCGTTCGATGGGATACACAGACTTCGATATGAAACGTCCCGTAATTGGAGTCTGTAATCCCTGGAGCGAACTCAATCCCGGCCATTGGCACTTTCGGGCGCTGGGAGATGCGGTTAAGCGAGGTATCTGGGCGGCTGGGGGGTTCCCATTAGAGTTCCCTACCATCTCGGTCTGCGAGGTCTTTCACGACATCTCGACGCTAATTTACCGGAATCTAATGGCGATGGAAACCGAGGAGATGCTTGCATCAACGCCGATTGAAGGCGCCGTGCTGCTCAGCACATGCGATAAGGACGTGCCGGCACAGGCAATGGCTTTAGCAACAGTCAATAAACCGGTCATCATTGTCACCGGTGGCACCCGTCTTGCCGGCTACTACCAGGGTAAGACCGTAGCATGTTCCACCGATTTTTTTAGCATGATGTCGGATTGCAAAGCCGGCGTGATCGGCAATGATGCAATGCAAGAAGTGGAGATGAACGGTTTCTACAACACCTGTGGCGCGTGTGGGGTGATGGGCACGGCAAACAGTGTACAGGCGATGGCTGAGGCGTTGGGATTAGCTTTACCGGGAAGCGCAGATATCCCCTCAGTATATGCCCAGCGAATTCAAATGGCCGAAGCCACGGGAATTAAGATTATGGAATTGGTCAAGCGAGACATACGACCCTCTGACATTTTAACCCGGGCTGCCTTTGAGAATGCCATCCGCGTTCTGATGGCTACGGGGGCCAGCACCAATGTGGTCATTCATCTCATCGCTATTGCCCGGAGAGCGGGCGTGGATCTGAAGCTGGATGATTTCAATCGAATCAGTAAAGAGACACCTGTCATCGCCAATATCAAGCCCGGTGGTGATTACACGGTGGAAGAACTTTACCATGCTGGCGGCATTGTTGCCGTGATGAAAGAACTCGAGCCGCTGCTCGATACTTCCGTGATGACCGCGAGCGGCCAGACCCTGGCAGAAAACTTGAAAGGCGTCAAGGTAAAGAACAGGAATGTAATCAGCTCCCTATCTAACCCATTGCAGGCAGATGGTGGTATCTGCGTGGTGTACGGTAACTTAGCACCCGGTGGCGCCGTGATCAAGACCTCGGCAGCCTCACCGGGTCTTTTACGACATACAGGGCCGGCGGCTGTTCTACACGATAGCCCCGGTTTTGAAGTAGATTATCATTCAGATGACATCGATCGTGATTTCGCCGATATCACCGCCGACCATGTTATTGTGGGCAGGAACAAAGGGCCTGTAGGTGCACCGGGTATGCCCGAGGGTGGTAATATCTCGTTACCAAAACATTTATTACAGCAGGGTGTGCGCGATATGGTTCGGGTGGTGGACTATCGCATGAGTGGGACGTCCTTCGGAACGGTTGTGCTGCATGTGGCGCCCGAAGCAGCGATCGGCGGTCCTTTAGCCATTGTTGAGAATGGGGATATGATAGAGCTGGATGCAAGAGCAGGCAAGTTAAATCTTCTGGTGGAAGAAAGAGAAATCCAACGCAGGTTAGCGAAATGGAAACCTCCTCCGCCAGCCTACGAGTTGGGGTATCGTTCCCTGTGGATAGACCAGGTTAACCAAGCTCCGGACGGCTGTGATTTTAAGTTTAACGTTGACAAAAACTGGCGCGCACGTAAGAAACCCGCTAAAAATCCGGGGAACGGGAGTCAATAAATACCTGAATAGGTTTTATAGCATTGCCGTAATCAATGATAGGATAGATTTGTATCATAAATAACATGATTCAATCCAGACTGCGGGCCGGGTATGACAGATTAATTGACCTTATGTGCGCCTATACCGTAGGGCATGTTGGGCGGCTTACCTGAATTTCTAACAAAGCCGACTAGTTGGCAGGGTTATTAAAACCTTAGATGTTGGCCTGCCACTATTAGTTGTTCCAGTTGTTATGTTAGGATTCCGGTTTTAGCCGTTAATTGAAAAACGTCCTTCGGAATTATTTCTATGGGTAAAGAGGCTTTTCAGATTTTAGGAAACATAGTATAATCGGGTAAGTTTAAGATGGTCATGGCAAATTCAATACTTACAAACTATATATTGGAGGAGAAATGAAAAACATACTTAAGGAACTAAGCCGTTACAAAATAGGGACATGGCCCGATATTATTTACCGAAATGCATTAATGTATCCGGAGCGGGAGGCTTTTGTCTACGGCAAAGAGAGAATTACCTTCTCCGAATATAATGCCAGAGCGAATAGCTTGATACATGCTTTATGGTCAATGGGTGTAAAAAAAGGAGATGTACTCGGCGTCCTGTCATGGAATTGCCTTGAGTATCTTGATGTCTACGGGGCAGCGATGAAAGGAGGATTCGTCATTTCGCCCATCAATGTCAGGTTGAAAACGGAAGAACTGGAATATCTTATTAATTATTCCAAAGCCAGTACACTTTTTGTAGGGCCGGAAATGGTAGAGATGGTAAATGCATTAAAACCCCGGCTGCCCAACGTTAAGAATTATATCTCCTTTGAAGGCTCAGCGCCCCGCATGATGTGTCATCGGGATCTCCTTGCTAAATATTCTCGGGAAGAGCCTGATGTCCAGGTTTCGGATGATGACCCGCTTTATATTATCTATACCAGCGGTACCACCGGTGTCCCCCGCGGCGCACTGTTTACTCAAGGCCGTTCGAGAGAAGATATCAGGACCAAGGTATTGGAAAAGGCGCTGGAACCGGGAGATACGTATGTCATATTAATACCGCTATTCCATGTCATCGTTTCGGAAATGCTGGCTTTGTTTTATATCGGGGACAGGTCTGTCATCATAAAATTCTTTGACCCGGCGGAAACTCTCCAGACAATACAAGACGAGAAGGCTACAGACATTTTTGTCGTGCCTACGCACTTAGCAGCCATGCTGGCCCTACCCGACGTCAAGAATTATGATGTCAGTAGTGTCAAGCGGGTTTCTTACGGCGGTTCTCCAATTCCGGTCGAATTGCTGGAAAGAGCATTGAAAGTCTTCGGCTCTATTTTCGTCCAGGCCTACGGTCAGTCGGAATGTTCCATCATCACTTATTTGAGAAGAGAGGACCATGATGTTCTGGACAAATCCGCGGAGGAAAAGAAAATTTTGAACTCCTGCGGACGACCATGCATCGATACTCACCTCAGGATTGTGGATGATAAAGACAACGATGTCGAGACGGGTGAAATTGGGGAAATAATCGTCCTCAGCAAGCACAATATGATTGGATTCTGGGAAAAACCGGAAGATACTGCTGCTACGATTATTGACGATTGGGTACATACCGGAGACGTCGGATACAGCGACGAAAAGGGCTATGTCTACATCGTGGATAGAAAAAGAGACATGATTATTTCCGGCGGGGAGAACGTCTACTCGCGGGAGGTAGAAAATATTCTCTCACAGCACCCTGCAGTCGCTGAATGTGCCGTCATCGGCGTCCCTGACCCTTACTGGGTGGAACATGTTCACGGCGTCGTGGTTTTGAAGAAGGGTGCAACGCTCACTCCTGAAGAACTGATCGCTTTTTGCAAGCAGCGGTTGGCCGGCTACAAGGCGGTTAAATCGGTAGAAATCGTTGATGTTCTGCCCAAGAACTCTACGGGGAAGATCTTAAAGAAAGAGCTGCGGAAAAAGTGGGAGAATTAAGCGTCCGATAATACTTTGTTGACTACCAGAACAGGTAGTTTCATTGTTCGCAGAGTCTAATATCGAAAAATTTAATTAATAAAAATTGACGGAAAAGGAGGACATATGAAACTGATACCGGTTACTCCAAAATTGGAATTTCTGTGCCGCGGTGAGGTACAGGCCGGTGAGCCGATAAAAACAGGTAAAACGGACTTTGGCGAGATGTGTATGGTTCCTCTCCTCGGCGGACATTTCGAGGGTAAAATAACCGGTGAGATTCTGCCGGGCGGCGCCGATACTCAATGGTTGAAACCCGATGGTACCGTGGCTCACATAGATGCGCGCTATATGGTAAAAACTACCGACGGCGCCATCATCTACATCCATAACCCGGGATTACGGGTGATTCAGCCTGATATTATTGACCGAATATGGCGTGGTGATAATGTTGATCCGGTGAGTTACTATTTCCGCACCACACCTGAAATTGAAACCGGCTCTCCCAAATATGCCTGGTTAAATAATGTTGTTTGCGTTTGTTCGGGCGCACGTTTCGCGAAGGGCGCAATACTGGATTTCTATACTGTATCGTAACCGGTTGTTCAGATATATTGAGATGTAAAGATGGTATGGCTCAGAGGTGAGGTAAGTAGATTGATGTAACCTGGCTGTCCTGGCGATTAAACTTACCGGAAGAAACCAGGTGTTGCAATTTGGAAAGGTTGTCTGGGGAGGAATTCTGAAAATATAATGAATGGCCCAATTGTAAAGATTGCCTGCCTGATGCAATGGAACGCTGGTAAATAGGGGAAAATAAGATGAACGGATACATGGGAAAAATATTATGGGTTGACTTAGGCCATGATCAGTTTAAGGAAGAGATTCTGGACGAAAAGCTCTGCCGCGATTATATCGGTGGTTATGGACTTGGTGCCAGGATTCTCTTCGATAAGATGAAACCAGGTATTGACCCGCTGGGACCGGAAAACATTCTCGGTTTTCTTACCGGCCCATTTACGGGCACACCTGCTTTGGGAGGCTCAAGATATGTGGTGGTCGGCAAATCTCCATTGACGGGTACATGGGGAGATGCCAATTCAGGAGGAAACTTTGGTCCCCATCTAAAGTTCGCCGGCTACGATGCTGTATTCTTCACCGGTATCTCGCCTAAACCGGTTTACCTGTTAATCGATAATGGTATCGCGGAAATAAAAGATGCCGAATTTTTATGGGGAAAAAACTGTTACGAAACTGAAGATTTACTTAAGAATCAACTGGGCCAGGATACCGAGGTGGCTTGTATCGGTCCCGCAGGAGAAAAAATTGCTCTGATTGCCGCGATCATCAACAACAAAGGTAGAGCTGCTGCCCGCTCGGGTTTGGGGGCTGTCATGGGTTCCAAGAGACTTAAAGCCATCGCAGTCAAAGGGAAAATGGAGGTACCGCTTTTCGACGCGTCTAAAGTTGTTGAGTTAAGAAAAAACTATATGACTAAACTTGCCGGGCCAAGTCCCCTGTTAAAAACAGTTGGCACACCTGTTTTTATCGACTTCCTTGCCAAACTCGGCGATACTCCTGTTAAGAACTGGTCGGGGTCGGCTGTAGCCGACTTCCCGCAGGTCGAGAAGATTTATGGCAACGGCTTCGTTGAACGCCAACAGCGCAAATACGGCTGTTATCGCTGTGTCATAGCCTGTGGCGGGCACATGAAGGAGGGCACCGGAGAATACAAATACCTTAGTTGTCATAAACCGGAATATGAAACTATCGGTATGTTCGGAGCTAATTGTCTCAATGATAATGTGGAATCCATTATTAAAATCAACGATATCTGTAATTCCTACGGAGTTGATACGATCTCCGCCGGTGCGTGTATGTCTTTTGCCATTGAATGTTATGAAAATGGGTTAATATCTCAGAAAGATACTGACGGAATTGAGATGACCTGGGGTAACCATAAATCCATCGTGGCCATGACGGAAAAATTAGTCAGGAGAGAAGGTTTTGGTGCGGTGTTAGCCGATGGCGTAAAGGTAGCCTCGGAGAGAATTGGTAAAGGCAGCGAACAATATGCCATGCATATCCAGGGTCAGGAGTACGCTGCTCATGACCCCAGGTTTGCCTATGCATACGCATCCAGCTATAGAATGGACGCGACACCGGGCCGTCATACCCGGGCTGCCGGTAATAGTGCTCCGGGATTAATAAACCCGGAGGTTAATCGCAATGCATGGTCAGGCCTGGGAGAAGTTCAAAAGACAGCTATTTCCTTTCAACATGTTGCAGACAGTACCGGATGTTGTATGTTCCTCTCTGATAGCTATCCTAATGCCAATGTTCTGGTTGAATTCCTGAATGCGATAACCGGATGGAATTTTACCATGGATGATGTGCTTAAAACCGGAGAAAGAATTCTGGATATTCGCCATTGTTTCAATGTTCGTGAGGGTCTGAACCCCTTGAAATATCAGCGTCCGGGACGGGTTATCGGATTGCCGCCACTGAAAACGGGTCCTACCGCCGGCAGAACGGTAGATGAAGAGACGATCGACCGTGAACTCTGCGAGGCGATGAAATGGGATGTGAAAACCTCCAAACCAAGTAAACAGAGATTAATCGAATTGGGTATGGCTGATGTGGCTGACGAACTCGATAGAGTAGCGTAACAAAACAAAGCTTTTAAAGTGTTTGAAGCTCACCCGTTGTGTAAAGATGTGAAGAAAATAATCCAACCCTGGTGAAACGCTGAATACCCAAATCTACCATATAATTTTAGATACCGTATTCTAAGTCGGCGAAGTTACCGTACAGTCCGAGGTTTAACGGCCTAAGGAACGGGCATTTTCCTCACACGTGATGATCTCAAGGAGTGCCGGCTGCCCGGAATCTACTACTTTCTTCGCCCGCTTCAGGGCCGGAATAATTTCATCCGGATGTTCTATTTTTTCGGAGTAACCGCCTAGCCCTGCGGCGACCTTAGCATAGTCTCCGGACTGGCTGGTGAGGTGGTAGCGCTTGTCAGCCAACGGATAGTCACTTGAATATCCTCCAAGAACAGAATTATTTATAAGGACAACTAAAATGGGAATATTCTCTCTTACCGCTGTCTCAAAATCCATCCCTACCATCCCGAAAGCAGCATTACCCATGAAAGCAACCGCGGTTTTTTCCGGTCTGGCCAGTTTAGCTCCCATACTGAACCCCAATGAAGCGCCTAATGGCGTTGATTTTCCCCAACCAATGTAGCTCCCGGGTACAAGACATTCCCAGAAAGGAAGTAATTGGTTTCTTGGACTTCCGGAATCGTGGGTAATTATTGTTTTTTCCCTGTCCAGCGTTTTCATCATATCCCAGACGACGCGGTAGGGATTAATCGGGACTTCATCAGAAGTCAGTTTTGGCAGCCATTCTTTCAACAAGTCATCTTTGACCGCTTTAATCTCTTTAGCCACCGAACGGTTTTTCTTTTTACCTTCCGCACCAATCTGCTCTTTAATTTCATCAACAAGTTGCCGCAATACAAGTTTGGCATCCCCAATGACGGCATGCTCCAGAGCATAGTCTTTATTGATATCACGTTCATCCACGGTCGATTGGATGATTCTCTTGCCATCGGGAATAGGAGTCGTGAAATACTCTTTGGTACAACTGGAGCCAATGGCAAATACCAGATCGGCTTTGTCCAGGAAGTGAATTACCGCCCTGGGGCGTGTGTTGCCGCCGGCCCCGAGAGCTAATGGATGATTCTCCGGAAAGCCGCTTTTTCCGGAATTCGTGGTGAACACCGGAATTTGCAGTAATTCGGCAAGTTCACGCAATTCGTCCCACGCACCGGCATGAAGAACTCCCTGACCGGCCCGGATAACCGGACTTCTCGCAGCAATCAGTGCCCTGGCGACGATCCTGATGTCAGCCGGATCTCCGGCAGTTCTAATAGCTTTTACCGGCTTATATTGAAACTTGGCATCGTCAAATTCTTCGGTTAATACATCGACAGGCACTTCAAGCAATACCGGACCGGGGCGTCCGGTTCTCATATAAGTAAAAGCACGCCTCATCATCTCGGGAATACGATCGGCGAAGTTAATCGTATCCGCCCATTTGGTAATACCCTGGTAGTTTTTAGCGGCAATAAAACTTGGTGGCCGTAATTGCCGGCGGTCGGCGCCACCCGGAAGTGCCAGAATCGGGACGGATTCACTGTAGGCCTGCGCGATACCCGAAAAAGCATTTTCTATTCCCGGACCGGATTGCATCAGGCAGACGCCATTACGCTGACAGTTTGATACACGGGTGTAAGCATCGGCGATATTTACAGCCACCCGTTCAGTTCTCGTTATGATACTCCGGATACCTTCCTCGGCTCCCGATTCAAATATTCCGTTTTGGGGAAAACCACTAAGGAACTCTACCCCTTCCATCTTTAGGATTTTTACGATAGCAATACTTCCTTTCATGAATATTACCCTCCTTTATTCTTCGACACGATTTATCAGGTGTTACGCCCACTCCAATTGGCCAACCGGTGAAATTTGCATGCAAACCTCTATAACATTATATTGGTTGTCTGTTTCCGGTATAACAATCACCTTTTCCCGTGTTTATTTAAAGCCTTTGAGGTATTCTGCTTCAGTTTGGAACAGTTCGTCAACCATCTGCCTGGTTTCATCAATGGTGAGTCTGGCGCCGGTTAACGGGTCGAGCAGTAACGAATAAAAAATTTTAGTTTTATCTTTCTCCATAATACCTTTAACGGCTAGTTTTTGAGCGCTTACATTTGCCTGATTTAAGGCAGCTAATTGCGGCGGGAGATCCCCGATATAGCAGGGGCTAATGCCATGCTTGTCAACCAGGCAAGGAACCTCAACACAGCATCCTTCCGATAAATTCGTTATCAGGCCTTTATTCTTCACATTGCCGTTAATCCGCGAAGGCGTACCGGTCTCAATTGAGTGGATTATAGTGGCACCATACTCAACACTGCGGATGATGGGAAATTTCACACCGCTTTTAATCTGCAGGCGCAGTTTTTCATCCTCGTTTCTTCTACTTTCACCGGACTCCTCACAATTTATCAGCAGCGGTGTTTTATGTATCTTTAACCTTTCAAGAAGGTCTGACCGGTCTTTCTTATAGAAATATGGAACAAGGTTTGCAACAATCCAGCTTGCCTCAGTAACGTAGTAACCGAACGTTTTAAAAAGCTCAACCCTGACGATATCCGGCCCGGCCCAGTGAGCATCTGGACCCGAATAAACAGCGGGGTCCTTAAACTGCTCTCTTAGCAGTGGATAAGCATCTTGACCGCGCCACTTAAATTCCAGGAACCAGGCCATATGATTTATACCCGCCACCCAGTGTGAAATCTCCTTGAACTCTTCTTGAGGGCGAGAGCCGAAATGGTCAAAAACAGCGCCTTCAGGTACTTCTAAATCCTTGTACGGTATACCAAGGTATCTGGCCAGTTCGTTAGATGTATTTTCAACACTGTGGCATAAGCCTACGTTTTTTATGCGGGTGTAATCATTTACTGCCCAACAGATTAAGGGCATCGGGTTAGAATAGTTCAGAAGCCAGGCATCCGGGCAGAGCTTTTCCATGTCATGGCAGATATCCAGTATCACCGGCAGCTGACGCAACGCGCTAAAGAGTAGCGCAGGCCCGGTCCAGCCGTCTCCAGCTTCGTACTTAGATGTAATCTTCAGATCAGCCAGCATATGCCGCCATCCGCCCGCTTCAATAGAGACTATAACGTAATCCGCACCCTCCAAAGCTTCACGACGATTCGTAGTTGACTCGATTTTGGTGTTAAAGCCATGTTGCTCCACCATTTTCCTGGCGAAAGCCGCCATTAAGTCTAATGCTTCTTGATTGACATCCATCAGCATGATGGTACTGTCTCTAAGCTCTGGATACCAAATGATATCCGGGATGAGATGCCTCGAGAAAGCATGACTGCCAGCGCCAATCAGCACAATCTTTGCCATCACCAAACCTCCTATCGATACGACGAAAAGAGGGGCTTTCGCCCCTCTTTTCATTTCTTGCCACTAATTTCTTGTTATAATTTGCAAAAGCCTTTAATAGAGGCTATTGCTGCCCTGCTGCTTGGGCGGTCTGATCAATCCACAATTGTGTTACCATGGGCATGATGTCAGTGTAGTTTCCAGCACTAATCTCACCATAGTAATTCTTTACCCATGGCCAATAACAATTCAATACATATGGATTTGCGAAACCTATCTGATATGCCTGGTCCAGGATATATACACCCATGGCCTTTTTCTGAGCGACCCGGGAAGTTGTATCCTGCGTTGCCTGTGCCGCGGCATACATAGCATTATAGGTTGGGTCGTTAGTTGAACACCCCTCACTCCCCTGCGCATCTGAATATAACGGGGCCCATGCATCGTCAGTTGAGTAGGTCTCCATGACAGTGTCCGCGTATGTTACACCTGAATAGGCGGATTGGTATGAGGCATCGGGTAACTGTTGTATAGTAAGCGTCACGCCCACCAGTGCCCAATCCTGTACAAGTATTGCTGCGGTATCACCGTATGTAGTCGTTGACGAGTTAATCGTGATTTCACAACTAAAACCGTTGGGATAACCCGCAGCAGCAAGCATTTGCTTTGCCGTGGCTACGTTATAGTTAAATAACAATTGATCCTGCGCCGGAAGTTGATTTTCCGGAGTAAACTCAGGGACACCCGGAGCGATGGGCCAGCTGTATACGACACCTCCGGAGTAAACGTCATTGGCGATGGTCTGAAGGTCCGTCGCCACATACATCGCCCGCCGAACGGCTTCGCTGTTGAAAACCGAATTGCCGATACAATTAAAATGTAAATCGTCCTGTCTGCAGCTTAACCATTGGGTTTGTATTAAATTAGGAGATGATGAGGTTAAGGATGAGGCGTACGTGATCGGCACTTGCGCCCACATGTCAATTTTACCCGTACGCAAGGCGGCTAATGCAGTAGATTGGTCGGCGATAATGGGGTAGACAAACGTGTTGATGAGCGGTTCTTGATATGTCTTGCCATTAATAGTCGTTGTTCCCCAATAGGCGGGGTTTTTGGTATAGGTTGCAGAAGAACCAGAAACAAAATTTGTCAGGATAAACGGCCCCGTGCCGACCTGATTATGCCAGTTATTGGCGCCGGCTGTTACTTCCTCTTGAGGTATGATAAAAGCCTGCACGCCGCCATCTAAACCGACCGGGCTTTCCCATTGAGAATAGAAACTGCTCCATACTATCGTCACTTCTAGCGGACCCGTCGCGGTTATCGATTGGACATAGGAATCGTAAAGTCCTTTAATGGGCGAGTCAGTCAAGTCCCGGTTCAGAGAGTAGGCTACATCATTGGCAGTGAGTGCCCTAGCTGCCATACCGATGGTGGTGTTGCCCGTCCACATAACATTGGGCCGTATCTCATAAATTACACCCAGGGGATTGGTGGTCATTGTCCAACTGGTGGCTAAATTCGGTCCATAGTATTGCCCGAATTCGCTCGCCAGTGCATACTGAAATGAGAATGCGTCGGTGCCCCTCGGCCCATATTTATTTATGTCTCCCGTTAATAAGGTCTGTTGGTAAGGATTTTCCCACATTGTGTTGGCAATACCATTAGTGGTAACGCAGTCCCAGCTTGGCGGGTCTCCGTTGCTATATTGCCCATAGTAAGTTAACGTTCCTCCTAAAACCGGTGTGTTGGCATTAGTTGTTGTTGTTACAGTGGTCGTAGTAGTTGACGAGCTTTTGGTACATGAAGTCAGCGTCAAAGCCGGTATCATACTCGCCATCAAGAGTAAACACAACCCCACACCCACCCATAAACTTTTTCTTTTCACATTGTTCTCCTCACTTTTTTATAGATTACTTTATACCCCTTTACCTGCAAATGTTCTGGCAAAATGCTAACATATTATTCATGACTTGTCAATAGCATTTGCTCGACATGTTACTTAGGAGAAGAGTATTTTTTGAATTATCTATAAGTATATATTATTCGAGAGATATTTTACCCGGTTTACCTGGAATAACGTTCTTTTACCGGAGGCAGATAATGCTGCAAAATACTTTCTTTAAATATCTTCTTCACATGTGAAAAAATATCCGGAGAAAAAACGCTCCGAAATCAAAGTTTGAGTCCTGCTGATTTTGCACTATTTTTGCATTCAAGCAATTACGTGTAAAGGACCATAGTACGCATCGACTTTGATATCCGACATTCCAGTGTGCCGTACTTGTAGTCGCCCAATCCCTATACGTGTTCCTCTGCAGAGCGAGCGGCGGTTTCATGTTTGACGGTGTTTAGTTTCTTCACTTTTACCCCGTAACGCCCGACACCACCCCTCAATCTGGGGTCCAGAAGATCTCTCAGCGCATCGCCAAACACGTTGACGCCGAAGACTACAATGCTCAGGGCGATACCAGGCCATAAAACTAACCATGGAGCCAGAAACATGTAATTGCGGTAACTTCCGGAAAGCATACCTCCCCAACTGGGGACCGGGGGAGCGATACCAAAGCCGAGGAAACTGAGGCTCGCCTCTTGTAGAATCATTGTCGGTACCAATGTGGAAAACAGGATAATTATGGTAGACATAATATTGGGCAGGACATGCTTGACGAGTATTTCGATATTGGAACAGCCTAATGCTCGAGAGGCTTGCAGATAAACATTCTCTTTCATACTTATGGTAGCACTTCTTACTATCCTGGAGCCGGTGATACCAAAACTTAGCCCCATGACGATGATTACCTGCCACATACCCGGTCCGACCATAGAGATCATGACCATCATAAGGATCAGTGGGGGAATGCACATCCAGGCATCAACGACTCTTTGGATTATCAGGTCTAAAGCACCGCCAATGTACCCGCTGATAATACCGATAATTGTGGACAAAACCACAGAAATGGCAGTACCGACCAGTCCTACAATCACGGAGATACGAGCGCCATAGATGATGCGGCTTAGCAGATCACGTCCCAGGTTATCTGTGCCCAGCCAGTAATGAATTGATGGTGGGGATAGGGAAGGACCTGCTCCCACTGCATTCATGCCGTAAGGGGCGATAAAATTAGCAAAAATGCCGATTAAAAGCAGTAGCAGGGTTATCAACAAACCTATCGTACCCAACGGTTTTTCCCGCAACAGCCTGATAAATAAATCGATTATTCCGGAGTGTCTCTTTCTATCAACTATTTTTTTTGATGAGTTATCTCCCACACTATTATCCTTTTATTCATTTATCATTATTTATAAATGATCCTGGGGTCAAGATAACCATAAGTCAGGTCAACCAACAGATTGATTAACACCATGACAACTCCAAAGAGGAGCATTGTTCCACTGACTATCGAGTAATCTCTGTTAAGGGTGGCAGTTGTAATAAGGCGCCCCATCCCGGGTAAATTAAATATATTCTCGATAATAACCTCACCACCAACTAAGACGGGCATCTGCATCCCGATTATGGTGATCACCGGAATTAGTGCATTCCTCAAGGCATGTCTCATGACGACCACCCTCTCTTTGAGACCCTTCGCCCAGGCCGTCCTGATATAGTCCTGCCTCAACACTTCCAACATCATGGTGCGGGTCATCCTCATACTGATACCGGCCATGCTCATGCCCAGAACAATAGCCGGTATGATGAACATTTTCAGGTTACCTATTGGATTCGCAACAAACGAGATGAGCGCTATGGGTGGCGTGTAACCCCACCATATTGAGGGGAAGACCATTACCATCGTACCTATCCAGAAGCCGGGGACAGCGATGCAAAATATTGCGAAGCTCCTGGTGATATAGTCACCCCAGGTATCCTGCCGTATTGATGAATATATGCCTATGGGTAAAGCTATCGCTTGACCGATTATTAAACCCAGGATAGCAAGTTCGAGAGTTACCGGCCAGCTGCTTTCTATCTCATCGATTACCGGGGTGCCATGCCACAAAGAATCCCCTAAGTTGCCTTCCAAAACACCGCTGATTTTGCCATTCGCCTGGGGAACTACTCCTATCCAGCGGCCGTATTGGATAACGATGGGCACGTTAAGCCCCAGTTCGCTCTCAACATCAGCTCTGTTCATTTTAGCGTAAGCCCCGAATTGCTCTACCATGATGTCCACTATGCTGCCCGGAATGAGGCGTATCATGGAGAAGACTATGAGGCTAGTTATAAGCACGGTAGGTATTATCAGTAGTAATCTCCTGATTATATAAACACGCATATTATCTCTGCCTCCCTTGACAGCTGCAAAAGCAAGGCTTCGTTCATCATCCTAATAAAAAGCACATCTATCAGATTAACAGCACTTTTTAATAGTTGACCCGCTAAATCATAGAAAATGTCATCTGGTTTATCTCTGGAAAAGGCTTTTATCACTCTAATTATAAACCTTAAGTTTACACCACGCTTGTTTTTTCCCGTTGCAAATTGGGTCTTGCCATATTTCCATCGCCTACGCTAACTAAACCAAGTTTCGGCATATCTCACATCAACGTACTGAACCGATGCTAATCTTTATTTGTGCATTGCCCAAAAGTTTATCACACGTCTCAAACGGTTGTCAAAGAAGCGCGAATTAAGGTCGGGGTGCAGTTTGAGACATTATTCCAAAAAGATACCAGCGGTTAATATTACGGGTATGACGTATAGGATTGGCACTAAAATTTTAGGTGTATTTGTTGAAAATTAGTATATTGCCATTAATGATATTTATCAATAACGAACTTTCGCATATTATGAATAATGATTACGATCAATGTTAATGATAATAAAACCCCAAAGGTTATTCAGTTAATCTTTCAACCAATCTAAACCCTGACAATTCTGTACCTCTCCGTGATTTCCTATCGACTATGTCCTATAATAAATCTGGTATTACAGCAAACCTTGTAAGGCAGGTGAACTTCTATTTCTCCAGAAATTCCAGATCTAAAAAAGCAACCCATATTACCATCCGGTTTAACGCAAAAACAGGTTAGAAAAAGTCTTAAAAATAGTGTTTTGGATGCTGCCAGTTATTCATCGATGGTGGGGTTAACCCAGAACTATATTACCCCCTACGCCCTGGCCATGGACGCGACGACAACTCAGGTTGGGTTTTTAACTGCTATCCCCTATTTTGCGATGATATTAACACAACTACTGGCGCCTGTTTTGAGTGAGAAGGCCGGCAGCCGCAAACGTTTCATACTGGTGGGAGCTTTTCTCCACAGTCTGATATGGCTGCCTATTTTACTTATTCCATTTGTTTTTCATACCCATCAGGTCTGGTGGCTGATATTATTTGTCACGCTGTGTGTTGCTTTTGATTCCATGGGTAATGCGCCCTGGAACAGTATGATGGCCGACCTTGTGCCGGAAGAAGTAAGAGGCCGCTATTTCTCTTTCAGGACCAGGATTAGCTCTTTGGTGGCGCTGGTGCTGTCTTTTGCCGCCGGCGGGATATTACAGTTGCTGACGAAGAATATCTTTCTGGCGTTTTCGATGATTTTTGCCGGCGCTGCGATTTCCCGTTTCTTTTCTGCCTATTTTCTCTCGCAGATGGTTGAGCCGCCGGTGGTCGCTCCCAAAAGTAAACAGGCCAGCATTTTTGAATTGAGCCGGACTTTAGGCTCGACGAATATCGGTAAATTCATCGTTTTCAATGCTTTGCTCATTTTCTCCACCAACCTGGCATCGCCGTTTTTCTCGGTCTATATGCTCAGCGACCTGAAATTTAACTACCTGACTTATTTCATTGCCACCGCGATACCGACACTCGTCACTCTGCTCTGTATCCCGTTCTGGGGAAAAGTAGTGGACCGTAACGGCAATATCAAAGTCCTGAAGGCTACGATGCTGTTCATCCCGTTATTACCCATTTTATGGCTGGTCAGTAAAAGTCCTTATTATATATGCGGCGTGCAGGTGCTCTCCGGTTTTGCCTGGGCAGGCTGCAACCTGGCGGTGAGCCTCTTTTTATATGTTACGACCCAGGCGGAGAATCGTACCAGATACATTGCCTTAAATAATGTACTGATGTTCTCCGGTGTCTCACTCGGTGCCCTGCTTGGCGGTATTCTGGCGCCGCATGTCCCGCTGATATTAAGGAATAATTTACTCACCATATTCCTGATTTCAGGAGTGGCCCGTATTATCGTAGTGCTTATTTTTCTTCCCAGGATTTCGGAAGTGCGACCGGTACCTCAAACCAGCGTCAGTGAAATCCTGTTCGGCGGACCTCAATTCTCCAGGTTCAGGGGCTTTTCCGATGTCGTTTTCCGCCGCGCCAATAAAAAGGGGAAAAAACAGTAAAACCGGGGGGAATTTTCTGTTTTAAAAAATATTTTTTGTAAATTTCTGAAAACCTATTGACAACCTTTTTAGCACATGTTATATCTTGATTAAATAAGTATTAATCGCCGAGAAAAATTAAAAAAATATTCACCTAGGACTTGAATACGATAAAAGGAGTGAAAATAAGTGACCAAATCGGCAGTTGCATTAAAAACGATCCCGGTTAGCGAGGAAGAAGAACCTCCAAGTAGCACTATTACCAGAAGAGAGACAAAGGAAGAAGAGCCTCCCGGTACGGGCTTTGTCTCCAGAAAAAACAGGCTCTTTCGTCACGTTTCAGCTTCAGACTGGAACGATTGGAAGTGGCATTTCCGTAACAGAATCACTTCTGTCAAAGAATTATCACGTTTCATTCCTTTATCTGATAAAGAACAATCCCAACTAAAACTTGTGACCGCAAAATATCCGCTGGCTATCACGCCTTATTATTTGTCATTAATCGATCTGGATAATCCCGATGATCCCATTCGCAAGCAGGCTATTCCGTGTATTGAAGAAATCAGCATGGGCGAAATGGGGATGGAAGACCCCCTCGAAGAAAAACGGGACTCGGTCGTGCCGGGGCTGGTACACCGCTATCCCGACCGTGTTTTAATGGTGCTCACCGACATCTGCCCGATGCTCTGCCGCCACTGCACGCGCAAACGTGAATGGCATAATGGCGGGTGGGTGCGCAACGATACCGAAATTGAAGCGATGCTGGATTATATCCGCTGTACCCCTCAGGTCAGGGATGTGATCATCTCCGGCGGCGACCCGCTGACGCTCTCAACCGAAAGATTGGAAAGCATTATTGCCAGAGTTAGAGCAATTCAGCATGTGGAAATAATCCGGATTGGTACCCGGTTCCCGGTAGTTTTACCGCAGCGTATCGATACCGAATTATGCAACATGTTGTCTAAATACGGACCGATTTGGCTGAACACTCACTTTAATCATTACAATGAGATTACACCTGAATCCGCCCGCGCTTGCGACCGGCTTGTCCGGGCCGGCGTGCCGGTCAACAATCAATGTGTTTTGATGCGCGGCATTAACGATACCGTTGAAATCCAGATGAAACTGGGGCAAAGTCTGCTCAGGAGTAAGGTACGCCCGTATTATCTTTTCCAGTGTGATGAAGTACAGGGCACCGAACATTTGCACACTTCCGTCGAAACCGGCATCAAAATCATGGAAGGTTTACGCGGCCATACCTCCGGTTTAGCCATCCCGACTTATGTTATCGACCTGCCTTTCGGCGGCGGTAAAGTGCCCATGCAGGCCAATTATGTCGTTGCACAAAGCGAGGGTGAGTTAATACTGAAAAACTATCAGGGCCGTCTTTTCCGTTTTAGAAATCCGAGTGATTCTGCCGATGCCGCCGCAACAGAAATAATTACCGGTGACAGCCTGGCAGGTGATGCAAATCAACACATGGAACAAATACCGGTCCCGGTCGTGAGGAGTTAAGGATGCGGGTTGGGTTGTCGTTTGACCTGAAAGAAGCCCTTGTCCATGAGGATAAAGCACCCGATGATATGTTGGAAGAATATGATTCGCCGACGACCATCGAATATATCCGGCGTGCAATCGAAGGGCTCGGGCATTCTGCGGTCAAACTGGGCGGCGGCCCCGAATTCATCCGCAACATCCTCGATGAAAAGGTGGATATTGTCTTTAATATTGCTGAAGGTCGTGGCACCTATCGCAGCCGTGAGGCACAGGTACCATCGATTCTGGAAATGCTGGATATTCCCTATGTCGGCTCGGACCCCGAGTGTCTGGCCATCTGTCTGGATAAACATTTGACCAAGAAACTACTGCAGATGGAGGGCATCCCGACGCCGGAATGGCGTCTGATTGGCAGCCGGCAGGAATTAGAAGAAACCGTCTGGCAAGGGTTTCCCTTTCCGGCAATTGTCAAACCTTCCTTCGAAGGTTCCAGTAAGGGAATTCATGCGAACTCGCTGGTGGATTCCGCGGCACAGGCTGCCGCCACGGTCAGCGAAATGCTGGATATATACCGGCAGCCGGTATTGGTGGAGCAGTTCATCGACGGCGATGAGGTAACGGTCGGCATGCTGGGCAATTCCCCTGCCAGAGTATTGGGGATGATGAAAATTATACCCCGGAAACAAAGCAACCGGTTTGTTTATACCGTTGAAGTGAAACGGGACTGGAAAAATCTGGTGGATTACGAGTGTCCTGCGCATCTCAAAGAGGCAACTACAAATAAAATTGCTGTCTATAGTTTAAAAACGTTTGAGATGCTGGGATGCCGGGATTTTTCCCGGATTGACTTCAGAGTGAGCGCTGACGGCATACCGTATATGCTGGAGATAAACCCACTGCCTGGACTGGGCGATTATAGCGACCTGATCATTATGGCAGATAAACTGGGCTGGAAGCATCAAGAATTGATTGCTTCGGTATTCAACGCTGCTCTGGAGAGATATCCGCTGTGTGTGCACGTATAGCAATTGTTTATAACAAGCCGGAAGTGAGCCGTTACAGTTCCCGGGGTGAGGATACCGCCGTGCTGGGTGTCCTCGAATCAGTCGAGGCGGTCAACAAGGCTCTCGCCGAACTGAAACACGATGTTGTATTATTACCGCTTTCGCCTGTCGATGATATCAAGAATTCGCTGGCGTCTTTGGGCGCCGACCTGCTGTTCAACCTTTTTGAAGGTTTTTGCGGTTCCCCGGAGACGGAAGCATTGGTCCCGGATTTTGCAGAAGAATTAAGGATTCCCTATACCGGTTGTCCCAGTTCCGTGTTACGGTTGGCGCTGGATAAAGCCAAAGCCAAAGCGCTGCTGAAATCGGCCGGGGTGCGGACGCCTTGGGGGCAGGTTTTAAATCCCGCTACGGTAGCGGATTTTCATCTGAAATATCCCTGTATCGTCAAACCGCGCGCGGAGGATGCCAGCCATGGCCTCTCAGACCTCAGCGTGGTCGAGGACTTTGCCGATCTGCAAAGGCAGGTAACTACCATCAGCAATGCTTACGGCGGTGAGGCGCTGGTGGAAGAGTTCGTCGGCGGCCGGGAATTCAATGCCACCGTGATGGGCAACACCGAATACACGGCGCTGCCGCCTTCGGAAATCGTTTATACCTTACCGGAAGGGATGCCCAAACTGCTGACTTTCGCGGCCAAGTGGGAAATCGGCAGCGTGTATTATTTGAACACGCAATTGACCTGTCCGGCAAAAATCAGCCCGGCGGAAAAACGCGCCATCACCATAACCATCGTCAAAGTGTATCAACTCTTTGGCTGTAAGGGTTATGCCAGAGTGGATATGCGGCTGGATAAAGAGGGCAAGGTAAATGTCATTGAGGTCAATCCGAATCCGGATATTTCCCCGGGTACCGGCGCCGCCCGCCAGGCGGATGCCGCCGGTATGACCTATGCCCAGTTCATGGATAAAATAATTAATTTTGCATTTGAGAGGTTCCCGTGGATACAGCCAGCGTCCGTCCGATAACCGTCAAAGATAAAGCCCATGTCATGCATATCCTGAAAAACACTCCGGAATTTTTACCTCCCGAAGTAATTGTCGCCGAAGAATTAATCGATGCTTTTCTGGAAGAAGAGCAGCGTTCCGGTTACCATATCTACGTTGCGGATTTAGACGGCGAAATTGCCGGTTATGTCTGTTACGGCGATACTCCCTTAACCGAAGCAACCTGGGATTTATACTGGATAGCCGTTGCCAATAACAAACAGGGTTTCGGCATCGGCCGGATTTTGATGCAGCATGCCGAAGATGACATTAAAAGAATGCACGGCAGGTTGATCATGGTTGAGACATCAGGTAAACCGGACTATAATAAGACCAGACGATTCTATGAAAGACTGAATTACCAGAAAGTCTGCCAGATTCCCGATTATTATGCGCCGGGCGACGACCTGGTACTCTACAGCAAAAAAATCGGATAACAGCCGCCTGATAATTCACGCAGGGCAGGTTCAGGGACATGAGTAATTTTTTCCACCAGTTTGTGCTGACGTTTCTGCCGCTCTTCATCGTTGTCGATGCGCTGGGGAATGTCCCCATCATCTTATCTTTAAGCGATGGAATGTCCCGCAAGCAGCGCAACGATATCATTAACATCGGAATTGCCACGGCCACCGTCGTCGGTTTAATCTTCCTGTTCTTCGGCAAATGGATACTGAGCGTTATGGGTATCTCGCAAGGAGCTTTTACCATCGCCGGCGGACTGATCCTTTTGGTGTTTTCCCTGCGATATCTGACCGCCGGACGGTGGATGGACATCATCAAAGAAGAAATGATTGCCGTCGTGCCCATCGGCACTCCATTAATTGTCGGGCCGGCGACCATCACCACGCTGCTTTTGCTTTCCACCCAATATTCGCTTTATATCATTCTGATTTCACTGGCAATCAACCTGATACTTTCCTGGCTGGCTTTCATGGCAGCCAGTCAAATATCCCGATTTTTAGGCAAAGGCGGACTGAAGGCCGTTTCGCAAATTTTCAACCTGCTGCTGGTCGCGATTGCCGTGAGTATGATCATTCGCGGCCTAGTTTTGAGCAATATCATTCATACCGTTTAACGGGTTTCCAAAAACATTAGATAAAGGGAGTAGTACATGCTGCCGGATAACGAAATAAAACATAAGGTCGAGGTCACCATCCGGGCAATGGAAATCGATGACCTTAGCGCGGTTTACCATCTTGGCCAAAAACTCTTTACCAGCGATGAGTTTCCCATTCTCTACCGCACCTGGGACCCGTATGAGGTGACGGATTATTTTACCACCGAATCCGAATACTGCCTGGTGGCGGAAACAGAAGATAAAAAAATCGTTGGTTTTGTGCTGGCCAACATGGTGGAGAAAGAAGGCACCGCCTGGAAAAAGTACGGCTATCTGACCTGGATTGGCGTCGATGCTGATTATCAGCGGACTAATTTAGGCCAGCGCCTCTACAATAAAATCGAGGATACATTCCAGAAAGAAGGCGCCAGAATGGTCATGGCCGATACCGATGCGGATAACCTCGGCGCGCTTGCTTTTCTAAACGCCATGGGCTTCTCGGCCCGCGCCCAGCATGTCTGGCTGGCCAAAACCCTCCAAAAACCCAGGAAGAAAAAGAAAGAACTGGAGTAAAATTTATCACTCTCCTTTAATCCTTCCCTGTACATTTTGCCTTAAAGGCAAAAGTATTTTGGCTGCGAGCCTCAAAGAGGGAAGGAGAATCCCAGCCACTTAGTATGTCAAGGTAAGTAAAAATTGACGAATATGAACGATAATTTAACTCAAATCCAGCCGGACAGATTAAAAAATCTGCTCAGAGAGCTGGTCAATATCTACAGCCCTTCCGGCAAGGAAGAGGAAGTGCTGGAATACACCGAGCAATACCTCAAAAGTCAGGGTTTGCCGGTTATCCGGCAGGAAGTTGACGAAAACCGTTACAATCTGGTTGTATTACCAGAGGATGAGAACGTCGACCTATGTTTAGTGGGCCATCTGGATACGGTGACGGCTTACGACCTGGATGATTTCGGCTTTTCTGAGGATGAGGGCAAAATTTACGGTCTGGGCACAGCGGATATGAAAGCCGGCTGCGCCGCCATGATCGAAGCCTTCATTACACTGCAAACCAATAAAAATAAAATGCCGCCGGTGGGATTGGCGCTGGTTGTCGGGGAAGAAGAAGACAACAGCGGCGCTAAGGTACTGGCCAGGGAGTACAGTTTCCCTTGGGCGCTGGTCGGGGAACCGACCAATATGACGGTCTGCCTGGGGCATTACGGCTACCTGGAGGTGCTGTTAAGGACCCACGGCAAGCGTGCTCATTCCTCGATGCCGGAACTGGGGCAAAATGCCATCGAATCGATGCTGAAATTGCTGCTGCGGGTGACGGATTACGCCACGACCGGCACCGAGGGGCTGGTCTATAATATCCGCGAGCTCTCCGGGTTCCCCAGCGGATTTGTCGTACCGGATACCTGCGAGGCTTATATCGACCTGCACCTGCCGCCGCATTCTAAAATCGATACGCTTAAAACAGAATTGGAACACCTGGTGGAAAAAGCCGGCAAAGAAATCCCGGGACTGGATGCCATGCTGCGGTTTGAAGAAGCCCGGCCGGGCTACCGCATTTCCAACGAAAGGCTGCTGGTGAAGAAACTGCAGAAGATTTTCCAGGAAATGGCCGTGCCTTGGGAACCGCAGGATTTCCGATCTCATTCTGACGCCAATATCCTCTGGTCGGACGGCGTCGACCCGATTATTTTGGGGCCGGGGCGGCTGGAAGAAGCGCATACGCCGGAAGAATCCGTCAATTTCGCTCAGGTTCTCAAAGCGGCCGAGATTTATTTAAATTTCGCGCTGAGTTTGTAATATTCGCTCAATTCACGATTAAATCCGCTTTTTCCCGTTTTTCCACAACATGATACAATATCTTTTATAAAAGCTTAGTTATTATTGTTATACTGAGTCCTTGGAATCAAAGAGTTTGCTGAAAAGAGCGAAGTATCTAGTATTAGTGAAGAAAGGGAAACTAGATTCTTCACTACGTTCAGAATGACAAGCGTATTTTTAAGGAAACCCATAACTATGGATGCAAAAAGCCTGGAGATGCTGGAATTCCACCGCGTGCGGGAAATAATCGCTGGGTATACGTCTTTCCCGGCGAGCACAGCGCTGGCGCTCAATCTCCAGCCCATCTCCGATTACGAAAAAATAAACCTGTTATTCAAACAGTCATACGAAGCCCGGCAGATACTGGCAGTGGAGCACGATTTCCACATCGGGGAGATTGAGGATATCCGCGAGCCGGTGGGGTTGGCAGCGCGCGGTAAAATACTGGAACCGCTGCCGCTCGCGCATGTGGCGCAGGCGCTGGCCAACATCCGCTACCTGCATTCCACTTTGAGCAAGATGGCGACGGATTTCCCGGTGATCTGGGATATCGCCAAGAATATCGTCGAGTTACGCTCGCTGGAAAAGAGCATCGATAACTGCATTTCGGTGGACGGCGAAGTCCAGGATTCGGCTTCGGTGCATTTATCGTCGCTGCGGCAGCAAATCCGGCGACGGCGTCATGAGATGCTGAGCAACCTGGAAAGTTTTGTCCGGTCGCCGGCCGGTCAGAAATTGGTGCAGGAGCAGATCGTCACGGAAAGGGAAGGCCGCTATGTCATCCCGGTCAAGATCGAAGCTAAACATGAAATAAAAGGCATTGTCCACGATGTTTCCAATACCGGCGCCACCATTTTCGTCGAGCCGTGGGAAACGGTGGAAGAAGGCAACGAATTAAGGGAATTTATTAATCAAGAAAAGCGCGAAGTCGAGCGAATCCTCACCAGTTTGAGCACGGAAGTCGGTTTGCACGAGAGCGAAATCAGCCGGGATACGACGCTGGCAGCAGAACTCGATTTAATTTTCGCCAAGGCCAAATACGCCCGCCGTTCCAAAGCCGCCGAACCGCAAATGGTTCCCTTTACCGCCGAAAAGCGGCCGAGCCTACAACTGCTGGAGGCGCGTCATCCGCTACTGGGCGACAGGGCGGTGCCGCTGGACATCGTCATCGGGCAGGACTATTCAATTCTGGTGATTACCGGGCCCAATACCGGCGGTAAAACCGTGGCGCTGAAAACCATCGGCCTGCTCAGTCTGATGGCGCTGGCCGGCATTCCCATTCCGGCCTCGGAAAAGAGTCAGATTCCGGTTTTCGACGGCATTTTTGTGGATATAGGCGATGAACAGAGCATCGAGCAGACGCTTTCGACCTTCAGCTGGCATATCACTAACATCACCCGGATTATCCACCAGGCGACGGACAAAAGCATGGTGCTGCTGGATGAGCTCGGCACGAGCACCGACCCGGCGGAAGGTTCAGCTTTATCCCGTGCCATTTTACTGCATTTCCTTTCAAAATCCACGATGGCCATTGCGACGACGCACCTCGGGGACTTGAAAATATTCGCGCACGTCACCACTGGTTTGCAAAATGCCTCGCTGGATATCAATCCGGTGACTTTAACGCCGACCTATCACCTGACTGTCGGCTTGCCCGGCGGCAGCAACGCCATGGCCACGGCGGCACGTCTGGGGCTTGACGCGGATATCGTCGAGCGGGCCACGGAAATGCTCTCCAAAGGCACAAGAGAGATGGAAACATTGCTGGCACATTTAACCGAAGAAAGAGATAAAACGCAGCAATTGCGGATGGAACTGGAAAAATCGAAGCAGGATACCGAAAAGCTGAAAGGCGAATGGGAAAAACTGGTTAAAGACCTGAAAGCTAAAGAAAAAACGGTGATCCAGGAGACGCGCGACCGGGTGGTCAGCGAAGCGGCCGAACTGCAGCGGGAAATTCGGCAGGCCGCCGCTGATTTGCGCAAAGCAAAATCGAAAGATTCAGTTGAACGTACGCGGAAAACCCTGGCTTCTGTTCAGGAGAAAATCCGCGCTGTCGAATGGCAGCCGCAAACCGGCACCGATAAGGAAAATGAAGTCGAACCGGAGCCGGATAATACCATCGAACCGGGGGACACCGTATTCCTGAAAGAGGCGAACCTGGAAGCCACCGTTTTAGAAGTGGATAACGTCAACGGCGAAATCGAAGTGCAGGCCGGTCAGACCCGGATTAAACTGGGGCTGGAGGGTGTGGATAAAGTAGTGCCTTCAGAGCAAAATGGTTCGGTCAATTATGTCCCGCTCATCAAACCCCCACCGACCAAGGTTGTGCCGCCGGAACTGATGATGCTGGGGAAACGGGCGGAAGAAGTCGAGCCGATGCTGAATAAATACCTGGATGATGCCAGCCTGTCGGCTTTGACCCAGGTGCGGATTGTGCACGGCAGCGGCACCGGTACCTTACGGCAGATTGTCCGGGACTTGCTTTACACCCATCCCCTGGTGAAGTCTTTCCGTCCCGGGGAAAAGGGTGAAGGCGGCAATGGCGTAACAATTGTGAGACTGGGGAAATAAGTGAATTCCACTCTTCGTCCGGCTCAGACGGACTCGGGGTCTCCAGACCTGGTGAGTAGGGATGGAGATACTCTCCACTTCGTTCGAGTACCTTGTTCTTCAGGTACTGCGTAACTTCAGAATGAAAAAAGATGTTAACCTCAAAAAGTTATAAAATAACCAGAGAAAAAACGGGCGCTTTGCTACAGGGATTGGCGGCGCGGCAGGAAGATGCGCTGACAGTATTTTTGCCGTCCGGGATGACCACGGATGACGTCACTGCTTTCCTGCAGAAAACCCCGAAAACAGAATCGATTCCTTACGATGCCGTGAGGCTGGCGGCGACTTCTCCCACCGGGTCGGTATTATTCTGGGGAATGACGCAAAAGTACATCATTTTACCGCCGTTCCCAATCAGAGAAAAATACGTTACCAGCGGCTATGAAACGGAGCCGCTGCTTGCGTTAATTTCCAGAGATTATCTTATCGGCATTGTGCTGGTCCGGTTGGGGCATTTTTCCGTCGGGGTGTGCCAGGGCGAAAAACTGATGATACATGATTCCGGCACGGGCTTAATCCACGGCCGCCACCGCCAGGGCGGGTCTTCAGCGGCACGCTTCCAGCGGCGGCGTAAAGACCAGACCCATCATTTTCTGGAGAGGGTCAGCGAGCATCTGCAGGAACAACTGGAGCCGTATGCCCGGACGCTGGATTATTTTGTATTTGGCGGGGCCAGGGTCACGATTCTGCGGCTGCAGAAGCAATGCCCGTTCCTGGAACAATTTGAAAACCGGCTGTTACCGCCACTGCTGGAGGTTCAAGACCCGCGTTTTTCCGTGCTGGAAAAAGCAGTCACCGAAATCTGGTCCAGTAAAGTTACGGAGTGGCAGGAATAATCGGTACAGGACATACTGGATCCCGATTTACATCGGGATGGAGTCGGGGGGTCTGACGCAAGGTGGTATTGGAATTTGCCTGTAAGAAAAAGAAAATCTCCATACCGACGAAAGCCGGTATCCAGACTATATAAACAATGACACTGGAGCATAAAATCCGAGAGTAGATTCAACACTACTGGATCCCGATACCATTTCAAATATGGGGAAAGATTTCATCGGGATGGAGTAATGAGGGCAGTGAAATCACTTTACAATCTGATTGATGGCTTTGAATTTATCGCCTTTGGCCACTTTCAGTAATTCAAACAGAGCCGCTTCTGTGCCGGTTAATTTGGCGCCCGATTGCAGCATCATCTTGATGCCGGTGTTTTTATTTTGTTCCGTGCGGGCAGAAACGGCATCGCCCACCACAAAGACTTCATAACCCGCCGTAATGAGGTCAGCGGCAGTCTGATAGACGCAGATGTGGCTCTCTATCCCCGCAATTAAAACCTGTTTTCGGTTTAATTGTTTAAATGCCTGCAGAAAACTTTCATCTCCGCAGCAGCTGAAACTAACTTTCGGAAACGGCTTGACATCAGTCAACAATTGAGCTATTTCCGGAATTGTTGGACCTAATCCCCGGGGATATTGTTCGGTGACTAAAATGGGAATTTCCAGGATTTTAATTCCCTTAATCAATCTTTGCAGGTTATCGGCTAACTGTTCTTTTTGGTGCATGACACGAAATAGTTTTTCCTGGACATCAATGACGAGTAAGACCGAATCAGCTACCGTCAGCATAAATTGCCCCTTTTAGTTCTTTATTTCTTCCCTTAACCGTTTTTCCTCGCCGCACTCCAGAGACTCATTCTTGATGGCGATGGGCATGCACTTACCGCACGAAATGCATTTCGCCGCTGAATTGTCTCCCTGCTGCCAGCGTAACAATAGATGCGGTTCCCGGATAAAAGGCCGGCTCATCGATATCATATCTGCATCCACGCTGGCGATAATTTCTGCGGCGACCTCCGGATTGCGGATACCGTTCACCACGGCAATGGGTACATTAACCGCTTTCTTCGCTGCCGCCGCTCTTTCGCGAAAGACGATTTTACCAATCTCACCCTCGCGTAGTCTAGCGATGGCGCTGCCGACTCCGGCGCTCACTTCAATGCTGTTAATTCCGGCTTTAACCATCTGCCAGCAGGTCTCCAGTCCTTCGGAAAGAGTCATTCCTGCTTCTTTATCGTCCTGCACCCCGAATTTAATCAGGATGGGATAATCCGGCCCAAGCGCCTTTCTAAGGCGCCTGATAATCTCCAGATGAAAACGCCGCCGGTTTTCCGGGCTGCCGCCCCATTTATCGGTGCGCTTGTTAAAAAGCGGTGAAGCAAATTGACTGATTAGATAACCGTGCGCGCCGTGTAATTGCACCGCATCAAAGCCTGCTTCACGCACCCGCACCCCCGCCGCCACAAAATCAGCAATAACGCCTTCGATTTCCTCATCTGTCATTTCATGGTGCGGCCGGGCGGCCAGCTTCGGGATTTCCGAGACGGCACAGAATGAAAGTTCTTTGCCGGTAAAATTGGCGGCGGCGATACCGCCGTGGACAATCTGCATCGCTATTTTGCTGCCATTATTATGGGCTTCTTTGATAATCGGTTGCCAGCCTGGGATCATTTTATCGTTATAAATGCCGTATTGGCCGATGCCTGCCTGCCCCAGCGGAAAAGAGACGAAAGCAAATCCGGTGATAATCAGTCCGATGCCGCCGGTGTTTATCTCATGGTAAAGCGCCGCCGAACGTTCCGTCACCAGACCGGTACTATCCGCCATCGCATCCCACGTCGCCGACCGCATAAAACGGTTTTTTATTTCGAGTTTGCCGATTTTAATCGGCGTAAATAACTTCGATGTCACTTGTTTTCACCTCAACGAAAATTTCAAATCAGTCAACATCATAAAGTGAAATGATAGATTATCCCTGGTATAGTACCATCAACGAAAAGACAATAACGTTCTTTACATAATGACAGGTGTGATTGTTATTTGGTATTGTCATCTTTGGGTCTGACAATTAATACCGGCAGGTGGGAACCTCTGAGAATTTCATCGGCCACACTGCCCATGATTGCCCGTTTGAATGCACCCCGCCCATGACTCATCATCACAATCAGCGAAGCCTGCTGCGCCTGCGCCAGTTCCATAATCGCCTTCGCCGGTGTACCGATGGTCACCTGGTAAGAGACTTTCACTCCCTGTGATTTTAGAGATTGCGCCCAGTTCATCAGATAGCGCTTCGCATTCGAGGCATTATCTACATCTTTCATGCGCGTTTCTTGAGGTATGATATCACTGGCAATCGCTTCTTCTGCCCCAGTTGATGGAGGGATAAGGGACAATCCGGCCGCCGGCAGCACCCGCACTAAAATAACTTCAGCATCAAAACGTTTGCCAACTTCACATGCGTATGGGATTGCTTGTGCGCTTAGTCTGGAACCATCCAGAGGAACAATTATCCGTTCAAACACGTTACCACTCCTGCTTATGGTATTCGATTACCGCCATTATGCGGTAGAAAGTAGTTTGGTGTCAAGGACGGGAAAGCTATGCCATTAGTTTACCGGGTCGTAAGCGAGGCTTCCAGTCCGGAGCAACTTCCTCTTACCGGTGGGAAGAGAAAGAGATGGGGCGTAGTGGTTGTATCAGCACTGAAAAACAATAACAAACTCTGCCTTCCGGCCTGGAAAAACAGCAAATAAAGAACTTGAATCAATCCTGTGCTATAGTTTATTTATGTCCGAAGAAATCCTGAATAGTTCGATAATCACTAAAGGACTTACCACCCGGTTTATCGGGCAAAATGTTCTTTATTATCCCAGCGTCACCTCCACCAACGATATTGCCCGCCAGCAGGCGCAGTCTAAAGCCCGCGACGGGACTGCGGTTATTGCCGACCGGCAAACTGCCGGCCGGGGACGCCTGCGGCGGGAGTGGGTCACGCCGCAAGGCAATATTGCCGTTAGCATTGTGCTTTATCCTGCCAGAAAAGACCTGCATTTCCTGACGATGTTAGCCTCAATGGCTGTGATGTATAGTATCCAGAACACAACCGGACTGAAATGTCAGTTCAAGTGGCCGAATGATGTCCTGATTAATAATAAAAAGGTCTGCGGCATTCTCCTGGAAAGTCAAGCCTCGTCCGACAGTGTCGACTATGCGATTATCGGCATCGGCATTAATGTCAATATGAAATTGGCTGATTATCCGGAAATCTCCGCCATTGCCACCAGTCTGGCCGACGAAACGGGGAAAGAGATATCCCGTGCGGTTTTACTGCGTAATCTGTTTCAGGAAATGGAAAAATTGTATCTGCATCTGCAAGCCGGCGAATCGATTTTAGCGGAATGGCGCGATAATCTGATAACGTTGGGTAAAAGTATACATGTCCGCTCCGGCGATGAGGTCTTCGAGGGTATTGCCGAATCGGTCGCCGATGACGGCAGCTTGATGCTCCGTTGTCCCGACGGCCGTCTGCTGAAATTCATGGCCGGGGATGTGAGTCTAAAATAAATTACAAATTCAAAAAATTAATAAACAATAATCAAGACTTGAGATTCAAGGTTTAAGCGATATATTTGACAACTTTTCCGTTTCATTGTAGTATTGAAATTGCATTAACGGGGAGCAAAATGTTTAACCAAGCCAAAATAATCCATCACACTCATCATACTTTAACCAACCATCGGGCTTGGTCACTCCGTCGTTGAATTAAAATCAGGGAAATGTTGTATGAAGTCCGAGAAAAAATCCCGGGCTTTTTTTATTCCACGAATAAAATCAGCACAAATTACATAATCCATTAATGTATAATTGGGTATTAATTAAACTGAAAAAGGTACTAATATGAGAGTTCAAAAATGTAAAGGAACCTGCGACTTATCGACGGAAGAAATGCGGCGATTTCGCT
>JBKQML010000017.1:0-2718 GCA_052326545.1 Dehalococcoidales bacterium
AGTTGACAATTGGCTTTTTTGCTGTTACCATTTTGCAAAACATAGAAGCTGCCAGAAGGATTCAAATTATTAGATGTTCTCTTCTATATTTCTTATCAGGTAAATATGGAGTAACTATATGAGCGGCTATCATAAACGGAACCCAGAGCCTTTCCCGGTAAATAAATTAAAGCGCGTTGACCGCCCGACAACAATCATCGACAACGACAAAGTTCAGCGGGTAAAACAGAGCGATTCAGGATTCAACAAAGCTGCCCGGGGTGATTATGGCCCGACGTTGCAAAAAGGGGGAGATAAAGGTCGTTCTACAGGCCCTTATCCACTGGAAGGCGCGCAATTAAGGATGACTGGCATGATGCGGGCGTTTGTTGACGGTGTGGTTGCTCAACAAAAAGCGCCGATTCCGGAGAATCCGCAGATACTTTCAAAGCACATAAAAGAAACTGCTTATTTCCTGCGCGCTGACGTGGTTGGCATTTGCAAACTGCCCTCCTATGCTATCTACTCCGATAATGTCGATTCAAACGGAATGCCGGTGGAGCTGAATCACAAATACGCCATTGCAATTTTGATTGACCAGGATTCGCGAACTGCCGGTGCTTTTACCGGACATGACTGGATCAGTAATTCTATGAGCATGCTGGCTTACTCTAATTCAGGTTTCATTTCCGTAATCCTTGCTGATTACATCCGCCGTCTAGGCTATCCGGCCCGAGCGCATTATTCATCAAACTACCAGATTGTGCTTCCCCCAGTTCTCCTTTGGGCTGGCTTGGGAGAAATGTCGAGAATCGGTGATTGCGTAGTCAATCCTTTTCTGGGGCCGCGATTTAAGGCAGCGGTTGTGACTACAGATTTACCGCTGTTCCCGGATAAACCGATTGATTTCGGGCTTCAGGATTTCTGCTCTAAATGTAAAAAATGTGCCAGGGAATGTCCCGGAGGTGCCTTAAGCAGCGGTGTTAAAGAAATACACAATGGCTACGAAAAATGGCCGGTTAACGTCGAACAGTGCACGAAAATGAGGGTAGGAAACCGGAAAGGTTCCGGTTGCGGTACCTGTATTAAAGTATGTCCCTGGAATAAACCTTACACTCCTTTTCACCGAGCTGTTGGTTGGACTATGAGGAACTCTTCAGTTGCACGCAGTATTGCCATAAGGGGAGACGATTGGCTGGGCTACGGCAAACCCGATTATAGTAAAAAATGGTGGTTTGACCTGGCAGACTTTAAAGGTGATGGGGTATTACAGACTCCTGGGAAAATTACGAAAGAAGATTAGTCGATTGACAATAAAAATGCACAAGAGTTTTTACCCCTTTGAACAGCGCCTTTGTGCTTTAAGTATTGATCATTCTAACACCGAGAGGAATTACCAATGACAAATGAATATACTGTTAGCGAATTGACTCAATTATTTCAAGAGAAGATCAAAGAGCTACAGGAGGAGCCGGAATTTCAGAGGAATATCGAGAAAACAAAATTTGCTACTGAAAAAAACGGAGACCCTGCCGTGAAACTAGCAGTTGGCAACGTTCCTCTGGACTATGATTTGTGGGAAGGATTAAGAAACCCGGCGATAATCGGGATGTATCCTGCCGGCTTAAAGGAGATCTGGGAATTCTACGCTAATCGCCGGAAAGAGAAAGTCGATGAAACCGGCAGGCAGACCATTTTTCAGGTGCCGCGTTCATTTGATTATGCAATCGATAATTACCGCCGGGCAGTGATAGTTTCAGTGATGTTGCCGTTCTCAAAAAATATTGTCCGTGATTATGTTGACTTGGTCATTGAAAAAGGAAAGAGTTCATCTCACAAATTTACCAGCATGTATGAAGATATTAATCGCATGTTAGACAAGGTAATCTCCCGGGTGGCGATTGATCTAGTAACCGACGATTCTGATCGGGTAGTGGTGGCGATGAACAATGACACCGTTAAGGCTATCTCCTCTGAAGCCATCCCTCAAACCAAGCAAGGCAGTTCCCATGGCCCATCTAAAGGCGGCAACTACCCTCAAAAAAGCGTTGCTGCACTCCTCGGATTGGGACAATTTGGTGTTTCTAGAATTATTTTCCGGGATGAAATTATTAATGAGAAAGTTGAGCGGTTTGCCGGTCCTATCAGGTTCATCATCATCTTCGACAGGGAGCCGGTGGTTACAGATGGACGTTGCGGCATAGTTTATCCTTCCAAAGCTTGGCGCCAGTTACTCTTCCAATTATTCGACTTTACGAATACGCAACGTGATGTTTACCAATGTCGTAATGAAAAACAAAAAACCGGAAGAGATAATTCCGCAGACCGATGCGGATGACAGGAGGGAAAAATGACTGACGGCGAATACAAAGAATTGATTCAAGTTCTCAAACGCATTGAACAACAATTGGGCAATATTAAAGATGATTTGGCGGATATCAAAAGACAAATGCCCAAAGTCCCTTATTACGGGGACCTGTTACAGGATATAGTCAAAGCTGTCGAAAATATACATAAATAACTTTAATTCGTGATAATCGCTCGATTCCTGTGTTAGCTTTGCGAATAAAATCATTACGCATGCTTCCGGTAAATCTTGCTTGTGATGGTGCATGGCCGGTTCAATCAGCGCCGTTTTATCCGGGTCGAATTCCAGTAACGGAATATCTTCTGAAGTAAATTGCCTTTTCTCCACTTTTCATTCTCCTCTCGTAGGGTGGGCAACGCCCACCACCATTG
>JBKQML010000018.1:0-8064 GCA_052326545.1 Dehalococcoidales bacterium
TGCGTTATTATTCATATCAAGACGTTTTATAACTGACCATGAACTCAAAAAAGAACTGCCGCCAGAAGCTTTTTCTCCGAATATTTGATACTGATTATAGCATAGTAACAGAAAATTTAATTCAACATGTATATTTGTATTTCATGAACAATTTCCGTTTTGTAATGTCGATAGAAAGATATTAATCTTTACTGACATTCATGAATACCGGCTACGATATAAAAAGGTTGTATACATCAACAGAGGGAATAATATAGAATATGGAAAAGATGTGACCAACAAAAAATACAACAAATATTCAAACAGAGGAACAACTAAAATGGATAAAGAAGTAGGTATTATCGGCCTGGGAATTATGGGAATGCCGATGGCCCGTAATTTAATCAAAGCAGGATTCAAAGTGACAGCATACAACCGCACTGCCTCCAAGGTAGAACGGATAGTCGCGGAAGGAGCAGTGAAAGCAGATTCACCCAAAGAACTAGCGGCGAAAAATCCCGTCATTATTACCATGGTCTCAGATACGCCGGATGTAGAAAGTGTGATTCTGGGTGAAAACGGAGTCATCGAAGGAATCAAGCCCGATTCGGTGGTTATCGATATGAGCACCATCTCTCCGCAAGCCACCCGCAAAATCGCTGCCCGTCTGCGGGAAAAGAAAGCGCATATGCTGGACGCCCCGGTCAGCGGCGGAGAGGGGGGAGCAATCGCCGGTACATTATCAATTATGGTGGGTGGTGATGCCGCCATCCTGGAACGCTGCCGTCCGATACTGGCAGCCATGGGAAAGACAATTACCTACATCGGCGCCAACGGCATGGGACAGACAACTAAGTTAATGAACCAGATACTGGTGGCCGGTAATCTGAATGCGGTATGTGAGGCCCTGGTCTTCGCCCAGAAACAGGGAGTCGACCTGAACAAAGCCATCGAAGCAGTTAAAGGCGGGGCTGCCGGGTCATGGCAGTTAACGAACCTGGGACCGCGTATCATCAAACGTGATTTCCAGCCCGGCTTCATGGTCGACCTGCTACAGAAAGACCTCCGGCTGGTAATGGAAGGTTCCGATTTGAACAAAATACCGCTCCCTGCCACAGCACTGATTCATCAATTATTCGATTCGCTGGAAGCCGCCGGCGACGGGAAGTGCGGCACCCAGGCTTTGGTAAAGGTGGTTGAGCATCTTGCGGCAGTTGAAGTCAAACAATAGGACTGATGCCGCTTTAATACAGTTATCAAATCAGGAGAGTTTACCGATGAAATTTACCGATGGTTACTGGAATATCCGGGAAGGCGTGAGCCTGTACAACGCCGTCGAAATTTGTGATGCAGCGGTCGGAGATAGCTCCATCACGGTCTATGCCGCCTGTAAGAACGTATTGCACCGGGGAGATACATTGAATTCCCCGCTGCTGACATTCACTTTCTCATCCCCGATGGACGATATCATCCGCGTACAGGTGTGCCATTTCGCCGGCGGTCTCGCCCGCGGTCCGGAATTCGCTATCCGCCAGGATGCCGGTTGCAAAGTGCAAACAGGAGAACACGATAATTACGTCTTCCTCCGCAGCGGCAAGCTGGAAATGCGGATTTTCAAAGGCAAAACCTGGCAAATAGATTACCTGTATGAGGGCCGGCGCATCACCGGCAATGGTATTAAGAGCACTGCCTATGTCATCACGCCGGACAAGAAAACATATATGCGTGAACAGCTTGACCTTTCTGTTGGCGAGCTGGTCTACGGCCTCGGCGAAAGGTTCGGGCCTTTTATAAAAAACGGCCAATCGGTCGATATCTGGAACGAAGACGGTGGCACTTCCAGCGAACAGTCTTACAAAAACATCCCGTTTTATATCACCAACCGCGGTTACGGCATATTTACCAATCACCCTGAGCTCGTTTCATATGAGATTACCTCCGAGAATGTGTCCCGCGCACAATTCAGCGTGCCGGGTGAACGGCTGGATTATTTCGTTATCGGCGGTGCGGGCATTAAAGATGTGCTCACCAATTACACTAAACTCACCGGCCGTCCCGCTTTACCCCCGGCCTGGTCCTTCGGCCTGTGGCTGACGACATCTTTTACCACCAACTACGATGAAAACACGGTCAACAGTTTCATCGACGGCATGGCCCGGCGCAATCTGCCGCTGCATGTCTTCCATTTCGATTGTTTCTGGATGAAGGAATACCAGTGGTGTGATTTTCAATGGGATAGTAAATTTTTCCCTAATCCTGAGGCGCAACTCAAACGACTGAAGGCCAGGGGATTGAGAATCTGCGTCTGGATTAACTCCTACATCGCCCAGAAATCTCGCCTCTTCGAAGAAGGCAAGGCTAAAGGCTATCTTGTTAAAAGACCGGACGGCAGCGTCTGGCAATGGGATAAATGGCAGGCCGGCATGGGCCTGGTGGATTTCACCAATCCGGCAGCGGTGCAGTGGTACCAGAGCAAATTAAAAGCATTGCTGGATATCGGGGTCGACTGTTTTAAAACCGACTTCGGGGAACGTATCCCAACGGAGGTGGTCTATTTCGACGGCTCCGACCCGTTAAAAATGCACAATTACTACACCCTCTTGTACAACCGGGCTGTCTTCGAACTGCTGCAACGCGAACGGGGTAAAAATGAGGCAGCCGTGTTTGCCCGCTCAGCCACCGTCGGCGGGCAGCAGTACCCGGTGCACTGGGGCGGGGACAGCACCGCAACCTATGTCTCGATGGCCGAAACACTGCGGGGTGGACTGTCGTTAGCCATGGGCGGTTTTGGCTTCTGGAGCCATGACATCGGTGGATTCGAAAAAACCGCAATGCCGGACCTCTTTAAACGCTGGGTGGCTTTCGGATTACTGTCGTCTCACAGCAGGCTGCACGGTAACGAAAGCTATCGTGTGCCGTGGCTTTTTGACGAGGAGTCAGTGGATGTATTACGGTTCTTTACAAATTTAAAATGTAAACTGATGCCTTATATTTATCACACCGCCTGCAATACGGCGGCGACGGGCGTTCCGGTGATACGCCCGATGGTGCTGGAATTTGCCGGCGACCGGACCTGCGGGTATCTGGACCGACAGTATATGCTGGGAGAATCACTGCTGGTGGCTCCTGTGTTTTCAGACGATAGTACCGTGGAATATTACCTGCCCGCGGGCAAATGGACGAACTTCCTGACCGGCGCGAAAGTGGAAGGTGGTCAGTGGATTCAGGAAAAACACGGGTATTTGAGCCTGCCGTTAATGGCCCGGCCCAACAGCATTATTGCCGTGGGTAATATCGATAATAAACCGGACTATGATTTCGCTGATGGTGTTACCTTCCATATCTTTGAACTGACAGACGGTAAGACTGCATCAACTACTGTGTTTGGAACGGACGGACAAAAGGCAATCGAATTCTCCGCCGAATTGACCGGCAAAGAGATTAGCCTCGAAGCTTCGGCTTCCGGTACCTGGCAAGTACTGCTGCGCGGTATTAATTCCATCAAGAGCGTGAAAGGTGCAGCTTACGAAATTTGCGGCGACGGCGTCAAGCTTACACCGGATAACATCGGGCGCCGCATCCTGGTCAATCTTTTGTAATACCCGGTTCAGTTTGTTTTTGATTGACACTCAATAGGAGCTTTATACAGGTTTTGCCATAATTTCAAACTTGTTATTTCAGCTAAAATAATACTTGACCGATTCTAAAATCCGGTTGACAATCAGACATACTATAGTATACTATATATCTATTCCAAAACCGGTGAGAAAACAGTCAATTAATCGTTAGTTGATTCGGGAAATCCCATTTTTTACGGTGGCGGAAAGTTATTAATACTTCGGAGGATTTTATAATGGCAAAAATCGCAATGATGGGTGCGGGAAGTTTCGTCTTCACGCGGGATATTCTGACGGACATTCTGTCTTATCCCGAGCTTACCGGCAGTACCATCACACTCATGGACATCGCAGAAGAGCGGCTAAAACTGATGGCCGATTTTGCTAAAAGGTTGGTTGAGCAGCGGAATTTTAAGACCAAGATCGAATGGACCACCGACCGGCATGAAGCGCTGGAAGGTGCGGACTTCGTCATTATTTCGGTGCGGGCCGGGGGCTGGACCAATGTTCTGAAAGATTATGATATTACAACGGCGCGTGGATTCGAATCTTCACCTGACGCTCTGGGAGTCGGCGGCATCTTCGCGGCTCTGCGGCAAATACCGGCGATTTTAGAGATCTGCCATGACATGGAAAAGATTTGTCCTTATGCCTTATGCATCAACTACTCCAACCCGATGGCCATGATTTGCTGGGCAATCAATGAATACACCAAAATCAAATGTGTCGGTCTTTGTCCCAATCCCCCGAGCGGCGCTCAGAGACTCGCCAAATATGCCGGTGTCCCGTACGAGGAAGTTACCTATTGGACAGCAGGCCTGAACCATTATTCCTGGTACCTTGATTTCAGATGGAAGGGACAGGACATGTATCCTGTTTTTACCGAGAAATTCAAAGACTTCAATGTTTATTCAAAACCCAATTATCTCGGCAATGGCGAGGTAGTAGACCTGGTTGAGGTGGAAATGTTCCACCGCTTCGGATATTTCACCAGCGGCAGCAAGGGACACATACCCACCTATACTCCTTATTTCAGAAGGTCACCGGCCATGATTGAGAAATACAAGATTGGTGTGATGGGGAATTCGTTTAAAATCGCGACGAAAAGAACGAACGATGAAAATGAAGAGCTGAAGAAACAACTGGCCAGCGGCTATAAATTCGCGACTAAAACCGACGAAAACTGGAGTAAAGCTTCTGCGGCCATCATGAATTCGATATTGACCGGAATTCCCTGCCGGATTGATGGTAACGTGAAGAACAATGGACTGATTACCAACCTGCTGGAGGGCTGTTGTGTCGAAGTGCCCTGCCTGGTAGATAAAGAAGGTGTGCATCCCTGCTATGTCGGCAACCTGCCGCCGCAGTGCGCCGCTTTGAATCAGAATAGCGTTTTTATCCAGGAACTTACTGTCAGAGGCGTCGTCGAGAAAGATAAAAACAAAATCGCCCAGGCTGTTTTCCTCGACCCGTTAACCTCGACGATGCTGACCATTGATGAAATGTCTGATATGGTCGATGAATTATTTAAAGTCGACAAGCAATTTCTGAAGGGCTTTAAATAGGTCGGAAGTCATTCCGGTTTTTTTAAGCCAAGCTCATTAGCGGATGAGGTCTCTATCGGGAATCTCATCCGCTTTATTTTCTATTTATGTTATAGTTTTCTTATTAATTGAAAAAACATGGAGGGCATACTTTGATTGAGAAAATAGCTTATCAAGATTTACCAAACTGTTACCGTGTTTCCAACGAGTTGGTTGAACTGATCACGACCTCCGATGTCGGGCCGCGTATCCTCTACTTCGGTTTTGTGGGACAATGGAATGAATTAGTCCCATCTTTAAACCACGGCTATTCCGGACACCGTCTCTGGCATGCCCCGGAAGCATTTCCCCGCTCGTATATTCCTGATAACAATCCAATCGAATTTAAACAGCATAACAAGTTCTTCAGTCTCACACCGCCCACTGAAGCAGAAACAGGCATTCAAAAAGAGATGGACATTTCGGTTAACCCGGAGAAGAATCATGTTACCGTAGTGCACCGCCTTTATAATCGCGGCCTATGGCCGGTAGAAATAGCACCATGGGCAATTTCCGCCATGGCAACCGGCGGTAAAGCGATTTTCCCACTGCCGCCGCGGAAACCGGCGGATAAAACGAACCTCCTGCCCACCACTTTGCTGGCAATCTGGGAATACAGCGACCTTTCCGACCCCCGTATGAAATTGGGAAGGCGTTTTATCATTCTTGGTCAGGATATCAATGCATCAGAACCGTTGAAAATCGGGGTCATGGATACCGATAATTGGGCAGCCTACTGGAATAAAGGCCATCTTTTCGTAAAAACATTTGAATATCAAAAAGGCGCCACCTATCCCGATTTAGGTTGTTCGGCTGAAGCATACAGCTCCAACCGGAATCTGGAACTGGAAACAGTGGCCCCGCTGAAATTGCTGCAGCCGAATGAATCGTCACAACATGTGGAGAACTGGTATTTGTTCCGTGATGTCCCCGAGCCCTTTAACGATACCGATATCGAGAAAAACATTGTGCCTTTAATCCCGGTATAAAAATTCCGCAGTTCAAAGAACGAAAAAAAGGAGGCAAGGCTGTAAAAGCCTTGCCTCCTTCACGTTTCGAGACAATATTATCAGGAAAGTAATTTGCGCATTGCCGGTCCGTTTTGTCTGCACCATCCGGCCACGATTTGATTATCCCAACCCATACAAAAATCGCGGACACCCATATCGAGGTATGGTTTGGCATCTTCAGGACCGCTGATCTCTACTCTCGGTCGAACACCCATCCTGATTGCCATTTTTATCATTTTGTGGTGTGCCTCGACAATTTCCGGAAGGTTACCCTGTCCCGGCTTGCCAATACTCACGGAATAATCACTGGGGCCGAACTGTACCATATCGACGCCTTTGACGGATAATATCTCTTCCAGATTGTCCACGGCACTCTTTTTCTCGATCATGAAAGCCAGAACAGCATCATTCATTTGTTTGACCCATTCCACCACATTAGACCCCACGTTGATACGGCGACTGGCAGCGCCGTGTCGACCGCCGGCTTCAGGTGTTTCCGGCCGGACGAAGCGGACACTTTCCCGGACATCGTCTGCGGTACGGATATCGGCGAAAAGCGCATTCTGAATACCGGCATCCAGTGCCCTGGTGACAATATATCCTCTCGATTGCTCTTCGACCTTAATCATCATCGACATATTGGGGAAGAGTTCGATCGCTCTCCCATAATTTTCAAACAGTTCGAGATCATAGGTAGAATACTCTCCGATATATTCAATATAGTCGAAAGCGCCGGTACTGCCGATCAGCTCAATTAATCTCGGCCAGGGTATTACGGAATGGACACCCAGTGTCGGTTTCCCGGCTTTTATAAGTTCTCTCAGTTTATTCGGTTTCATCTTTTTCTTCCTTATTTTAATATTTTATTCGCGGTCTTTAAGTTAGCTTCGGGTTATTTGGTCTTCTTCCCGGAAAAAGCTGCCTTTATTTCTGAGGCCGTTTTAGCCGCACGTATTGCTTTGACACGGTCTGCTTCAACTTTGAGAAAAGGCTCGATATTATTACAAACATCGGCCAATTTGTCGGCGGGAAACTTGCAGGCGCCGTTCTCATCCATATGGATAATGTCTCCGGGGGCGACATCCATGCCGGCCACAGAAACCGGGACATTAATGGCGCTGATAGCCATCTCCCCGTGTCCGGGCGTCACCCCGCTTATCAGGTACTGGAATTTCATGGGGCGGATTTCGTCCACATCGCGCGATGGGCCGTTAGTGACCACCCCGATGGCGCCGCAAGCCTGGAAGGCTGTGGTCATCTGTCCCCCGCAGAGTCCCACTTTAGGCTGTATCTCAGGAGGAAAATCTTGTTTGATGACAACGATTATCGGTTTTTTTGATTTTTCAAAAGCATCAATCAAATCATTGAACGACAACCGCTTAAAATTCGGGTTCGGTAATGTATACACTACCGTCACCGCATAGCCAACCGTCCGGCCGAGTTCCGGATAGATGCAGTGCACCGACTGATCGGTATACCAGTTTTGCCGCCACGGCTCATAAAGGCCGAGACACAACGGGTCGCCCGGATAGGTCGCAACCACATTCGTGATTGACGGCGTGTCATATTGTTTCAGTTTGTCCAGCATCGCTTTTTCGGATAATGCCGCCAATTTAGTTTCCTTTTATTATTTTACTAATTTAACTCTGGGGGTGACTTCTTTGTTGACCGGATTCAGCGGCCATTTACCGGAGAGAATCCTGCCGGCTTCTTTGGCAATGCTGACCGGTGCGATGGAGAAAGCATAGGTTGAATAAGAGGCGGAATGGGACAGCATAATCACATTGTCCATCTTAGTCAAAGGGCTGTCCTTGGGCAGCGGTTCGGTCTCGAAGACATCCAGACCGGCACCGGCAATTTTCTTTGATTCCAGGG
>JBKQML010000019.1:0-9081 GCA_052326545.1 Dehalococcoidales bacterium
CTTTCGGTATTTTATCGTGAGTTGGATATGATAATATGGTTCAGATCTATTGTGATACCAGTACCATATATCCCCTTCTATATTATTCGGCATGCAGCCATTATACTATATACATCGCTTCGGACAATTCATCCCTGCGGCAGAGACCGCAGGGAGTTCTTGCCCTTTCCTTAAAGTCTTTAAGCAAAAGGTGGGTTAGCCGTGAATAATATTTTGCAGCAAAAACAACAATCCAGGAAAACGCGTATTTTGATAGTGGGTGGTGTCGCTGGCGGAGCGTCCTGCGCCGCACGTTTGCGAAGGCTTTCAGAAGATACCGAAATAATTGTTTTTGAGCGCGGCCCATACGTCTCTTTTGCCAACTGTGGACTCCCGTATTATGTGGGGGAGGTAATTACCCATGAAAAAAGTTTGCTGTTGGCGACGCCGGAACTTTTCAGCAAGCGATTTAATATTGAAATCAGGACGCAAAGCGAAGTATTGTCAATAGACAGGGAAAAACGTGAGCTAAAAATTAAAAATTCGCTGAGCGGTGAGGTTTACTCCGAAAAATACGATAAGCTGGTTTTAGCGCCCGGTGCCACGCCAATCAGGCCTCCACTTCCCGGAATTGATCTACCGGGGATATTTACTTTACGGACCATTCCGGACAGCAACCGCATGAAAGACTGGATTATCGAAAAGAACGTCAAGCGGGCAGTAGTGATTGGGGGTGGATTTATCGGACTGGAAACGGCGGAAAACCTGGTAAAGCGCGGGATTTCTGTAACAATCGCAGAAATGCTCCCGCAGGTCATGTCGCCATTGGACCCTGAGATTGCGGTACCGTTGCAGGAACACCTGGTAGCTAACGGGATTATCCTGCATTTGAGCGATGGCGTGGCTAAATTTGAATATGATCAAGCCCGCGGTTTCATTATTATCACTACTAAGTCAGGCGCGAAATTTGAATGTGAGATGGCACTCCTGGCCGTGGGGGTGCGACCGGAAGTAGCATTAGCAAAACAATCAGGTCTGGAAATTGGTGGTTTGGGCGGTATTCGGGTAACGAGCCAGATGCATACCAGCGATGAATCTATCTGGGCAGTGGGAGATGCGGTTGAGGTTCGGGATTTTATTACGGGAGATTGGACTATAGTGCCATTGGCAGGACCAGCAAACCGGCAGGGACGAATCGCTGCCGATACCATTATGGGGCGAGATTCGAACTTCCGTGGAGTCCAGGGAACCATGGTTTGCAAGGCGTTTAATTATACGGTTGCCGCGACAGGTATCAGCGAAAAAACACTTTTACGCCTGAAAAGCAATGGAAAAGAAATTCCTTATGAAAAAGTGTACCTTCATCCCGGCAATCACGCGAGTTACTATCCGGGCGCAAAGACAATTACGATGAAATTGATTTATTCTACTGAAGACGGCACGATTCTCGGAGCGCAGGCTATTGGCGAGGAAGGCGTTGATAAACGTATTGATGTAATTGCAATGGCAATACAAAAACGATCTACTGTTTATGATTTAGAAGAAGCCGAACTGTGTTACGCCCCGCAATTTGGAACCGCCAAAGACCCCGTAAATTTCGCGGGCATGGTGGCGGCAAACGTCTTACGTGGGGACAGCCCTGTTGTGCATTGGAAAAATGCTCAAGAAACCGGCGCTTATGTTTTGGATGTCCGCGAACCGTCTGAATTTAAAACCGGCCATTTTGAAGGAGCCGTAAATATTCCTTTACCGACACTTAGAGACAAATTAGGGGAGTTGCCGCGTGATAAAGAAATCCTGGTTTATTGCGGTGTTGGACAGCGTTCATATTATGCTACCAGGATATTACGGTTGAATGGTTTCCCTGCCAAAAATATCTCCGGCGGGATGACTACATACAAATCCCAAAAACGTTAGTTAATGCAAACGGGATGGTGGTTTTATGGAGCACTTTGGCGGTATATTACGCGATGAACAAGAAAGGCGAAAGTGGCAGAATCCGGAAGATATTTTAAGCGAAATCGGATTGCGTTCTGGTATGACCTTCGCCGATATCGGCTGCGGTCAGGGTTTTTTTACGGTTCCTGCCGCGAAGATAGTCGGTGACAGCGGCAAAGTCTATGCATCGGATATTAGCGAAACCAATATTCAAAAGTTGCGGGAAAAAGTTGATTCCGCAGGCTTAACCAATGTAATAGTGGAGACTGGTAAAGCTGAGGATTTAATTTTGTTTAGTGCATGCGCGGACATTGTTTTCTTCGGCATTGTACTTCATGATTTTGAAAATCCATCTAAAGTGTTGGCAAACGCACATACTATGCTTAAGAAAAAGGGAAAATTAATCGATTTGGACTGGAAGAAGGAACCAACTGGAATTGGCCCACCGCTTCATATCAGATTTAGTGAAGAAAAAGCGAAACAACTTCTGGAAACAAGCAATTTTAAAGTGCGGTTAACGAAGAACTCTGGTTTGTATCACTATATCATTGTTGCAACTTTGGAATAACGGCAAATTAATATAAACCGATTATTTGCTTTTATTGGGCGCATGTTCCAAAAAGTTATTATTTTACCCTATTCTAAAATAACTCTTGTTGTTGGGCAATTGGGAGAAAATAATTTCGCTATTGGATATCGGCTAACGATCCCTCCATGAAGCGCATGGCCGTTTTACAGAGCTCGGTTAAAGTGATAGAGTATGCATGTCTATAGAAATTGACATATGGGCAAGAATATATAGGAGATTCCTAGACTAAAAATTACTTTTTCCACTTCTGCTGTTTGTATTCAAATGAGGGAAATGACCCATAATGCTAACGAAAGAAGCTGTAAAAAATGGTATCTGCTATATGTGTACTTCCAGTTGCCCATCAGTAATACATATCAGCAATGGAGTAGCTACAAAAATTCAGCGGGTAAACAAGTCATCAGGGGCATATTGTCCTCGATTTGATTCTCAGTTGGATTTCGTGTATCATCCCGAGCGCTTACTTCATCCACTGAAACGAACAGGTGAACGTGGCAGTGGTTCTTTTAAATGTATTTCCTGGGATGAAGCTTTGGATACCGTTGCCAGCCATTTGCAGAAAGTGAAAGAAGAATACGGTCCCGAGTCAGTGGCTTTCTGGGTTGCTTATACCAAAGAACCTCGTCCTTATTTCCACCGGTTAACCCATGCTTTTGGTTCTCCTAATTATTGTACCGAGAGCAGCAGTTGTGCTACTAGCACTTTTTTAGCTACCTACCTGACCTATGGAACTCATCATATTCAATTTCAATCTCCGGCTCGTTGCAGTATTATCTGGGGAACCAGTGTGCTGAATTCGAGACCTGTTATGTGGCCGCAGTATCTTGAAGCTAGCAAGAATGGGCAGAAGCTTATTGTCGTCGACCCCCTTCTTACAAAGATTGCTTCAATGTCTGATATACATCTTCAACTTCGTCCCGGTACTGATGGCGCCCTGGCTCTCGGCATGATGAACGTAATCATCAATGAAAACCTCCACGACACTGAATTCATTAATAAATGGACAGTGGGTTTCGATGGCTTGAAGAAACTGATCCAAAAATATTCTCCAGAGTATGTTGAAAAAATCACCTGGGTGCCTGCAGCCAAAATCAGGGAAGCAGCCATATTGTTTGCAACCCTGAAACCGGCTCAAATAGTCACGACCGCTAATAGTACCACTCATCATACTAATGGGTTGCAGAACCACCGTGCCATAATCTTGTTGCCGGCAATCACCGGTAATATTGCAGTGCCTGCAGGTGATTTAACTCCCAATACAATAATAAATGATATAACCCTTCACGAACGGGTGGGAAATATGCCACCCGGCGTAGGTTCCCAAAGATTCCCTATATGGACAAAGGAAATTAGAGAGATGCAGTCTAATGCCCTGGCAGACCAGATTGATACCAGCAATCCTTACCCCATTAAGGCTCTCTTTTCAGCAGGCCTTGATATACAATTCTTTCCCAACTCCAATCGGATGGTAGAGAGCCTGAAGAAACTTGATTTTATTGCCGTGACCGAATATTTTCAAACTCCCGGAATGCGGCTGGCTGATGTTGTTCTGCCTATCGCATCGTGGCTCGAGCGCCCAATATTAGAAACAACCATGGCAGGGCATATAAAACTAATTGAACCGGCTATTGAACCGGTAGGCGAAAGCTGGTCAGAATGGAAAATCTACTCTGAACTTGCAAAAAGGCTGGGTTTTGGACATCAATTTTGGGGTGGTGATTTTGAAAAATGTGTGAACTATATTCTTGAACCTTCAGGCATTACATATAACTATCTAAAACAACACCCTGAAGGCATGCAACTTGAACCAAGCGCGAAACATCCCGAACATATAGGTTTTCCAACCCCCTCGGGCAAGGTAGAAATTGCTTCTTCTTTACTTGCAAAACACGGCATCGAACCGCTGCCGGAATTTAAAGAGCCCCCTGAAAGTCCATTAAGTCGACCTGATTTATCCAAGTCTTATCCGCTGGTTTTAACTTCCGGGGCAAGAGTGCTATCTTACACACATTCGCAATTCCGCAATATAGGCCGACTTCGTCGGCTAATGCCGGACCCTCTGGTGGATATAAATCCAATTGATGCTAAACCCCGTGGTATTCAGCCAGGCGATGAGATAATTATCAGTTCACCTAGAGGCAGTATCAAAATGAAGGCTAATGTTACTGATTCAATACTGCCAGGCGTAGTTGCAGCGCCTCATCATTGGCCCGATGCAGCCAATATAAATTTACTAATAGATGATAAAACTCTGGATCCGATTTCTGGTTTTCCTCCTTTCAAATCACAGCTATGCCAGGTTAGACGATGTGATGAATGAGAAGAACTGTTAGGTGAGTAACGGAAAGAGGCAATTAAGGCCATTGCGCCAATAACAACCCACAAAGAAAAACCAAATTATAGAGAGCCAATCTATGCCTGAAACACCGATTTTCAGCTTCGTCGAAAACAAATCGGCAGTTTTGGCCCCGTAGTAAGCATGATTTCATTTCTACAATATTGTAACATTTTGTTTCACGTAAATTGATCTTTTCAATTGTTATTCAAGCAAACTGATGCAATGATGGAAAGAGTCAGTATACGCAATAGTGTGAAATTTCGATGATTGACAACAGAGATATTGAAATCGGTGGAAAATTCATTGGATGGCGATGTCCCAAGCATTGCTGTATCTGGTGCAACAAGAGCGGCTTTGGAGAAACTCAAAACCCTTTAATTAGTCTTGAATAGGGGAGAAAGCACTCGATAAGTAAGATATTCATTGTTATCGAGTGTTGATTATTGCCAAGTTTTTATGTCAGTTATCTTTTTGAAAGATCGCTAGCTCTCGTAAACAAACATCATGAGCTTTCTTCAGGGAATCATACATTTGGGCTCTCTCTATGGCAAGTGATCCAAGCTCATTGACAGCGTCCAATAACTTGATTATCTCTTCATCAAACTCCTGCTTCTTCGATGAATATATCCTTATCACGCCTATTGGAGTACCTCTCGAATTAAGAGGGACACTAAGCATACTTGCTATGCCTTCCTTCACCGCTTCATTGGGATACTGAACTCTCGGATCTGCTGTGACGTCAGAGATGATAATCGACTTGCCTTTCATAACGTCGTCGAGGATAGGATCCGTTATCGTCAAACCCTTGCTTAAGTATTCGTCGCTGAGTCCGTATGTTGCCTTGCGTGATAGGTATTTCTTCTTATCATCGAAAAGCATTAACGAGCAACCCTTAGCCCCTGTTGCCACTGACGTGATCTTCACGAGCGTCTGAAAAACATCATCAAGTGTCAACGTAGAGTTTAGTGCCTTTGCTAAATCATGCAAAGCACCTAAGTAACCCACCTCTAATTTACACTCTTCTATCTGCGCTCCGAATATGTCACGAGATGATATTATGCCCTCAACTTTCTCGTCGACAACTATAGGTACTTGTCTAACCCTACGTTTGGTCATGATCTCCATCACCTGTTCTATGGTGTCTTCAGGAGTACACGTCACTACTTCATTAGTCATAATGTCTTTGATCTTGATGCGAGTGATTTCAGTAGCTCTTTGAGAACATACTCTCACAAAATCTCTATCAGCAACAATTCCGATGAGCTTTCCCTTAATGTCACACACCGGAAGTGCCCCGACATTGTTATCGACCAGTTTCTGCATCGCTGCTTGTACGTAATCATCAGGATCGATGGTAACTACCAAACGGCCTTCTATTCTAAAAAACTTTAAGAAATCCTTTGTTTTCATGATATGGACCTACCTTTTCCTTAATAATCAAGTATTAAAACATCCGGGTTTTGATATCAGACATAGTAAATGAGCCTCGATCCGGGAAAAAGTCTTCTACTAGCATCAAGTAAGCTATGAACGTTTTTAATCCAGAAGCGGTTAGCTATTTTTTTATAGCCTTCTTGACCTTTTCCATTACGTCTGGTGGAATCGGTTTTAAGTTGTGCGTTTTTTCGGCATGCAACGCGAGTAGCTGCATCAATTCATCTTGGTTTTCATCTTTTAAGTAAAAACCGCACTTCATACCTATATCCTTACACTTTATTGATGGCATATTAATTAGTCTCCTTTCGAAAACTTTCACTAGCTATTCCATATTTTATAGGATCTAGTCTGAAATAATCATAAAATCTTACCGAAAAATGTAACATATTGATGACATTTCGAAGATGAAACGTCACAATTTTACAATCCATAGATGTGCACGTAAATTTAATTCGATTGCATAACCGAGTAATGCTAGTAATGCTCCTAGATAAGAAGGAAGTGCGAAGCTCCCATGATTGAAGGTAGAACCCAGAACTTCCATCAGATTTGCAGTATCAAACAGACTTGCTCCAAAACGGTCACGTATTTTGTGAAAGCGAATTAAGATATAAAATTAGTCTAATCAAAATGACTCCCTTTCGGAGCGTCACAACAATGCTTTTTTGTTTGCGCTGTGACCAACATAATATGAACAAATAAGCGTAAAATAAAACAATAACCGATTAATGCTAAAGCCAATTTCCTTTGAACCAATCGGTGTTATCTAAAAAAGATCTAACAAACAGCCTCAAAATACCGCGTGTCACCTTGAATCTGGCGGAAAGCGTAATATTGACAATGATTTTAAATTCCGTAATAATTGCAATAAAATATTTTTCGCTTTTATTTTCACCTGAATATTTGTAAAACGGGGGTGACTTGACAGACATGGTCATCGCTATTCCGATATTCTTCAGTCTCAGTGTATAATAAGGAAATATGTCTGATTTGACCCCTGACTCCAAATTGGCATCGGTTTCCCCTTGGGAAGTTTTTACGCGCCGGGATTTTTTACTCCTTTGGTCCAGCAATGTTGCTGTGACCGTCTCGACGCTTTTATTCACACTGGTTAGTTCACAATGGCTGTATGATACTACCCGCTCCGCGGCACAACTGGGTTTACTCGGAGCAGTGCAGCTAGTACAGCTGCCGGTGGCGCTGTACGGCGGGATGCTAGCCGACCGGTTCGACCGCAAGAAGCTATTGGCGTTGACCCTGTTAGCCAATACCTTGTTATTTGCGCTGTTGACAATGCTGGCGGCCGGACATCACCTCCAACCGTGGAATATCTTCGTCGCTTCCGGTATTATCGGCATGTTCAGCATGCTTGGCACGTCAGCCAGCCCGGGTTTGCTGCCCAGGGTGATGCCCCGTGACCTGCTGACTCATGCGGTCACCACTCTCAATGTGTCAACACAGGTGGCAACAGTCGTCACTCCCATCGTGTTCTGGCAGTTATATGTCCAGTTGGGAGTAGCCGCATCTTTCGGTGTGACCGCCGGCATCTGCCTGCTAGGCGCGGTCTTACCGTTAATCATCAGGGCCCCGGGAAAACCGGAGGTAACGGCGTGGCAGAGCACCTGGAAATCGTTGAAGCAAGGAGCCGGTTTCGTGTCGCGGCACCAGCTGCTGCCCGGCCTTTATCTCCTGGACGTTGGGGTTACCGTGGTCAGCTTTTACCGGCAGCTTTTCCCGCTATTCGCCCGCCAGCTTTTCGGGCTCGGGGCCGCCGGTACCGGGCTCCTGAACACGGCCAATGCCGTGGGGGGCATTCTCGGCGCCTTCGCCGTGTTTTTCACCGCCCGGTTTGGCAGAAAGGGCCTGCTCAGCCTGGTGGGAACTTTAGTGTACGCTGTCTTCCTGATCGCCTTCGGCTTCAACCGGAGCTTCCCGCTGGGCCTGGTGATAGTCGGTGTCCTGGGCATGACAGACACACTGAGTATGACCATGCGCTCAACAATTCTGCAACTTACTACTCCGGACCAGTTGCTGGGACGGGTATCTTCAATCGGCAGCTTTGCCGCGATGGGGGCCAACAATTTAGGACAAATTGAGGTAGGGACGTTATCCGCCGCCATCGGCGCCGGGCCGACCATGGTAATCGGAGGGGTGCTTTCCGTGGTTTTTGTGTTAACGATCTGGCGTTTTCTCCCCGGCATTCGAAACTACCGCTACAACAATCTCAGGTAATTATACCGCCTGAACAAACATTGGCATCACTGTTCCGGTGTAGATATAGCTACACGGAGACGCGTGGGGACGCCTTGTCAAGTGTATAAAATTATTAACCTGCCGATAATAGTCCATCGACACAATATCATCAACAGCAGCTGTAGAATTGTTTCTCAAAACGTCTCACTTATTCACTATTTGAGCTATCGCAGCTGATGCATTACCTGTGAAATAAGCATCTCCGACATACACCGCGGTGATAAGGTGAGTTCCCTTTGATAGTAAGGAAGTAGAGTCGGTTGCTGTGGAGTAGGTTGATTGAGCATTCAATGTACTTGTGCCGAGTATTTTATTTCCATCCTTGAACGTTACCGTTCCGGTGGGAATCCCAATATACGGGTAAACTGCATAAATCGTGGCCGTAAATGTAACCGATTCATTGATGAGTCTGATGGGTTTGCCGAGATATACCCCGAAGACAAATACAAGATAGTCAAGTTGCTTCAATCCAAAGGTCACATGGTTGGCATGACAGGGGATGGAGTTAATGACGCACCCGCATTAAAACAAGCTGAACTTGGAATCG
>JBKQML010000020.1:0-6480 GCA_052326545.1 Dehalococcoidales bacterium
ACTTTTTTGGTGCGTGTTTTCACACCTTCGGAATTGTTACTATTCGGCAATACCCCATCTTTAGCCGCGCGTTTTGCCGCCAAAGAAGCTGTGTTAAAAGCAATCAATGCCTGTGACAAAGGTATCAGCTGGCAGGATATTGAAATCCTGGCCGAAAACAGCGGTAAACCCAAGGTTAATTTAACCGGGAAAGCTAAATTTCAAGCTGACGCATACGCGATTTCTCAGATTCATCTCAGTCTTTCTCATTCCAAAGACTATGCGGTGGCTTTCGTCATCGGTGAAACTGCCTGAACCTGGTGAGAGTTTTTCCAGCAATTCCTCAATAACCTTCCGTCGATGTTAATCACGCGGTCGGCAACATCTCTTAACGGCCTTGAGCCGTTTTCTTTTCCGAATAGCGCCACTTCCACATTCTGCCCGTTATTTTTTACCGCTTGTATCGCGCCCACATAGTCGGTATCGCCGGCGACCAGAATTGCCACGTCATAATTGCGCTTGAAGCTATGCGTCAATAAATCGGTGGTCAACATTATGTCAATTCCTTTTTCATAAGGCGGAGTTGCCGGCCAGTTGTTATAAATCAATCGTCCCAGGCGTAATTCCGTATAAGGAGTAGCTTGTACACTGGCAAGGAATGCCTGCTGACGATAATAGCGGTCTGGTTCCTGCTTCATCCCGACTGATGCGTTGTAATAATAGCACCTGACCAGCCGCTTCTTTTCAATTAGTTTTTGACAGAGTCTACCGATATCTAAATCAGTGCGGTGAAAGATATCTTTTAAAGAATGGTAAAGATTACTGCCGTCGATGAAAACCATCACCCTGTCATCTCTGTCCACTAATCACCATCCTTCAGCTATTATTATGTTAAGCAATACCGGACGCTAAAAGCAGTAATAAGTAACTACCTCGTCTTTACTTGATTTAGCGGCTGCAATGTCGGATTGAAGATGATTCATGGTCTTTTCGTCAAGATTTAATTTCGTCGATTGCCGCAAGGCTTTCTTCAGAATCTTGACCGGGATATCAATCATTCCTATACCATCATGAATACTGCCATAAAACTGTATTTCATTATCCAGGAAATCTGATAGATTCCTATCGCGGTATAGATTAAAACTCACATTCCCTAATTTGATATCTATAACATGATAAGCATTTATGCTCATCAGAGATTCCTTTTATTTAGCATTTTGTATAGCCGCAGTTCGGGCAGACAAAACAACCTTCCTGATAAGCCAATAAGCCGCCGCACTCAGGGCATTGCCCGGCGATGTTCCTCACCAGTCCGAAATCTTCTGTTTTAGTGGTTGCTTTACCCTGAGGAATTTCCTTTTTCTCCATATTCTCCGGTTCAGTCTCACCGTTAATATGCTTTTCCAGCACACTGCCGATGGCATCCGCGCAGGAAAGAACCGATTTTCCGCTTTCCCAGGCGATTGACGGACAGCGTATGCCGCGTAATTGTTTAACTATTGACGCCGGGTCTACTCCCGACCTTAAAGCTGTCGTAATCAGACGACACATTGCTTCAAGTTGTGCCGAAGCACATCCGCCTGCTTTACCCAATGTCGAAAATACTTCGCATAATCCTTCTTCATCGGAGTTGATGGTAACGTATAATGACCCGCAGCCGGTATTGACCTTTTCAGTGATGCCGGTAGTGCGTTTGGCCCGCTTACGCGGTGTTATTTTTTCCGGCTTCTTCTCAACCACTGCGGTTTGCGGCGCAGCCTGACCGGTACTCATCGGCTGTCCTTCCCGGCTTCGGTCGCGGTAGATCGTAATCCCCTTCAGGTTTTTCTCATAAGCCAGCATATAGACATTGGCGACATCTTCTTTAGTCGCTTCGTGCGGGAAGTTCACGGTTTTAGAAACTGCGTTGTCTGTGTACTTCTGGAAAGATGCCTGCATTTCGACGTGCCATTCGGGACTGATTTCATGCGCGGTGACAAATACTTTTTTAACTGCCGTCGGAATGCCGAGAATATCGCTCAAATGAGCGCCGTCTGCCAGCTGTTTCATTAATTCCTCGCTGTAGAATCCGCCCTTTTTCGCCACGTCTTCAAAGCAAGGATTAGCTTCGATCATCTTCGTACCGTCCAGGATATTACGCGTGTAAACCAGGGCAAATAGCGGCTCAATGCCGCCGGAACACCCGGCAATAATCGACAAAGTGCCCGTGGGGGCGATCGTCGTGCGTGTGGCATTTCTGACCATGACGCCGTTCGGCACATCATATACACTGCCTTTAAAGGCCGGGAAAACGCCGCGTTCAATGGCCAGTTCCGCCGAAGCTTTCGTTGACTCTGCCTGGATAAAGCCCATGACATCTTCCACTTCTTCCAGTGCCCTTTCCGAATCATAAGGTATTCCTAACATCAGCAGCATATCGGTAAAACCCATCACCCCAAGGCCGATTTTTCGGGTCTTCTTGGTCATCTCATCGATGGACGGCAGCGGGAATTTATTAATATCGATAACGTTATCCAGGAACCTCACGGCAGTTTTTACCGTCCGCCCTAACTTGGGGTAATCAACCTGGTATCTGCTGCCTGTTTTGGTCAACATTCTGCTCAGATTAATGGAACCTAAATTACAGGATTCATAAGGCAATAACGGCTGTTCCCCGCAAGGATTGGTACTCTCGATTTTGCCTAGATTCGGCGTCGGATTTTCATTATTTATACGGTCGATAAAGACAATACCGGGGTCGCCGGTTTTCCAGGCCATTTCCACCATCTTGTCAAAGACTTCTTTGGCATTTAATTGGCCGGCAACCTCTTTGCTGTGCGGATTTATCAGGTTGTAATTGCTGCCGGATTTCACCGCTTCCATAAACTCCATCGTTACGGCCACCGAAATATTGAAGTTTGTCAGCACATTCGGATCATTTTTCGCGTTGATAAATTTCATGATATCCGGATGGTCGACACTCAAAATTGCCATGTTCGCCCCGCGCCTCATGCCGCCCTGTTTGATGACATCGGTGGCCGTATCAAAGGCACGCATAAAAGATACCGGCCCGGAGGCAATCCCGCCCGTAGAACCCACTCGATCGCTTTCCGGTCTCAAACGGGAGAAGGAAAAACCGGTACCGCCGCCGCTCTGATGAATCAGTGCGGTATATTTGACCGCGTCAAAAATCGATCCCACTGAATCATCGATTGGTAGAACGAAACAGGCGGAAAGCTGGCCTAATTCCCGGCCCGCATTCATTAATGTCGGGGAGTTAGGCAAGAAATTAAGATTCACCATCGTGCTGTAAAATTCTTCTTCCCTTTTCGCCAGATCCGCCTTAGCATCGTAAATCACGTCTGCGGCGGCAATCGCCTGTGCGACCCGGCGGAACAATTGCTCCGGTGTTTCAATCGGTTTTCCGCTTTTATCTTTTTTCAAATAACGTTTTTCCAGAACCTTTAAAGCGTTTTCGGTTAATTTTATATCGTCATTTTGCTTATTTTCCATTTCTTCTGCCTTCGTTGTTTTCATTGGTTGTTCATCCTCCCGCGTTTTTATCGGTTCTTCCGCATCTAAAAATTCTTTTACCAGTGCCAGTATCTCGGTTTCATCGGTCGGTACCCGTTTTTCCTGGACTTTGGGATGAGGCACCATTTCTTCCATCCCCGGTAACGGCTGCGCTGGGTTTATTTTTTCCGGCGCCAGTTTCTTTTCCAACCGTTCAATCACCTGCTGCGTCAGGTCTTCAATATGTTTCCGGTCGGAAATTCCCATTCGTTCAGCCGCCAAAAAAGTTGCCTTGGCAATCTGATACCGCGTGAGCTGACTTAACTGCGTCTGCCGGTTTTTATTCTTTCCGTTCATTTCCGTTTACCTCTACTTCCCAATTCCATAATCTCTGTTTCGTTTTCCGGTAGTAAAGGTAACTGTTCTGCTGGTATGGTGCGGCTGATTCCCCTGGCCAGATTGTCTACTTCCTGTTTTAGTTTTGTGATATCTGCAAAATCACGGTAAACACTGGCAAACCGAATATAAGCAATCTGGTCGATTTGTTTCAATTTTGTCATCACCATATCGCCGATAACTGCGCTCTGAACTTCCTGTCTGCCCTGTTTGAATAATTCGGCTTCAATATCATCGGCTACTTTGTCGATCATGTTGGCAGCGACAGGACGTTTCTCGAAAGCCTTACGGATTCCGTTTAACAATTTGTTTTTGTTAAATAATTCTCTGCGTTTGTCTTTTTTAATAACAAACAAACCGGTTTTTTGAACCCGTTCGTAGGTAGTAAACCTGCTGTCACAGGAAAGACATTGCCTCCGACGGCGGACGCCGTCGTCTACATCACGTGAATCAAGAACCTTCGAATCATTATAACCACAATGGGGACATTTCATATCCCACACTCGATTTAATAAAAATAACCTATCCCACATCTGGTGGTAGGAATCGTATTAAACCACAAGATGTTGTGGTTTGTCAAGGGTTTTTCCCAGCCTAGCGGAGAAATATTTTTCATATGAATAACGATATCTTATAGTGAATTTTAACGAATACGTAAGGAGTGCAGCAAACAGGTAGAAAAAAATTGGGGTGTTATCGGGTAGACCGGTGGTTTGGTCTACCCTATAACACCCAACTAAAGAGTTCGGGCTGTCAGATTTTTGGTCCTAGCCCTCTCTCAGTCTCAAGAATTGATGATTACCGTGTCCATGAATTGTAGGACGGGGTTTTTGGTGCCTGATGCTGGGGTGCGGTAGCAGGTGCCGGGGCAGGTATATGCCGCTGTGAAAATTGCGCGCGGCGCAGGAAAGCCGGGACATCCAACTGCTCTTCATTATCACCCTTTAATGTCTTCAGATAACCGCTGATTTCAGCTTCATTAACATTGTTACCGCTCATCGAAGTGGTTTCAAAACCGGTGGCGATCAGGGTAATCTTGATATCTTTGTCCATGCGGCTGTCGCGAACCACACCGAAGATGATGTTGGCATCGGGGTCAACAGCCTGTTTGATGATTTCAGCTGCTTCATTTACTTCGAACAATGCAAGGTTATCACCGCCGGTGACATTGAACAAAACACCCTTGGCTCCGGATACGGATACATCCAGTAACGGGCTGGCTAAGGCTGATTTGGCCGCATCTACTGCGCGGTTCTGGCCGCTGCCCTTACCGATTGACATCCAGGCCGGCCCGGCATCTTTCATGATTGCGCGGATATCAGCGAAGTCCAGATTAATCATACCGGGTACCGTGATTACCTGAGCGATTGCCTGTACACCATTTGCGAGTACTTCGTCGGCCAGTCTAAACGCTGCATCAACGCCGGTCTTCTGGTCGCACATCGTGAACAGCCGATCGTTCGGGATGATGATCAGGGTATCAACTAAAGGCATTAATGTTTTGATACCATCTTCTGCTACTGCCATGCGATGGGTACCTTCAAATCCAAAGGGTTTGGTAACGACTGCGATTGTGAGAGCGCCACACTGCTTAGCGACTTCGGCGACTACAGAGGCTGAACCTGTGCCTGTCCCGCCGCCCATGCCGGCGGTCACAAATACCATTTCTGCGCCATTGATTACTTCACGTATTTCATCTCGGCACTCTTCGGCTGCTTTCTGACCGACATGATGGTCTCCGCCGGCGCCCAGACCCCTTACCAGCTTTTCACCAAGTTGAATTCTGGTTGGAGCTTCGGTGATTGCCAGGGACTGAGCATCCGTATTCATCGCGATGAACTCTACTCCGTCAACTCCATCTCTGACCATGCGGGTTACGGCATTCGATCCACCGCCGCCAAGACCTACAACTTTAATTCTTACAGGACTCGCGGAAAAACTTGATCTTGCCATTTATGTAAATCCTCCTATTTAGATTGTTTATTATTTTTATTTATTTTTTTATTTAGCTTTGTGCTGGTTTACTGAACAAATTCTTGATCCGGGACATGAGATTGAAAATTCCATCGCCAAAGAGATTCTGTTTTGTTTTGATGTTGCTCTTCGGTTTCATTCCCCAGAGTAAAAGTCCAACTGCCGTTGCATAAGCAGGGACATTTAATTGATCGCTGATACCGTAAATATTCAGCGGCGCACCAACCCTTACCGGCATCTTCAGGACTTCTCTGCCTAAGGCATCTATGCCCGCCAGGTTGGAGCTTCCACCTGTAAGCACCAGTCCGCCAGGCACCAATGCATTCTGTTCGCCATGCGGCAATTCCAGGACGATAAGTCTTAAGATTTCTTCCATACGAGCGCGGATAATGTCACACAAACCTTGATAGGAAATATTGTGACCATTCTGCGCAATGGAATCATTGTCTGCTTTCCCTTCATAGACCGGTAGAGCAGTGCCGTATTTTTTCTTCATTTCTTCGGCGACTTCAAACGGAAGTCCTAAACCGATGGCGATATCCCTGGTCATTTGATAACCGGCAACAGGTATGACCGCGGTATGCCAAATACTCCCATCTTTAAAAACCGAGATATCTGTCGTACCGCCGCCGATGTCAG
>JBKQML010000021.1:0-4492 GCA_052326545.1 Dehalococcoidales bacterium
TCAGTGGTATTGCCGGCGACCAGCAAGCGGCACTTTTCGGACAGGCATGTTATGAAGTCGGTAACGCGAAGAATACCTATGGCACCGGCTGTTTTATTTTGCTGAATACGGGCAACCAACCGGTGACTTCAAAGAAAGGATTGCTGACGACGATTGCCTGGGGTATAGACAATAAAGTCACATATGCGCTGGAAGGCAGTGTTTTTGTCAGCGGCGCGGCGATTCAGTGGCTGAGAGATGAATTGAACCTTATTCCCTCCGCAGCGGATAGTGAAGTTATCGCGAAAACAGTGCCGGACAACGGCGGAATTTATCTGGTACCGGCATTTGTCGGGCTGGGCGCCCCTTATTGGGATATGTATGCCCGCGGCATTATTATCGGGATCACCCGCGGGACGAATAAAGGGCACATCGTCAGAGCCGCGCTGGAAGCAATTGCTTACCAGGTGAGAGACGTGGTGGACGTGATGAGCACAGAAGCTAATATCACAGTACCGCACCTGCGCGTCGACGGCGGCGGCACAGGTAACTCTTTGTTGATGCAATTCCAAGCTGACATTCTGGGAATCCCCATCGAATTGACGTCCATTCCGGATACCACTGCATTGGGGACCGGTTATCTGGCCGGGTTAGCAGTCGGCATCTGGCAGAATACGGGTGAAATCGCCAAAAGACGTTATACTTCGCGAACCTTCGAACCAAAAATGCCGGTAGATCAACGTGAAAAGCTTTATCATGACTGGAAAAGAGCAGTAGAACGCTCCCGGAATTGGATAATAAATTAGAATCGCAGGCAGATAAATGAAAAGAGACTTTACGGAGATAAAGGGAAAATCATTTGATTTAATCATTGTCGGTGGAGGAATTATCGGTGCGAATATTGCCCGTGATGCCGCGATGCGCGGATTAAAAACATTGATTCTAGAAAAAGATGATTTTGCCAGCGGTACGACATCACGCTCAACGCGCCTGATTCACGGCGGCTTCCGCTATTTACAGCATTTTGAATTCGGCCTGGTGCGCGAGGATATGCGGGAACGCGAAATACTGCTGAAAATTGCGACGCACCTCGTCCATCCGCTGCCGTTTTTAATCCCGCTTACCAAACCTGCCGACCGCTTCATCATGTCGGCAGGAACGTTGCTGTACGATATTCTTTCTTATGATAAAAGTGTGCCCGGACGCAAACATTATTCCCGCCGAACCACGATGGAAATGGAACCGAACATGAAACTGGAAGGCCTCCGGGGTTCCGATTTGTACTACGATTGCCAAATCTGGTATACGGAACGTCTTTGTCTGGAAAATATCATCTCAGCGGTAGATAACCAGGCGGTTGCCCTCAATCACGCTAAAGTGGTTGGTATTTTGAAGGACGGTAATACCGTAAAAGGTGTAAAAGTTCAGGATATGTTTACCGGGAAAGTTTATGAAATAGCATCCCGGATAGTGGTAAATGCCGCTGGACACTGGATGGATGCTGTGTGCGGGATGATGTACGGTGAACCGAAACGCATGGTCAGACGGACCAAAGGCATACATCTGCTGACACCTCGACTTTCGAATAATGCGCTGGTGCTGTATGCCAAAAGTGACGGACGGCTCTGGTTCGTGATACCGGCGGGGAAGTATTCGCTGGTCGGGACAACCGATACGGATTATAAAGGCGATTTGGAAGCGATCTGTGCGGAAAAAGAAGATGTTGAATATTTAATGAAGGAAATTCAAAGGGTATTCCCTAATCTGCGAACCGGAGATATTTTGTATACTTATGCGGGTTTACGTTCGTTGCCTGATTCGGGAGACGAGAAGCCTTCCAATGTTTCCCGCGCGCATAAAACCATCGACCATGAAAAAATTGACGGGGTGAAAGGCTTTATTTCCGTACTGGGCGGGAAAATTACCGGCGCCCGCGGTATCAGTGAAGAAATCACGGACCTTGTGTGCCAGAAATTGGATATAAAAGCAAAATGTAAAACTGCAATCACGCCGCTACCGGGAGCACCGATGATGACCAGGGAACAATTAACAAAATATGCGACAGATACTAAATCCGACTTTGAGACAACGTCGTATCTGGCATCACTTTACGGTTCACGATTTACCAGGGTGTTGGACTATGCAGAGAGGGGTGCCCGCGGCCGGCAAACACTATGTCTGCATTCCAGGGATATCACTGCTCAAATCTGGTATGCTATCGCCGAAGAAAGTACTTTTACCGTCAGCGATTTTATCCTCCGCCGCAGCGGCTTAGGTCTGGCGGAGTGTCAGGGGTTGGATGCGGTGGAAATAGTGGGACGGGAGATGGGGCGGCTGCTGGGATGGAGTCCCGAAGAGCAACAGCGTCAGGTAAACGAATATAGAAATACGGCGGCGCTGGCACAAAAGTACAAAATATAAATTTATATTCGTTTTTATAATACAATTACTTTATTTTTCCAGTTGTATTTGACCGCTTATTTCCCCTATAATTACCTCAATGTCAGATATCATCGAAGGTAGAAATCCTGTCCTGGAATTGCTTAAAGCGGGGCGTTCCATTAATAAAATCTTACTGGCCGACAATGTACAGCGGCATAGCGTCATTGCGGAAATCCTGAATCTGGCGAAAACGAAGGGCACACCGGTGGAATTTGTGGATGAGACCGTTATCCGGCGACTGAGTTTCACGGCGGCCAGTCAGGGAATTATCGCCTATGTTGCCCCTAAAGAATATGTAACGCTGGATGACCTGCTGGCAATTTCTAAGAGTAAAAACGAAACGCCGTTATATTGCATATTGGACGGTATCGAAGACCCGCAAAATCTCGGAGCTATTTTACGCACGGCCGATGCTACCGGATTTCACGGTATTGTCGTTAGAGAAAGAAGGGCAGTAGGCCTGACACCGATCGTGGCTAAAACCTCAGCCGGGGCGATCGAATATGTGCCGGTGGCGCGGGTAGTTAACATTTCGCAAGCAATCGAATTCCTGAAAAAAGCCAATGTTTGGGTTATTGGAATCGATATGGCCAGTAGAACCGAATATTCTAAAATCGACTATAAATTGCCCACCGCAATTGTCATCGGGAATGAAGGTACGGGACTCTCTGACCTGGTGCGGAAAAGATGCGATACCATTACCTCAATCCCGATGAAGGGGAAAATCAGTTCATTGAACGCTTCGGTAGCAACCGCAATCGTGATGTATGAGGCTTTTCGACAAAGGAGGTAGCAAACCTTTGTCCGATGTAAATCCGTTTCTTTATACCGCCGGTCCTGTTAATTTCAATTTGCAGCTTGTTAAACAGAACAAGCACCGGCGACATTATCTGGTTGATTTTCCAGTGGTGTCAGCAAGTTATTATATTGGCAGTGAAATCGCACGGGGCGAGTACTTTGAGCCGGTCGGAAAAGAAAACGTACCCCTTGTAATTCTTCTTCACGGTTGGGGTGATCACAGCGTCTTACCCTTTAAATTGATGGTAGATGGACTAATAAAAAAAGGCATTGCTGGCTTTATACTCTATCTACCTTTTCACACCAGTCGCCTGCCAATAAACAGGACCAGTCTTTCTCAACTGACACCCGACGAATGGTTTACCGGTTATCAGATGGCCGTGACCGATGTCCGGCGGATTATCGATTGGGCTAGTCAAAACAACCACATAGACAATCAACAGATTAGCATTATTGCTCTAAGTCTAGGCGCAATTGTCGCATCGATTGCCATGGGAATAGACCCGCGGATTAAAGCCGGCGTATTAATTGCTCACGGCGGCAATACCGGTAAAATCATGCAAACAAACAGCGTTTCCAGGTTCGGTAATAAATACCGTATTCCCAGTAAAGATTATCAAATGAACCAGAAAAACTATGCCAACTATCTGGTTGAAGTTGCTCAAAAGGGATTTGAAAATGTACCTCCTAGTCAAAGAACTTACCTCATCGACCCGCTTACTTATGCACCTATGCTTAAAGGACGACCGTTGTTGATGATAAATGCCTTATGGGACGAAATTTTTCCACAGGAATCTTCAGCGAATTTCCGGAAAGCTTGTGGTGAATGTGAACAGGTTATTCTTCCGGCATGGCATGCCAGTATCTGGATATGGTATCCTATTATTGTGCATCGTATCAATAAGTTTCTGAAATTAGTTTATCATCAATGACTTATTGAGCAGGAGGTGAGCCTAAAAATGCCAACTCTAATGCTGAACAAAAGGGAAGTCCGAAATTTTATCAATATCGGGGAAGTTATTGATGTTGTTGAGACAGCTTTTAAAGAGTATACGGTAGGTAACAGCGAGATGCCCTCCAAAGTATATTTAACCGTCAAAGACGGTGATTTCCGCGCCATGCCGGCATCTCTCCCGGGAGCTGTCGGGATGAAATGGGTGAACGTTCATCCAGAGAACCCGGCGAAAGGATTACCCACCGTAATGGCAATTCTAATTTATAATGACCCGGATACCGGTTATCCGCTGGCGATTATGGATGCTTCTGAAATAAC
>JBKQML010000022.1:0-5210 GCA_052326545.1 Dehalococcoidales bacterium
CCGGATATCAAGCGAATCCTGGAGTGCATTTTACAGCCCAGACAGACACTACATTTTTCCGCCACGATGCCCGATGACATCCGGCGTCTGGTGAAAGAGGTCCTGCATAATCCGGTGACCGTCCAGATCGGGCGTTCCGCGCCGGTAGCCTCGGTTTCACACGCAGTGTATCCGGTGCCGCAAAACTTAAAAACAGCTTTGTTACTGGAACTTTTGTACCGGACGCAAACAGATTCAGTGCTGGTATTTGTCCGCACCAAGCACCGTGTGGAACGTCTGGCAGAACAATTGTATAAAGCGGGACATAATGTGGCGTCATTACAGGGCAATCTTACGCAAAGCCGGCGTCAGGCCGCGCTGGATGGTTTCCGCTCCGGGGCGATCAAGATTCTGGTGGCCACCGATATCGCGGCCAGGGGTATCGATGTTTCCAATATCTCGCACGTCATCAACTATGATATGCCGGAGAATGTCGATGCCTACACGCATCGTATCGGACGGACGGGACGTGTCGAAGAAACCGGGGAAGCGTTTACCTTTGTGACCCGCGAAGACATGCAGCTGGTACGTGATATCGAGAAGGTTCTCGGTAAGCCGATCGAGCGCCGCACGCTGGAGGGTTTTGATTATAAAACCCAGGCATCGGATAAAGAAGTCCGCTCGCCGCGTACGGAAAAGAAGGCTCCTTTCCGGAGGCCGGGTATCGGCAGCAAACCGCAATACAGGAATAGAAAACCACAATACGCGATGAGTAGAAGCAACTGATCCTGATTAAGAGAACAGGGAAATAGGTTCATCAGGTGGGCGCAGTCAGTTAAAGACTAAACCCACCTTTTTATTTTAATAACCTATAATCAAGTTCCAGGTTCCAATAATCAAATAGATTCTAATATCTAATTTCCAAGCGCTAAACAAATTCAAATTTCGAAATTAAAAATACTTCTGCAGGTAAAAAACAATGACAAACAGATGGATACCGATCCCCTATCAAGTATGGGACAAGCTTCCGTCGGTATGAAGATAGTTGATATGATTTCCGTTGACAATTTAGTCCAGTGTGCTTATACTGGCTTTATTATTCCAGGGAGGTCAGGAAGATGTTAAAAGGAAAACTGGTAGAACTCCGTCCGGTGCAAAGGGCCGATATTTCCTATTTTTTACAGTGGTTTAACGACCCCGAAGTCACCCAGTACCTGTTAATGTACCTGCCAATGACTGAAATGGCCGAGCAGAAATTCATCGAAGATTTAGGAACGCAGCAGGCAGGGACACAAGTCTTTTTTGTCATTGCAGCGATAGAAGGTGAAAAACGGCAACCTATCGGCAGTCTTAATTTACATAATATTAGTCCAAAGGACCATGTTGCGACTTTCGGCATCGCCATCGGGGACAAAAAATACTGGAGCAAAGGTTACGGCACTGAAGCCGCCGGATTGATCATTAAATACGGTTTCGAACAGTTGAATTTGCACCGCATTTCATCCGGGGCTTTTTCTTTTAACGAACGCAGTATCAAAATGCACATCAAACTCGGGTTTAAAGAAGAAGGCAGACACCGCGAAGTGGTTTTCAAGAACGGCACTTACCATGATGAAGTGATGTTCGGATTGCTGAGAGATGAATGGCAGAAGAGAACGTAGTAACGCTTGGTTTGAAGGCGCGAACATTATTTCCTGTTTATCATTTTGAATTTGTAATTTTTATTGGAATTTGGCTTTTGGAATTTGGAATTTTCCAGCGAATTGCGTGATTATTGAATCTTGATTATTTTTTACTTTATGTAGCTATATTCTAAATTTGCGTATATAATAAACACTTATGACAGTCGTTGTAACCGGCGCCTCCGGACATATTGGTATCAATCTGGTACGTGCACTGGTCGCAGAAAAACGCACCGTACGCGCGATGGTACATATTAATCATCAGCCTATCGAAAGTCTGGGAGCGGAAATAGTTCAGGGTAATGTTACCGATGTGGAATCGTTAACCCGTGCCTTCTCGGGCGCCGACGTAGTTTATCACCTCGCGGGTGTGATTTCCATTGTAAATAATGAATGGCCGCTGGTGGAAAAGGTCAACGTTATCGGTACCCGTAATGTCATCGAAGCATGCCGTCGAAACGGCGTGAAACGGCTGGTGCATTTCAGTTCGATTCACGCCTTAGAGCAGGAACCGCTCGATACTCCGGTTGATGAATCACGTCCTCTGGTAGAAGACCGAAGTCATCCCCCTTATGACCGCTCCAAAGCCGCAGGTCAACGGGAAGTCCGCAAAGCAGCCGCTGAGGGATTAAATGCGGTTATCGTGAACCCGACAGGTGTTTTCGGGCCTTATGACTATCAGCCATCATTTTTTGGCGCCGCCTTGGTCTCGATGGCCAACGGCCAAATACCGGCGTTGATTAACGGCGGATTTAACTGGGTAGATGCGCGTGATGTAGTACAGGGAGCGATGCTGGCCGAAAAAAAAGCGCCGGCCGGCGCCGAATACCTGCTTTCCGGAAATTGGGTTTCGATGCAGGACATTGCGGTAACAATAAGGGAAATTTCGGATGCATCCATCACCGGTTTTGTTTGCCCGATGCCGGTAGCCCGTTTTAGCGCGCCGTTTGCCACCGTATACAGCCGTCTCTTTAAAAAGCGTCCTCTTTTTACCAGTGTCTCGCTGCATGCGCTGAAAAGTAATCACAATATCAGCCACGAAAAAGCCACCCGCGAGCTGGGTTACCAGCCGCGTCCATTCAAAGAGACATTAACGGATACTTTGAAATGGTTCGAGCAAAACGGTAATTTAAAGTGCCGGTTGAAATAGAATCAATGGAAAAATTATGAACATACAAACATTTTATAACGACTTGCTTTTACTCTCTTTCTTACTGGCGGTAATTGTTTTTATCACTTTGTTCTTTTTTACGGCACCCTACGGAAGGCACATCAGAAAGGGTTGGGGCCCGGCGGTCCGTAATAAATTAGCCTGGGTTGTAATGGAAGCGCCTTCGCCTATACTCTTTGCGGTATGTTTTTTAATCGGAAATAACCGTTCGGTAGTACCGCTGATATTATTGGTGTTTTGGGAGGCCCATTATATCCACCGCGCATTCATTTACCCGTTCAGTCTGCGCGGCGATAGAATGATGCCAATTTCAGTGATTGCGATGGGTGTGACCTTCAATATGATGAATGCGTTTTTAAACGGCAGATATATTTTCACGCTTTCAACCCAATATACAACGCACTGGCTGACCGACCCGCGTTTCATCGGGGGATTAACTTTATTTGTTTTGGGATATCTGATTAACCGCTCCGCCGATAAAATATTGCACGATCTCCGTGCCCCGGGAGAAACCGGTTATAAAATCCCGCAAAAAGGTTTTTACCGCTGGATTTCCTCCCCGAATTATTTCGGGGAGATTGTGGTCTGGAGCGGCTGGGCACTGGCGACATGGTCGCTGCCCGGACTGGCATTTGCGGTCTGGACGATTGCCAATCTGGCGCCGCGCGCCCGTTCCAATCACAGATGGTATCAAGAGACATTCCCGGATTATCCCGCGGAACGTAAAGCATTATTACCTCGGTTGTGGTAGGTATCGCTTGCAGGATAATTCGATGCAGAATCAACAAGAATTAACCGAAACAATCCGTTTGCTGGAAGAAAAATTGTTGGCGCCGTCAACACGGTACTCTTTCGCAGAATTGAACGAATTGTTAGCGGATGATTTCGTTGAATTCGGACGGTCCGGTAATGTTTATAACAAACAGGTTGTGCTTGATAGGATCCGGCATGAAGAAACCGCCCGGATGACGTTATCTGATTTTAAAATTGTACTTTTATCACCGGGCGTCGTATTGGCGACATACCGTGCGGCGAAAATAACAGCTGACGGGCAAAAAACCTATTCTTTACGAAGCTCGATCTGGAGAATGACCGGGCACAAATGGCAGATGTTTTTCCATCAGGGAACGGCGGCCATAGCGAAATCGTAACTGTCAATTCAAGATAGGCTTTCTATTCTCAAACCCTTTGCATCACCAGCATCATCTTGAATTTTGTAATTGCCTGAACAGCATGGGGTTTGTTGGCCGGCATCGTAATCATTTCACCGGCTTTCAGGCGGAATAATTTACCGGAGATAGTAACCCCGGCTTCACCGTCGAGGATAGAGACCATCGCATCGAATGGTACGGTGTGCTCGCTCAAACCCTGACCGGCAGCGAAAGCAAAAATAGTGACGGTTTCCGTCTTTGTGTCGATCAGTGTTTTACTGACGACAGCATTTTCCTGATATTCAACTAAATTAATCAGTTTGCTGATGGGCGGCAGGTCTGCGGCGGTTGGCTGTTTTCTATTTTCTGCCATCTCCATACCTCCTCGCCTGGCACAATTCTATTATATCAATTGTTTTTTAGCAACTATTTATTATCGCTTTAATATCCAGGTTTTATTTCCCTGAATCGGTATCCTGAATGGCTTTTTTAATTGCCCGTATCCAGTCGAAGAGCAGGATAATCTGCGGTTTCAGGATTGTCTGTTTGTAAGGCCGGATGAACTGGAAAGCAACCATTCTGTTCTGCGGGTTTTTTCCGTCGTAATAGACGACGCTCAGGCAGACGTGGGGGATTGGAGTCCAGTTGTAAGCCCCGATTTTAAGGCCGGCGATAGCAGACAGCGGTATTTGAAAATTATCCCCGTTAAGTTTAAAAGCCTGGTTCAGGACAATTTCTATGGGTGCATCCGCCAGTTTTTTAATACTTTCATTCACTTCGGGACTGGATTGGATAATATTTAAGAAAATAAGACGCCGGTTAGTTAAGACAAGGTTGCCCAGCCGCAATTTTCGCGGGGTCTGTATCCACTGCGTCCACTTCCGGTGCTCTTTGATAATACGTTCGGGTTCTATGTTTTTGGTCATTTCTTGTTACCTGCCGATCATCTATTTAATGATAACACAGCTCTGATTTAGTATATAGTGACAGCGATAAACGGTTAGATTCTCTTATGGTTGTTTTTGATAAATGGAGGGTAAATAGATGAATAAATTAGTTATATCCTTTAGGCGGTTTCTTGCGATAATCAATAAACATATAACCTGCAAAAACGACCAAAATAATTGTGTTTATAATTCCCAAGATAATATCAGTCTCAATAAACAGGGTAGTTGTATCAACGAGCAAGATGATAAAAAGGATGATGGGAAATACGGTTTCAAATTT
>JBKQML010000023.1:0-4342 GCA_052326545.1 Dehalococcoidales bacterium
ATTCCATTACTAATGTCGGGAAAGGCACCGCTAAAATACTCAGGATTAAGGGATCAGGTGAGGGAATGAAGACCGGCGGGGCAATCTTCACAAAAGGGAAAGGCCGCGTTGACTATTGGCGGCCGGATAAATCCCAGTGACCGTGATAAAGATGTAAGAGAAAATCCGGACAAATTGGAAACCGGGGAAACCGCTGCCCGAAACAGTTAAGGAATAATCATCCAACATCGGCTATAATAGTCAAACTTTCTATAGAATGAAGAGAAATTTCTAACTGTTTTTACTGCGGTTTCGCGTTTGGATTTTAAGATTTTTTTATATCCTCAGGACACAGACATATACATTATTCTATGAAAATTTTTAAACGAGTAGGGCAGTTTAGAGCTAAAAGTCTTTATTCGTCCAATTTACATTAAGCTGTATTTCGGGTATGGATGGAGCTTTTATTCCGTCTCCCCTAATCCCAAATAAGTTCGATTTTCATATCAGGTTAATGTAGTATTTCATTGTTTTTATGGTTTAGTTTCAGATAAATCATTCTTTAATAATATTAGCTTACTATTGTATAATAAATACTAATTTATGGAAAAAGGTAACAAGTTATTTTATGGATGGTGGATAGTTATTGTCATCACCATCCTTTGTTTTATAAGTGGCGCCGCCCCTTTCGCTGTTGTTTTAAAACAACTGATGGCACAGTTCCATACCGGCAGAGGTGAAGTTTCATTATCCCAATCAATAGCGAATATTGCCGGGGGTGTTACAGGAATATTTGTCGGTAGATTGTTGCATCGTTACAGCCCGAAAAAGTTTATGTTATGTGGCGCGATGATCAGTGGAGCAAGCACAGTTCTCCTGAGTTTAGCTAATAGCCTCTGGTTTTTATATATATTTGCGCTGATTGCGGGTATGGCCGGAGCTTTTAGCAATGCCATCGCTATGTTTACACTATTATCCAGGTGGTTCAACCGAAAATGGGGTATTGCGATAGGTATTACAATGGCGGGTGGAGGTATCGGTAGCATCGTCATCCAACCGCTGGTGGGAATCATTGCCCAAAACTATGGCTGGCAGGCAACATACCTTTTTGCCGGCTTACTTATTTTGGCGGTTAATGTGCCGTTAATTCTATTTGTGTTGAAGGATAGTCCGAAATCGATGGGCTTGTTGCCAGATGGTGATCAGTTTAAAGCAATGGACAATTCCCAAAACAGCCGACTCCTTGTTCAAACTCCTGTTCAACCAACCAAAACCAACCAAAATGCACTGTTGTTTTCTTATCTGAAAAGACCGTCTTTATGGTTGATGGGCATTAGTTTCGCTTTTGCGGCAATCGGATCCAGTGCTGTTACAACGCAAGAGGTTTCATTTATTACCGATATGCACATGACAGACACCGTGGCCGCCACGGCCCGGGGAATTACCCTGGGTATCGGCGCAATTTCCGCCTTGGCCTCAGGCTGGTTGGCTGACCGGCTCATTTCCCGATATGTTACGATTCTATTTTTTTTCCTGTCCGTTTTTGGAATGCTGATACTGATATCTTCTCACGCGATGCCTCAAATCTGGCTATTTGTAGTAATATACGGAATCGGCATCGGTGCCGGTGGTACACTGTTACCGATTGTGACACGGGATATTTTTGGCGCAGGCGACTTCAGTGCCCTGTTCGGATTTGTCATCGTGTTACTCTCCGTTGGTAATTCAATAGGTGCACCGCTTGCCGGATTTATGTACGACGCCACCGGGTCTTACCATAGTGTATTTGTCATCATTACCGTAATCTATATTGTTGCTATTTTAGGTATTTACCTTGCATTTGGCGCCAATCCTAAACCATTAATGAGAAGTTCCAAATCTAAAAACTAAAACTGTTCTGGATCATCGTACGTATTTTCATAACAGGTGACGTGTGTTGAAAACCTCAGGACGGGTGAGGATTGTCGGTGAGACGGAGCAGCATAAGCCCGTCACGGACCGGTCATGGAAACAGACGATTATATTATTTACAATTGACTTGGAGGGTTCATCTCGGTAAGGAACTGATCGATATCCCGGGACATAAACCTCCGATCGCCGCGAGGAGTGATACAGATTGATTTTATTATACCTTTGCTGGCCCATCGCCTCAACGTATTGGGATGAACATGGAGAAGCTGCCTGATCCACAATTTCCTTAACCAGGGGATAAAGTTCATCAGGTTGATGCCGTATAATTACAAGCACGACTCCGGCGGTGATTCCAACAATGCCCCTGATTAAAGGAGTAAATGCGATTATTGAGCCAATACAGCCGAAGATGGCTCCGATGACCGAGTAAGAAACCAGTTTACCCACGCCATAAAGTAGAGGTGCCTGATAGGTCTTTCCGTTTTCCTGCGTTCCCTTTGCAGTAAAGCCAATGACGAACCCACCGCACATCGCAATACAATGAAAACCGGTTAACAGCCCCACAATAAATAAGAGCCCGTAACTCATTCCCTGGTTGATGTCCGGCACTGCAACGCCTTTTAAGGTTTTCAGGATAAAATAACCCAGAACTAAGACTCCGATGATACCGAATATCAGGCCTAATATCCGGGTTTTTCGCCATAGAGCCGTAATATTGCTGTTTTTTTCCGGATTATTTTTCTCCGTGATCATCTTTAGAAAATTGCATTTATAATGCGGACTACCTGTTCTCCCGGGGTGGGAAATCAGGCACAGTTCTGAGTTAATTTATTGTAGCATAAGCTGTTTTTTAATAAAATATGATGACTGTTGGTTTAAAATAAAAGTCCGATCACTTAGATAATCTTAACATTTCATAATATTGCCAATTATTAATAAACCGGACTTAATTAATCATCGCAATGCGGTGTAGAAATGATGTTTGCCAGGAACAAACCAGTGATTCAGAATGTTCTTTGCTCTTCTCGATGCGATGTGCATGAGTCAATGCGCATATGTAGTATGATGGACTGTCAAGCGAAAATGTCACCTTAATTGTTAAGCGATTATGTCACCCCTGCTTATCAACAAATTGTCTGTATATACCGAGCCAAGGGTGATCTTTAGCCGGTTTAGCATAATTTCTTGGTGTCGCTGTTCCAGTTAACACCGGTTCTCTGATTTTAGCGGGTTCCAGCGGTGCTGGTTTGGTATTTAAACACTTACCCTGGTAGTACACTGCCAAGCTGCCATCTAGTCTCTCATGTAATGTAACGTTGCAACGGGCATAACTAAATCTTTCTTCTGAAGGTAATATTTGAAGCCGGTATGTCCCGAAACGGACAACGTTATCGCTTCCTGCGACCCTTGGGTACTTGAAGCAAAAGTACTCGTCGGGATGGAAGCTGCAATCAGGTTTTATATAAGCTGATTCCGGTTCTGCTGCCTCAATCGCAAATCGTTGATTATAATGCGGCAAAAAATCAGCCAGTACCCTGTTAGCTTCATCTAGTGTTTTTGCTCCAGCTAGTCTTAATTCACTCACTAGCCGGTCTTGAAAAGTCCCCCACAATCTCTCAATTCTTCCCTTTGCCTCCGGAGAATTGGCCGCGATAGAAATAATCCCCAACTCCTCCAATAACCTGCCAAACTGGGTGAGTGGTCGCTTTCCGGTCAACTCATTCTCTATTGAAGAAGTTTTTTCATCATTAACCATGAATACACTATAGTGATCATGATACAAAGACTGAGGGATACCCTGCTTGAGTATTATCTCTCGTAGCATCAGGAAGTAGCCACGGCTATCCTCTTGCTCCTGAAATATGGCATAAGGCACATTGCTGGTTGCATCATCTACTGCTCCAATCAAACTTAACCGGGGTCCTCGCCCTTCCAGCCAATCATGCGGACTGCCGTCAATTTGTAACAGCATCCCTTCCCGGGGATAACGCTCCCGCCGGCTGCGATGCTTTGGCGGGCGCCTCTTTCTGGGACTTTTTATCCCTGCTCCAAGTAGAATATTTCGCACTGAGGAACGGGATATGACAATATCCTCACGCTCGGCTAAAGATTCCGTAAGGTGTTGATGATTGAAGCCCATGTATTTGGAGCTAGCTAGTGAGACCACTTGCTGTCTTAACTGGTCCTCAATCGCATTGTATGGCTTCCTGCCCCGGTTTCCGTGCGCTAATGCCGCAATTCCCTCCTTCCTATAGGCGGCTATCAGCCTTCTCATTTGGCGCAATGATACTCCCATTACCCCAGCTGCCTGTCTCCCCGTAACTAACCCTTTCTCTACTTCTACCAATACTCCTGCTCTTTTCTGTTCTTTCCGGTTCAATGTCACTCTTCCTTCCATGGTGACATTTTCCCTTAACTGTTAGCTGGTGACAAAATCGTATAACATCAACAT
>JBKQML010000024.1:0-10795 GCA_052326545.1 Dehalococcoidales bacterium
TCCGTGGGCGGAGCTGATTCCCATGGGGTTTCTCGTGCCCCATGGTACTTAAGACCAAGTTCAGAAGCCTTCCCCTTTCGTCTACGGGACTGTCACCCTCTATGGTGGCCTTTTCCAAAGACCTTCGACTAGGGTACGGTTTGTAACTTCTTGACTTATTCCAAGTTCAGTCGGAACTGTCTTACGACACCGTAACAACATAGGCCTTGAAACCACTAAGTTGAATACGGTTTGGGCTGTTTCCCGTTCGTTCGCCACTACTAAGGAAATATCTATATTTTCCTCGGGGTACTAAGATGTTTCAATTCCCCCGGTTATCTCCACCCAGTTTATGTGTTAGTCTGGGGGTATCTCGATTTTATCGAGATGAGTTGCCTCATTCGGGAATCCCCGGCTAGGCTTGCTAGACAGCTTGCCGAGGCTTATCGCAGTCATGCCACGCCCTTCATCGCCCCTTGATGCCAAGGCATCCACCGTGCGCCTTATTTGCCTGACCTGTTTCAGACTTGATACTAACTCGCTATTCGATTTTTAATGTGCCGGACAAATTTAAGGCGGCTTGGTGAATTACACCAAGCCGCCTGGCTGGTCTAGTCACCAAATCGCTCTACCTACATTTTGTCCTTATTTATCATAGCTTCTTCCTATGCAAAGAGAACTATAACATATCCTTTCGTTGGGTGTCAAGACCCGTTTTCCTACGTAATAAACAAATTTAATTACTTTTTTTCACAAATAAGTGAAATTCACCGTCTTTTTCTTCCACCCCCAGACATTCATTCCCGGTGGAATGACACCAGGCCGGGATATCTTTTTTTATCCCTTTATCGTCGGCAATTATTTCCAGTACCTCACCCGGCTTAAGTTCTTTCATCTTTTGCGCGGTTTTATATATTGGCATTGGGCAGTAGAGTCCCACACAATCCAGTGTTTTATCGGCTTTCATTTCCAAATATTCCTCGAACTTTATTCTACAATTATTTCCTGATTCTGATTTCAAATTAGCAGCCGCAGCTCGAACATACTTTCGCGCCCTTTTCCAAAGGATGACCGCAGTGCGGACAATATTTAATTTCGATATGACATGCCTGACATACCGGCAGATTCAGTGCTTGCATTTCAACGTCACAATACGGGCAATGTTGAGCTTGCGGAGTTGCTTTTTTCTGTACGGTGTTTTTTTTCGTTGTCTTAGCCATTTTTCGGTCCTCCTTCCTTCTGTTTTTCCCGGTAATTCTCAATTGCCTGGTGCAGCGCCTGCGCCCCGAGATTGCTGCAATGATGTTTGATTGTCGGTAAACCATCGAGTTCGGTAACGACTGATTGAGGAGTAATTTCCATCGCTTCTTCCAGCGTCTTGCCTTTGGCCAACTCGCTGACCATACTGGAGACCGCGATAGCCGCGCCGCAGCCAAAGGTCTTATATTTTACGTCTTCCAGCCGGTTATCTTTTACCTTGATATAGAAGGTCATCATATCCCCGCAGACCGGGTTCCCTACCTCGCCGATACCGTCGGCATTTTCAATCTCCCCGACATTTCGCGGATTGGTGAAGTGGTCCATCACTTTTTCACTGTATATTGGCATGTTAGCCTCCTTTTTCCTGTTTCATGAATTTAGAATACAAAGGCGACATTTGCCGCAGCCTTTCGACAATTGGCGGCAACACATCTAAAACATAATTGATATCCTCTTTCGTGTTTGTAATCCCCAACCCGAAAAGCAGGGAACCCTGTGCTATTTCGTGCGGCAGTCCCATTGCCAGCAGCACATGAGACGCCTGCAGCGCGCGTGAAGTACAGGCCGAGCCGCTGGTCACGCCGACACCTTTGGCATTTAATAGCATCAGCATCGATTCTCCCTCGATGAATTCTATACAGAAACTGGCGTGTCCCGGTAGACGATTTTGCGGATGACCGGTTACGACTACATGACTTATTTTTAACGGGAGTCCTTGGATTAAATAATCGCGGACTTTAATCAATTTTTCCATCCGTATTTTCATCTCGACACGCGCCATTTCTGCCGCTTTTCCCATTCCGACAATTCCCGCAACATTCTCGGTACCGGCGCGACTGCCCCCTTCCTGTATGCCACCGTCCAGCAAAGGCATGATCCTCGTTCCCTTCTTCAACCACAACGCACCCACGCCTTTGGGGCCGTAGAACATATTGGCCGCCATGCTTAAACTATCGACACCTAAATCTTTCACATCGACCGGGATGTTTCCCGTCGTCGCTACCGCATCGGTATGGAAAAGTATCTCTTTCTCTTTTGTTATTTGAGCAATCTCTTTGATGGGTTCAATCGTGCCTACTTCCCCGTTGGCATGCATGATCGATACCAGTATCGTATCGTCCCGGATGGCTTTGCGCACATCTTCCGGGTTAACAATACCATATTTGTCCACCGGTACAGTTGTGTATTCGAAGCCCCACTTTTCCAGTGTTTTCGCTGAGTTTAACACGGAAAAATGCTCGATGGCGGAAACTACCACATGTTTCCCTTTCTTTTGCTGGGCCATTACCAGTCCTTTTATCGCCAAATTATTGCTCTCGGTACCGCTGGCGGTAAAAATGATTTCCTCAGGATTCCCTCCGATTAATTGAGCGACCTGTCCGCGGGCCAGTTCCATCGCATCCCGCGGGATATCACCCCACTCGTGCAGACAGGAAGGATTGCCAAAAGCCTCCGTTAAAAACGGTAACATTATATAACGTACTTCGGGTAAAATAGGTGTCGTGGCCATATTATCCAGATATACTTTTTTCATCTCTGTCTTCATTTCCACACCCCCGGTTCTTATTTACTGCCTATAAGCAGTATAGCAAAAAATATGTCGGTTAACTGTTATTACTCTTCGGGGAATCCAGTGTTTTAGCCAGTTTAAAAAGGACAACCGCCACCACGATAAATGCGATACCCGCTGCGATCATAAAAGCTCCGTCCGCCATAATTGACTGTGCTAAACCGAAAGCCAGCACCGCCGTGTAAATATTTGTCTGGAGGTTCATCGCCTGCGCATATTCGAGTTCTGTGGGATTTGTCGGGTCAAACTGTTTCCCGTTCAATAGCGCATTATATGTTGGAGCGATTTTCTGCCGGTCGGCGGTTAGCTTCAAAGCGGCCGCTTCCGCCTCTGAAAGATTATCCACTACCTTACCTGCAGCAATTTCAGAAGAGGATAAACCCAATGTCACCTTTTCCGCCCGTAAATAAGTAGCGATTTGATTATTTTTCGCAAACCCGATTCCCACGAATGCCCCGCCGATCCCCAATCCGATAATCCCCAGCAGTAAGATAATCAGCGCCGCCAGTTTAATTGTTTTCATTATTACTCCCTCCGCTATCAAACTTAATTTTCATTATACGATTGAATCTGCGTTGGGGATATGATATAAATCACACGGCATTCCGCCCACGCAATTATCCATACCGGTGAAAACCGGCATCCGGTGCAATCCATCCTGTCAGTTCGCTTGTTTTTTACTTGTAATTTGTTTGGTAATTCGATATTAGGATTTAGGATTTTCTTGGCTACAAGGTACTCAGCTCAACGAGTTGATGTATTGGTTATTGTATCTTGATTATTTATAAGCCCGTACATTGTAATCATCCTGCCGGTTTCTTATAATGGAATGAATGAAAGTTATCGCACTTGTTGGCATGGCTGGCGCCGGTAAATCGGAAGTTGCCCGCCTTTTTGAAAAAAACGGATATATCCGCGTCAGATTCGGCGATGTCACTGATACCGAAGTGGCAAAACGGGGGTTGCCGCTGAACGAAACAAATGAACGTCAGGTACGCGAACAGTTGCGTCAGGAACATGGCATGGCCGCCTATGCCAAACTGAACCTGCCCCGCATCGATGAGGCGCTGCGAAAATCCAATGTTATCGTCGATGGACTGTATTCCTGGGAAGAATTTGTCCTGCTTAAAGACTATTTTGGCGAAAAACTAAAGCTGGTCGCCGTCTATTCATCACCGAAAACGCGCTCTGCCAGACTTGCTTTGAGAAGAATCCGTCCCCTGACAACTAAAGAGGCAGCAGACCGCGACAAAAACGAAATTGAAGTTATTAACAAAGGCGGCCCGATTGCCCTGGCCGATTATACGATTACGAACGAGTCCTCTTTAAACGAATTAAAAGAACAAACACAACGTATTATTGAGAGGTTAGCATGAAAAATAAACCTTCCAGGATCAGCGCTGATGAATATTTTTTGAAAATAGCTTCAGTGGTCGCGGAACGCAGTACCTGCCTGCGGCACCATATGGGTGCGGTGGCTGTTAAAGATAAACATATCCTCACCACCGGCTTTAACGGTGCGCCGTCCGGCCTGAAAGACTGTCTGGAACTGGGCTGCCTGCGCGATGAGCAAAATATCCCTTCCGGTACACGGACTGAAATCTGCCGGGCGATTCACGCGGAACAGAACGTCATCATCCAGGCCGCACTGCACGGCATCAGCCTTGAAGGCTGTACCATTTACTGCACACATACACCCTGCGTCCTCTGCGCCAAGATGATGATTAATGCGCGGGTAAAAAGAGTAGTTATTTTTACCAAATACGCCGATGACTCGTTTAAAGAGCTTTTCCGCGAAGCGGGAATCCAGGTAGACGTGCTGGATAAACCCTCATCCACAATTTCATTCCTAGAGTGATTCTATTCTGAGTAGCGCAGCGACGAAGAATCCCCACCTCTACTAAAATGTTGAGAGCCCCTTTTCAGGTAGAATTTGTATGAATAATCATTTTACATCGGTGATTTTTGATTTCGACTACACCTTAGCCGATTCCTCCGGCGGAGAAATCGAATGCGTCAATTATGCCCTCAGGACAATGAATATACCGCCGGCCTCGAACTCTGACATTCATGCAATGATCGGGGTGTCTCTTCCCGAAACTTTTCGGAAATTAACACGGGATTCCAACGAAAATAGAGCGGATGAATTCGTGCAGCTTTTTATTCAACGAGCCGATGCCGTGATGCTGGATTATATCCTGCTCTTTGATTCCGTCAGACCCACGATTACGAAGCTGATGGACGGTGGACTTACTCTCGGTATCGTCTCCACGAAATACCACCGCCGTATTGCCGCCTTTCTCAGTCGGGAAGACCTCACCCATGCGTTTAAAGTAATCGTCGGGGGAGAAGATGTTGCTGTCCACAAACCGGACCCCACCGGTTTACGCATGGCCATCGACAAACTCGGGCATCCGTCATCCCAAACGATTTACGTGGGCGATAGTGTCGTGGATGCCGAAACGGCTCACCGCGCTGATATCCCGTTTGTGGCTGTTCTTTCCGGCGTCACCTCAAAGGATGCCTTCCGCGACTATGCACCGCTGGCGATTATCAATAACCTCACGCAATTACCGGATTTGTTCCTGAAATAAAAATCAGTGATAACGGAGTCCCGCTCTGCTCAAGATTTCGATATTAATATTTTGATATTGCCGAAGGTCCTTCAGCTAAAGGATAAGTATTTCGATACCTTCGGGGATTTCGAGTTTTCTTGACTATAGCTTGATTATTGATTATTGAATCTTGATTATTTTTATTTGATATTTTCGTTCTGGTACTTTCCGCAATAACTCTCCGTCTCATCAGTCAAAGTCATAAAGACCAGTTGCGCGACTCTCGCATCTTTCTGCACCCGGAAACCGTTCGGATTGTAGACCAGCATCAATGATTGTGAACGTCCGGAATAACCGGCATCCCAGACCGCCGTACCGATATTAACCCCGCAGCGTAACAGGCTTGACCGCGGCCGCGCCAGTGCCATTAAATTGGTGGGAATATGCACAATCTCATTGTAGGTAATCATGTAACTGCCCGGCATCAGTTCCATAAATCCCTGATTGTCAAAAGTCAGCGGCGCTAAATCCGGTAACTGCCGCTGCGCGTTGTCCTTGCCAATTTGCCCCATATTCTGCAGCATGGCAATATCCCGCAGCGTAATATCGAAACCGTTCGGCTGGAGCTGTTGTTCCAGGTCGATATACCCTTCAACCATCGATGGGCTCCGCTGTATTAATTTTTTTATATCGTTCCGTGAAAGCACGCCGCTCATTTTTGCCTCTTGTTTATTTGTGATATGGTTCATTATACTTCTCATATCCCGGGAAAACAAACGGGAAAATTTCACTGTTTTAAATCGTCCTAAGCTTGATTATTGGTTATTGATTATTGAATCTTGAATATTTTATTCTTCCAGTCTCACAAACTTGACAATAATCGTGATATTTGATATTATTGTAAAAGATACATCTTAAAGAGGGTATGGATGGCTAAAATAGCCACTGTTAATCGACGGTTCTTTTCTTCGGTGACCGGCTTCTATTTTTTCATCTTTAGCTAGTCCGCCGCGGTCGATTGCGATTGGCGTAATACCGGGCGGACTTTCCAAAACCCTTCCCAAGATATCCCAGCAAACAATCCAATAATTTAGTTTTAAACAAATATAGTTTGTTATTTCACAGCCTTGGGAAGGTGATTCTTCTCAAGGTTTTTTTATTTTATCTCACGTGGTTTTAGTTTTAAATAAGGAAAATAATCAAATGATTGAAGAAAGATATAAACCGATTACCATTACTCCGAATTTCTATCAATTGGGCACTCATGATTTCCCGGTTTATTTATCGATGGGCGACGATGGCATGATTATCGAAGGCGGCACCGGGGCTTTCTTCCCGCTTATCGTGAATCAGATTAAATCGTTGGGCATTGCTCCGGAACGGATTAAATATCTGACTTTAACCCACACCCACCCCGACCACATCGGCGCTGTGCCGCATCTGAAAAAGTTGTGGCCGCACCTGAAGGTGATGGGCAGCGCCGGGGCCGCCAAAGCGTTGAAGCGTTTAACCGAAAAGCCGGAAGCGCTCAAGGAATTCCTCGCTTCCGACCGTGCTATCTCCCTGATTCGACTTAATAAAGGGGAGATTCCCGAACTTCCCCCACGGCTTGACCATTACCTTTTCAACGTCGACCATGTTCTGGAGGAAGGAGAAGATATCCAGCTCAGCAAAGAAATCGTCTGGTCGGTATATCATACTCCCGGTCATTCGCCGTGCCATATCGCTTTGAATGATGAAAACGAAGGGACACTGGTCATCGGGGATGCCACCGGGTTTTATGTTGCTGAAAAAGACGCGCTCTGGCCGAATTACTTCGAGTCGTTAGAAAATTATTGCCACAGCATTCAGAAATTGTCTACCCTGCCCGCCGACAGGTTAGTTTTAAGCCACAATGGCGTTGTGGCAACCGGCGCCCGTGCTTATTTTGAGAAGGTAATGAAAGTGACCGAAGCCTATCATATGGAAATGCTGGAACGGGTAGCTAAAGGTGAAAACCCTGAGGCCATTGCCCTGGAGAAAGCTAATTGGGTGAATAGCATTACGGATATCCAGACATTTGAAGTGATGTATAACATGGCCAAGCTTTTGATTAAAAAGTCTCACACCGCTTCGAAAAAACACAACCTTTTCACTCTCCCTTACGCCGGGTAATAAACGGTGAAAATCGATTAAGTACATAGTAAACATTTAAGGTTTGGATTCTAGCTCCGTGTTCCGCGGGGCTTGAGTTAGAGGGGCGCAGCCCCTCTAATACAACTCCTCCCTCGCCGTTTATGGAGAGGGAGCAAGAGGGTGAGGACAAAATAGGATATCGGCCGCAAAAATAAGGATATCTTTAGTACGAAAGTATAAGTCAAATTTGAATGGATGATAACTTAACCAAGGGGAAGCAAATGGAAATCAAATCAGCGCAGCAACTCAAAGGCCTGATGAAGCAGCACTTCATGGAGCTGGATGAAGCCTCGCGCACGAAAAATAAAAAAATTGCCTGGTGCAGTAGTGTCGGCCCGGCCGAACTGGCCATTTCGCTCGGCTTTTTAGTCTACTATCCCGAAAACCATGCTGCCATGTTAGGTTCCACCCGGACGGCGATGGATTACATTCCTGTCGCCAACGCGCACGGTTACTCTCAGGAAATATGTTCTTATCTCACCAGCGATATCGGAGCCTATTTAAGGCACGAGACGCCGCTGACTAAAGCTTACGGCATTAAAGAAGTGCCGCATCCGGACGTGCTGCTGTACAATACCAACCAGTGCCGTGACGTCGGTGATTGGGCGCGTTTTTACGGCCGGGAATTCAATGCGCCGGTTTTAGGCATCAATACCCCCCGTACCCAGAATGAGGCGCGGGAGCATGTTGTAAAATCAGTCAGTAAACAATTACAACACATGGTGCCGGATTTGGAAAAAGCGGCCGGCCGCCGCTTTGATATCGATGAATTCCGTGAGGTTTTAAAACTCTCCCGCGAATGCTCTACGTTGTGGGACGAGGTGCTGGATACGGCATCTCACAAACCAACTCCGCTGACTTTCTTCGATGAATGCATCCATATGGGCCCCGCTGTGGTCATGCGCGGACGGAAAGAAGCCAACGATTATTATCGTTTACTCTTGGCTGAAATGAAAGAACGCGTCTCTCAGGGCGCAGCCGCAGTGCCCGGCGAACGTTTCCGTTTCTACTGGGAAGGTATGCCGATCTGGGGTAAATTGCGGAATATGAGCGAACTCTTTGCCAAACTCAAAACACCGGTCGTTGTCAGTACTTACTGCAACAGCTGGATATTCCCCGCTTTCAATCCGGCTGATCCCTTCGACAGTATGGCCGAGGCCTATTGTTCTATTTTCATCGGGCAGAATGATACCTGGAAAGAAAATTACATTGCCGATAAGGTGAAACATTTCGCCATCGATGGTATTTTATTCCATGACGCCCGCACCTGCGCCAGCAACTCCAATAACCGTTACGGCATGACCAAACGCCTCAGTGAGCGGTTAGGGATACCCAATCTGGTCATTAACGGCGACCTGAATGACCTGCGCTGTTATTCTGAGGAACAGACTGTCACCAATATTGAGGCTTTCGTGGAACAAATTGAGGAGTCGCACCATGAAAATATACGCCGGCATTGATATCGGGAGCTGCACAACCAAGGCCGTCGTCATCGACGAACAGGGCAATATGCTCGGCAGTGATGTCCGCCGTTCCGGCATCGACTATAAAGCTGTCGCTAGAGAAACGCTGGCAACAGCTTTGGCAGGGAAAAGTATGGAAGGTGTGCCCGTGGTTTCTACCGGCTACGGCCGGCATAATGTCAGCTTCGCCATCCATGCCAAGACGGAAATCGCCTGTCATGCCAGGGGCGCTTATTTCTATGTGCCGCGCGCTTTAAACGTAGTGGACATCGGCGGGCAGGACAACAAAGTTATCAGACTGGATGAAAATGGCAAAACTCTTGACTTTATAATGAACCGGAAATGCGCCGCCGGCACCGGCACTTTCATTGAGGAAATTGCCATCAAAACCGCGATCCCTCTGGGCAAATTGGATGAACTGGCGCGTCAATCACAGAAAAAGGTGAAAATCGGCAGCTACTGCACGGTGTTTGCTTCCACTGAAGTTCTTTCCCTCATCCGCTCCGGGGTAAAGGCCGAGGACCTGGCTAAGGGCGTCTTCGAATCGGTGGTCGCCCGCGTAATGGAAATGATTCCACTGGCAGATACAATTTTGCTCTGCGGCGGCGTGGTCGCCTGGTTCCCCATTGTGGCGGAAATTTTCCGGGAGCAGGTTCCCGGCGAGGTTATCGTTCCCCCTTATCCCCAGTTGACCGGGGCTTTTGGGGCCGCTCTTTTTGCCCGTGAGACAGCCCGCTGAAACGTATCTCCTCTGCACAATTCCAGACTTGTTATCAGTAACGCCAAGTACTTTGTTGGGCTGTTTCGGATTTCCTTTAATATCCCTTCACTTTGGTGAATCGCCAGTCATTCATGTTATACTATTTCCAGAATTTGGAAGGAGGTGAGAGCGATGGCTGAGTTAAAGCATCTTCATTTTACCTGACTTTGCACCTGCAGATTCGATGCAAGTTGTGCGTCGGTCATCTGCTCCGCGAACCTCCGTCTACTGAAGACCAGGGGGATTATTTTGTTTTAATCTGTTATCCTCTTCAAAAAGAACAGCAACGATGGTACGGAGGTTTTCCCGCCATCGTTTTTTATTTGTAAAAATATTGAAGGAGTTACTTATTAATGGGAAAGAAGATTTTTCTTATCCAGTCGGAAGGACTGGGCAGGGGCGAGGAGCAGTTAGGTTCATTGTTAATGGCCAGTTTTCTCCGCCTCCTGGGAGAAAATAATGAGAAACCGGAGGCTATTATTTTCTGGAATACCGGCGTCCGCCTGGTCTGTGAAGGTTCGAAAGTTCTGGACCACCTGCGGCGGTTGGAGTCTCAGGGCGTAACCATTCTGGCCTGTACCACCTGTCTGGAATATTTGGATTTAATGGACAAATTGGCCGTCGGTAAACCAACCACAATGGTGAAATCCATCGAGGCGATGTACAGCGGGAATATTGTGACACTGTAGAAAAATATTTTTTTAAGTTTAGCTCTTTTTATACAGGGGCGATATTGCCCTCAGCCTGGCTACCGAACGCGGCAGTACTTCCAGCACGCGATCGATGTCTGCTTCAGTAGTCAACCGTCCCAGTGTGAAACGCAGCGAACTGCGAGCCTGCTCGGGCGCGAGGCCGATTGCCAGCAGCACGTGTGAAGGTTTAGCCTCCGCGGAACTGCAGGCCGAACCGGTAGAAATGCATATCCCCTCGAGGTCAAGATTGAGGCAGGTTGACTCGCCTTCGATGTAGTCAACACTGAAATTCACATTGTTGGGCAGTCTCCGCTCAGGATGGCCGTTTAGTTGAACTTTGT
>JBKQML010000025.1:0-3499 GCA_052326545.1 Dehalococcoidales bacterium
TTCATGTAAGGACCGAAGTAACCGCCGGAATTAGCTTCTCCCCAGCCGCCGGTCAGCGGTGATTTGGCGAAGGCCATATAACGTGCACCCGGAGGTACTATCGTGCCGGTGAACGGGCCGGTGAGTAGCCCCAGCGTATTTTCCGGTCCCAGCGGGTCGACTCCGGCTTTCTGCCGGCTGTAGAGCATCCTCGCGCCAATCCCATATCCGCCGATGAAATTGCGGCAAATATTCTCGTCGAGGGGTTCTTCATTCATCTCTCCGATGGAAAGGTCGACAAAGAGAAACTTCCCCATGTATCCACCGGACATTTATTTCTCCTTACTAATATTTCTTTTATCGTTATCCAGAGTGGTATCAAGACAAAATAATGATTTAATTACACATTATTATCCGCAGCACGCCGATATCAGCTTCTACCCAGGCTCCCTGACTCATCGGATCTTTATTGCGTTGCCGGTCAACGACAAATTTCCCTTTCCGGTCGAAATGGCCTTCTTCCACCGATAGATGTCGTCCGGGAGTAAAAGTAAAATCGTCATGAAATGTCAATAAAGGCCGGTTTTTAGCAGGCGGATATTTAGCACGCAGGAAAAGTCGCCAGCCGGTACCAACGAGATAGAACTCATCCTTCTTTGTCTGGATCAGCAGACCACGGCCGCGCTTATGCTCGGGTCTAACGTCTGAATCGGCCTGTTCTTTAGGCATGCCCTCACCCTTTTTATGTCGCCAGTCTTTGTTGACAAAAGGAACCCGCCCGACTCCGAATTGTACTCTCCCGATATAACCATCCAGGTCTAACCATTGCTGCGGCATATATTCTTCCTGGACAATGGCGTGGATTTTGCCTGTGCCCTGGTAATTCAACAAAAGAGGGACGGCGGACGCGATGCACCGTACAGTGTCAACCGGTTCCTGCATCGCGGGATTAACCGAGCCGTCTTCGGTAACGATATTTTCCAATCCGCCCATCCATGAGTAACCAAGGAGGTTGTAGTCAGCGATAGCGCGAAACAGGTGCGTCGTCGGCGGTGTTTCCGGCAAGAATAACGGGTTGTCATCGCGCGAATAAGCAGCGCAAAGGGCATCGTAGGCCATGGAGTCATTATACTCGATGTCCGGGGCAATCATATCGACATGAGGAGTAAACCACTTATATACCTCTAAAACTTTAGGTAGAGGGTTGCCTGAGGTAAAGATCTCATCCGGAACCGGACTGTGCCAACCGCTCACCCCAACCGCGACATTGATGTACATCGGTAGGTCATAGACTGCTTTTCCGGCTTGAGCGACGGCGTCGATATAGATCGCAATACTCCAGGAGGTAACGATATCCCGTGCCGGCCAATCGAATACTTCGAGCCATGTACCGGATTTCTTCCCGCCTGCCCGCTGCCAGATATCGTATACCGGCCCTTTACCGGCGGTTTTCATTCTGGCCATTAACTTAGCAGGCACAGGGCCATCGAACACGGCCTGAGCTTGGGGGTTGTAATCACGGTCCGTACCGTTGACAGCCGGCTCGTTCTCAACCTGGATGCCAATGACAGTCTGTTCAGCGCCGTCTTTAGCCTTAATGTGTGTACATAACGCAGTAAAAGCCTTTTTATCGGCTTCAAGATTGGCTTTACAATATGATGAAAGAACCCACAATTCGTGGCCTATCGGTGATAGTGCCCGCATGAAACGTTTCGGATTGGTTTTTACCCATCCAGGTGTATAATCCATATTGCCGTTCTTCCATGTGGCAAACCAGAGCAGTATCAATCTCAATCCATAGCGACGGGCGCTGGTCAGCAAAGTGTCTACACTCGTAAAATCAAACTTACCTTCTTCGGGTTCGATCTGAAGCCAGTATACAGGGATCACTGCGGTATTCCCGTTGAACAGTTTAACTGCTTTGAAACATATCTCAGATTCGCTAACATTGTAACCGCCGTCATTGTAGCTCTGGCCGCATACAGGATAAAAAGGTTTCCCTTTCACCTTGAATACGCGTTTAACTGTGGTCATTTTTAATGCGCTCCTTATATTATTGTTAACGTAGTAATATTTACCGGATAGTTTGTTTCTTAAAGACCTCGGGAAAGTTAATGAATGATTTCATTTTCTGAATATTATTAGAATATTTAAATCCGTATTGATAAGGTTGGCCATCCCAACAATCCCGATTACTCTCAGGGCTCCATCACGGGAGGGGCATCCTGCAACACTTAGCTGAGAGTTCAACCACTAACTCTCAGTACCCTGTAATTCCCCTGGCATGGCCCCCTTATCACGAATAAGCAATAACGGCACGTAGTGTGTTTATCTATACCCCGACGTTGACAGAGGACATTTATCCTTTATAATAATAAATATGATATATCATTAGTAATATAACTAATTTACGCCTATGGTATCATGAAATTCTAGACTTGTCAACATACGGAAATGAACCAAGTCAAGCACACAAATATAAGTGAATATGGTCAAGCAATAATATCACTTTCATTTATTCTCGTAATCTTAGCGGAGATTGAAACGCGAAGCTTTATGTATTACCATATACCTGAAATCAGTTATCAGACAATAGATTTGAATCACAAAAAATATTAAAGGAAAAAATAAAAGGGAGAAATTTATGAGACTGGAAGGGAAAGTAGCGGTTATTACAGGAGCTGGCTCCGGAATCGGGAGAGCCACTGCTAAGCTATTTGCTAAGGAAGGAGCTAAAATTTTAGTTGCCGATTTTAACTCGAAGTTAGGTCAGGAGACCGTTGAGGAAATTAAAAAAGCAGGCGGCACGGCAAATTTCTCCGAAGTTAATGTTGGTCGTATTGCAGACAATGAGCGTATGATCGATACAGCGGTAAATATTTATCAGAGGTTGGATATTTTATACAATAATGCCGGGATTGGCGGGCCGACTTTAGAAGCTACGACGGAAGAAAACTGGCAAACGATGTTAGACGTCAATCTCACCGGTCCTTTTTTCGCCAGTAAGCGTGCTATCGAAGTGATGAAAAAGCAAGGCATCGGAAATATTCTGTTCACCGGTTCTGCCGGGGGACTGAAGGGTACCAGTAGAGCCAGGTCCCCCAGTTACAGTGCAGTAAAGGGCGGCGTAATATTACTTGCAGATTGTCTCAGTAGATTAGTCGGTCAATATAACATCAGAGTAAATACGATCTGTCCGGGAGTAACAAATACTGCTTTATATGACTCTCATTTCTATGATGCCCAGGGGAATGCTAAAACCTTAAATGAGGAAGAAAAACGCGCTTTTATGGCAGGATTTAACAAACAGATATCTCTCGGGAGAGTCGGAACACCGGAGGAAATCGCCAATCTGGCTTTATTCCTGGCATCGGATGAATCGTCTCACATTACCGGCGAAGCCATCCTGATAGATGGGGGACGACAGTAGTCGAGTAGTCTGTAAATGTAAAGAAAATAATTTAATATGTTATGGTAAAAAAGAAAAGAACCCCGTTGTCGAGTTCTTTTCTTTTTTTGA
>JBKQML010000026.1:0-14754 GCA_052326545.1 Dehalococcoidales bacterium
CCCAGGATGTCGTCGAATGTGCTAGTGCCATAGAACAAGAATGTTCCGGTCAGGGTGTTTATGGTGATGACATCAAGCTTAAAGTGGGCGGCGACGAGCATTAATAAAAGTACCACTATACCCACAATGGCCGCCTGATAAAATAGTCTATACCGCCAAATACGTTTCACAGTTTCTCCTTTTTGTATTAAAATACCTGAAAATTAATATTACCGGTAGGTAAGCCTTCCTTCCACCTTACGACCGATATTCTGGTGACTCTTAAGGTATTCCTCCAACACTTCGGGGACCGAGGTCGCGATCACTTTTGACGGGCCGTTGGCCAGCAGTTCGTCGTTGGTAATATTGAGAAATGCCGCAGAATTTAAAATATGGTAGCCGATGAGACCAATTGTAAAGGTATTTTCATCGACCACCGGTAAGCCGTTAAAACTCAATGAAACCAAATCGTGCGCCGCATTGTTATAGACGGCGCGGATTCTACCATTCACCTGATAGCACTCGCCTTCGCTATTGCGGTTTTCAGGACGCATGATATGCGCGAATATCCGCTTTAGCTGCGCTCCGGTAATAACAAAACGGGAGAGGTAATCTTCAAACGGGAAACAGGCGCGATAATCCTTAAGTGTTACCGCCGGACCCAGTTCTTTGCTTCTAATTGAACCGGAACCAACCAGCATCACATCGCATTCCGCCATTTCTGCCAGTGCATCTGCGAAAAGGTTACCCATAGAGGTTTCTATTACTCTGCTTGGGTGGGTCATGGTCTCGGTAAATTTACAGATAATGGCATTGTATTTACGGTCAACCACTTCTTCGAAACTATCGATATAGGCCTTTAACTGCAGATCCGGCTCGGCAATACCTTCTTCAATCGGGATAAGCTGCCACTTCCATTCGACAATGCTGTTGGTGTCATTATCCACTATGATATCGAATCTTCCTATCTGATTTGTCCCGACGCCTGCCTGTGCAATCAATACATTATTGACCTGGCCCGGCTGCTGCAATATCGTGTGCGAGTGCCCGCCGACAATCATGTCCACTCCCCATTCGGGTTTCAGGAGTGCCGCCAGTTCAAGATCAGAGTCATAGCCAATGTGAGTGAGTAACACCGTGAGGTCGATGGAATCGTTCTTATACGCATCGGTGATGATACCCACCTCATGAGCAGCATCATCCAGCGAAATGAAACTGCCAACCAGTTTGTCCTTCTTGACCGCATCAAGGACCTTTTCTGTCAGAATCCCGATGAACATCAGGTCGAATCCGTCCACACGGAGAATCAGGTAGGGTTTCATCAGGCGTTTACCGTATTGTTTAATATAGAGGTTGGCAGTGATGATGGGGAAGTTGGCCATTTTCTCTAAAAAAAGAAGTTGCGGTAAACCATAGTCGAACTCATGGTTACCCAGTGAGACAACATCAGGCGCCAGGTAATTCATGATTTCCATCGTTGATATGCCCTGGTATTCCGAATCAATCAGCGAGCCCTGCAGCATATCGCCGGCAATAACGTAAAGAACATTCTTTTCTTCCCGCCGCACCTTATTCACATAACCGGACAATAGCGCCAGTCCCCCAATGAGGTGGACGGAACCGGCTTTCACCTCTGCTAAAAAGTCACCGTGCATATCATTAGAGTGCAAAATCGTGAATTTCTTCGTGATACCCATAATACATTCCTTGAGTCCAATAGTTTACGTTCCATTGTCGGCACTTGATATCAAATACGGATGATATTATAGCATAGAATACAAAAAAGAAACCAACATCCTTGAATTATTATAAAATGGTAAAATCTAATGATAATTTGATATCCGCCATTTGAAAAAGACATAGCCCGAATCGATAGCAGAGAATTACTTCACTTCATTATTGTAAAGAACAGCCAGTAAACAAACACATTGATTAATGTCAAAGGCACACCAATCCTGACAAATTCCCAGAAAGTAAGTGTCTCTCCTGATTTTTGCTCGGCATTCTGGATAATGATAACATTACTGGCCGCACCCAGAATGGAAAGATTGCCGGCAATAGTGCTACCGGCCGCTAATGCCATCAGCCCCGCGTTAGTGATACCCATTTTCATGAGCATGGGGAGATAGAGCGCAACCAGCGGCACGTTGGAGATAAACTGGCTTAAAACAACGCTGACACCCATGATGACCGGCACGGAGTTCAGTTTCAGAGTCGTGGAATTGATAACATTCTGGAAAACACCGGAGTTCCAGACACTGGCCATGAGGATGAACATCGAAGCGAAGAAAATAAGCGTGGTCCAGTCAATCTTCCGAATAATCGTAAATCTTTTCGGGCTAAAAAGGATAATCGGCAGCGCCGCTGACAGGGCAATATAGGTCAACCGGAAATCAATTTTCCAACCTGCAAATACGGTGACAATTTTCGCCACGATTAAAACCACCAGCAGCGCCAGTGAAATCCGGCAAAGTTGCGCTAATTTGGGGTCTTTAATCGGCTCCAGGTGGTCAGTTAATTCCTGACGGTCAAATTGTTTACGATAGAAAAGACGCAACAAAAAGTAAGCCAGCAGCAAATTTATCAGTGTCGGCAGCAGCAGATAACGAAAGAAAGTAATAAAAGGATTGGCAACATTACCGTTGATAGCAATAAGCAGGTTCTGCGGGTTACCGATAGGACTGGTGACGCTGCCGATGGTGACGGCAAAAGCCAGTGCCAGCAATAATATTTTGGGTGAAGTCCTGGCTTTGCTTGCAAGCAACAGAACAACCGGTGTGCCGATAATTGCCAGTGTGTCGTTCATCAAAAAGGCCGCCATAATGCCGATACCGAACAAAATAAAGAGCACCAGGCTGTCCAGAGATTTCGCGTGGCGGAAAAGCCGATAAGAGAGATATGACAGGTAACCGCTATTTACCAGCGCTTCCCCAACAATAAACATCCCGAAGAGGAAGAACATTACATCCAGATTGATCGCTTTCGAGGCGTTCAGCGGAGATATTTGCAGCGTCGCCAGCACGGCGATGGCACCCACGGCCATGATTTGCCAGATTTGAAAGCGGAACTTACCAACCCGCCGGACGATAATCAGGATAAAAACAAGCGCAAGAACAATTATTGGAATCATCTTTTACAATTATAAACCACTCAGCATGTAATAATAGCTTCTTTTGTGCTATACTTTTTAATACTTATGAAAAAAGAGTTAATCAACATCCTGGTCTGCCCGGTATGTAAGGGAAAACTGACGCTCACTATCGAGAAAGAAAACGAGAAAGAAATTGTTTCCGGTTACCTGTTTTGCGGCAAATGCAACGTACGCTATCCGATAGTGGACACCATTCCCAATCTTTTACCGCAGACAAAGAAGAACTAGTCAGGACGATACACCACCCGACTCTGGGGGGATTCCCACACCTCAATCCTGTCAAGCGAAACAGGCGCTCCCGTCAATTTTTTCTTCAGTTTTTGATACACTGTGGCAGCAATGTTTTCCGATGAAGGATTAATCCGGCTGAAGGGCGCAACCTCATTCAGGTTGGTATGGTCGTATTTTGCCATTATTTCGCCGAGATGCTTTTTCAGCAAAGTGAAGTCATAGGCCAGGCCGATTTCATTCAGTTTACTTCCTTTAACAACGGCGACTACCTTGAAACGATGTCCGTGTAATTTTTCACACTTTCCCTGATAACCCCGAAGAGCGTGAGCAGCATCAAAATCCATCTCCACACTTATTTCATACATGTTTCACCTCGTGTATTTTGTAATTTGACGACATCTTCTGAATTAACTTTCAAAGCCTGCAAGATTTGCCTGATCGTTTTCCCGACTGCCGGATGAATAAAATCGGGGGCAATTTCAGCTAACGGTAAAAGCACAAAAGCCCTTTCGATCAATCGTGGATGGGGGATAATCAACGCAGGCGTATCGATTACAAGATTATCATAGAAAAGGATATCGATATCAATCGGGCGTGGGTTATTGATTGGCCCCGGCTTTCTGCCGATAGTTTTTTCTATTTCTTTTGCCAAATTTAATATCTCTAAAGGCGTCAGGGAAGTAGTTCCTTCACAGACCAAATTTAGAAAACGTCCCTGCCGGGTATTACCCACCGGCGTTGTATCATATATGGAAGATGTTCTAGCTACCGTTATTTTCTCTGATAATAAATTAAGCGCCGATGCCAGATTAAGACGGCGGTCGCCCATATTTGAGCCCAACCCAAGAAATATTTTAACCGTTTTTGATTCCGGAGGGTGATTATTGGAAATCTGCATTGTCGTCCCTTGTTGTGTGCTAATTATAACAGTTAACGCAGCTATCGTAAAAGAGAATTAAATTGAATCTATGGGCATAATTGAAATATACGGTAATTTTGGTACTAAAAATATTTTAAAAAAAGGTTGTTTCAAATGAGAATAAAGGATTAAACTAAAATATACGAATTGAAAGAGACTAAAAATATACTGAATTTATAGAGTCGGATAATGGCGAACAAACAAGATAAAAAGAAGCTGGCGAACACGCCGGAAGCAATCAATACCGCGGAAGTGTTGACGCTATCGACAGATGAATTCTTCACCAAGATGGAAACTTCCACCAACGGACTCAGCAGCGCAGAGGCGACCCAGCGTCTGGAGACATACGGCACGAATGAGGTCGCCCGCGGGAAAAAACGCTCCGGCGTCATTGAATTTTTGATGCATTTCCGCAGCCCGGTTACACTCATCCTGATTATTTCGGCCATTGTATCCGGTTTTTTAGGCGACCCGCGGGATGCGGGGATTATTATTATCATTGTTCTCGTCAGTGTCATCCTGGACTTTACCCAGGAATACCGGGCTGGAAAAGCCGCCGAGGCTCTGGCGAAAAGAGTCGCCACCACAGCCACTGTCTCCCGAGACGGCACCAAACAGGACATCGCCATCTCGGGGCTGGTACCCGGTGATGTCATTCAACTGGCAGCCGGAGATATTGCCCCGGCGGATGCCAGAGTCATCAGCGCGAAAGACTTTTTCATAGACCAATCAGCATTAACCGGGGAATCATTCCCGGTGGAAAAAACCGCCGACCCGATTACCGACAAAATTGACAGCACCAAGTGGAACAACTACCTGTTCATGGGCACTTCCGTGACGGCCGGTTTAGCAACTGCCGTAATTGTCAAGACCGGCGGGGCGACCGAATACGGTGAAATTGCCAAGAAGAGCGCGGAAAGAAAACCGGAAACCGAATTTGAAACAGGATTGAGAAAATTCGGTTATCTCATCATGCAGGTAACCTTTATCCTGATTATCGCAGTCTTCTTAATCAACGGCGTCTTTAACAATCAAAGGCATACCGTCATGGAATCACTGCTTTTTTCCGTCGCTCTGGCAGTCGGCCTGACCCCGGGTTTATTACCGGTAATTCTGTCCATTAATCTTTCCCGCGGTGCCACGGCAATGGCGAAGAAGGGTGTCATTGTCAAACGATTGGCCGCCATTCAAAATTTCGGCAGTATGGACGTTTTGTGTTCAGACAAAACCGGCACGTTAACGGAAAACAGAGTAGAAGTGATCCGGCATGTAGACTTAGAGGACAAAGAATCAGATAAAGTACTCCTTTATTCCATACTAAACAGCCGCTTCCAAACCGGACTGCGCAGTCCGATGGATGAGGCCATCCTGAAGCATGAGGAAGTAAATACCGACCAGTATCAAAAGACGGATGAAATCCCCTTCGATTTTATTCGAAAACGTCTTTCGGTAGTAGTAAAAAATAATCAGGATAATATTATTGTCACCAAGGGGGCTCCCGAAGAAGTCGCAAAAATAGCAACCCAGTATGAGTTGGGCGGAGCAGTCCATGAGCTGACCCCCGAAAGTAAAAAGCTGATCGATAAAGAATACCGGGCGTTAAGCAATCAGGGATTCCGTGTTCTCGGCGTCGCATACCGCAAAGCAGAGGCGAAAACAGCTTACGCGGTAACAGATGAAAATAACATGACTTTTATCGGTTTTATCGCTTTTACGGACCCGATTAAAGAAACCGCCGGCGAATCTCTGGAGTTATTGCGAAAAGCCGGCATCAAACTCAAGATTTTGACGGGTGACAATGAAATTGTGGCCGGCAAAGTCTGCGACCAGCTCGGATTCCAGGTCTATCAGTACCGCCGCGGCAGAAAGTTCGATGCCCAAACAGGGACAGTCACACGCACCAGTGAAATTGAGCCGATTAACATCGTGCAGAGCAGCGAAATTGAAAACATCGATGATGATGCCCTGGCCAGAATCGTGGAAAAGGCCGATATCTTCACCCGCGTCAATCCCGCCCAGAAAAACCGGATCATGAATGCGCTGAAAGCCAACGGGCATGTGGTAGGTTACATTGGCGACGGTATCAATGACACGCCTTCGATGAAAGTCGCCGATGTCAGCATTTCGGTGATGAATGCCGTCGACATTGCCAAGGAATCGGCCGATATCATCCTGATGAAAAATGATTTGAAAGTCATTACCGACGGGGTAATTGAAGGCCGGAAAACCTTCGGCAATACCATTAAATACATCCAAATGGCAATCAGTTCCAACTTCGGGAATATGTTCAGTGCGGCCGGGGCATCGATATTTCTACCGTTCCTCCCGATGCTGCCCATTCAGCTTTTACTGAATAATTTGCTCTATTCCTTCGCGCAATTAGCTCTCCCCATAGATAATGTGGACCAAACTTACGTACAACAGCCGCAGCGGCTGCGGACTTCGTTTATCCGTAATTACATGATTGCTTTTGGACCGATCAGTTCTATTTTTGATTTTGCGACCTTCGGCGTCATGCTCTTTGTTTTCCACGCCTATTCCAAACCATCTCTATTTCAAACGGCATGGTTCGTGGAATCCTTGTTCACACAAACCCTGGTGATATTTGTCATTCGCACCCGGACAATACCTTTCTTCAAGAGTAAACCGAATAAATGGCTGACAATCAACATCGCCATTATTCTTGCTTTGTCCCTGATGATACCGTACACTCCGCTGGGGAAGATTTTTGATTTCGTGCCCCTGCCCGTAACATTCTTGCTGATGCTGGTAGGTTTTATTGTGGTCTACCTCTTCCTGGTAGAAATAATGAAGATCTGGTTCTACAAGCACAATAATGAGCCGGTAAAATTTGTTACGACTCCCCGTTCCGTGAAAAGTGGAAGTTAAAAACCAAAACGGAAAATACGGTGGAAATAACAGAGGCCTGCTTTTTAAGCAGGCCTCTGTTTTGCTACGAACGATACTAAAAACCAAACATTATATCAGATGTTTGCGGCGGAGGAAAGCAATTACAGCTCCGGAGAAAACGATGAATATTGCGATTAATACAAAATATATTCCGGTACTGCCTTTACTGACAGTACCAAAGAAGGTAATGTACATGCCGTAAAGGCCGAAGACCATAACCAGCGGCAATAATATTCCCAGCATAACTTCCAAAACACGAATCCCGCGGTTAGCCCGGTAGCTGCTTAACAGATAGTCCGCGTCTTTATACACTTCAATAATATCGGTAGTTTCATCCAGGGTTTCACAGATTTTGTTCATATGGTCCATCAGGTCGCTGAAATAGACGGTTAAATCTATTTTACTGAAGCGTTTAATTTTCTTTTCCAACTCTACTAACAGTGTACGGGTCGGGAACATCACGCGACGTTGAGTGATAATATCTCTTCTTAATGAACTCAGCTCCTGGGCGGCTTCGATTCCTACATTGAAAACATTATCCTCGATGGCGTCAGTCAGATTCATGATTTTATCAAGTACCGGGAAATAAGAATCCAGTGCCCGGTCGAGTATCTGATAGAGCAAGTAACCGGAGCCCTGACTGAAATATTCATTCCGGTCGTCTTCATTCAACTCACACTCATGGAAAAATTCATCCAGCGCGGTGAGTTCAATGGGATGAAGCGTCACCAGATATTTATCGCCCAGAAATGCCGACCATTGTTTCCTGACACTGACCTTGGTGGCCTTGTTATATTTTAGAAGGTGGAAAATGGCAAAGATATAAGTCGGATATTCTTCTACTTTGGAAAGCTGTCTCAAGCTTAAGGCATCTTCAATATCCATCGGGTGGAAATTATATTTTTCAGTTAAATATTTGGAGATGTCTTCGGTTGGGTCGGTAATATCTACCCAGGTCAAATCCCCGAAAGTGATGGTTTTGATATTTAATTGCTTTTTCTCCGGATTATTCGCGGATACTGCCATTTTAAATTCCTCTAATTATTACATTAACATTTTAACATAAATGATAGACGGCATTACAGCCTTATTTTTACGCGTGTTGAATTTAGATTTAGTTAGTTTCGGCACACCGCTTTCAGCAGTCCGCTATTAGATTATGATATTTAATTCGTAAAAGACAGGCGGGCGGGTTCTCTATCAGTCAAAGACGGAGTACCTTCGGGAAACCCGACCCAAAACATTTTACAGTGCCGGTCAACCCGGGCGATATTGGCAGATTGCCCGCAGGCAGCAACTGTTACAGACAGGATGCTTTCGGCATGCTTCTTTCCCGAGACGGACCAGCAGCGCATGATACTCGTTGTATAGCTCGATTTTCTGCGGTAAGTTACTGATAAAAAATGTTTGCCAGGCATCATAGATAGCATTTTCCGGCATCAAACCCAAACGGCTGATAATACGACGGGTATAGGCGTCAATAACAAACACAGGTTTATTGCCGGCATAAAGCAGTATGGAATCAGCGGTTTCCGGACCGATCCCAGGGACATCCAGCAACTGCCGTCGCAGCTCATCGGTATCCAGAGCGAACAGTTCGTCAAGGTTATCCCTGCAGGACGTCCTTAACCAGCGTACAAGGGCCTTTAACTTCAGAGCCTTGGCATTGTAATATCCGGACGGATGGATGAGCTGAGCGAGCTCAGGGGTGGGGATACTGCGCAATGCCTCGGGAGATATTACCCCGGCGGTTTTGAGATTAGTGATCGCTTTTTCCACATTTTGCCAGGCGGCAGACTGAGTCAGGATCGCGCCGACCATGACCTCGAACGGACTATCCCCCGGCCACCAGTGCTGCGGGCCGTAGCACCGGAACAAAAGGTTGTAAATCTCCAGTAATTTCCTATCAGTATTCTTCAATTTTGACCCAATCCGGAACGGTGGCACCGGAAGCGGAATCATAACCGGGGATATACGGTTTAATATCTAAAACAAGGGAGCCGTCGATAGCATCGAGGCCTTGAACATGGAGAACGTTACCCTGGCGGGACAACAACCTGACGGTTGTTTTACCGATGGGATTCGGCCGCTTCGATGTCCGGACTGCGAATAAGCCCCGCAAAGCTACAGCTTTATTCCCCATCGGATATGTTTTCAAATGATTTTTATCAAAAACGGCGCGGTGCATCCAGTAGAGGACGATAATATGAGAAAAACCTTCCAACCCATCCAGCGCTTCGGTTAATTCAGGGGCAATTTCTATCTCAGCCTTGATTTTCCTCAGGTCTAAGCGGGTTGAAGTCGGCTCTTTGAAGTCACTCCGGACAATACCAATGGCCTGCAGGGTTATGGGAGAAGACCGGTTAAACATTTACAACCCTCCAAAAGGTTGATAGAACAACAGATTCTCACTATTGCCAGTGAGAATCTGCGAAGTATCCTTAAAAATAGAGACCGTTTAACGCTTTGTATATTGAGGCGCCTTGCGGGCTTTTCTCAAACCGGCTTTCTTCCTCTCTTTGGCCCGCGGGTCACGAGTTAGAAGACCATTCCGTTTGAGTTTGAGTCTATTTTCCGCATTGACTTTCAACAGTGCGCGGGCAATACCCATACAAATTGCTCCGGCCTGTCCTGAAGTACCGCCACCGACAGTGGTAACCACAACATTGAATTTACCGAGATTTTCGGTAACAATTAACGGCTTGGTTACCATAGCGCGGTGTTCGATGCGGGTCAATAGCTCCTCATAAGGTATGCCATTGATGACAATTGCCCCTCTCCCTGGCATTATCTTGACACGGGCTATTGCCGTCTTGCGTCTTCCCGTCCCGTAAAAATAAGCCTGATCCTCCAAGGAAACCTCCCTTTATCTCTGAAGACAAATCTAAATATATATTATTTCTCTGGTTCAGCTTCCGCTTTTACCGCCGCGGGTGCTTTTGCTTTTGCCACTGACGTGCGGGCCTCACCCTTATAAACCCTGAGACGCTTCATCATTTTAGCATTCAAATGATTCTTGGGCAACATGCCCTTAACAGCATGTTCAATCACCCTTTCCGGATAAGTTTCCATCAGTTTTTCCAGACTGACAGTTTTTAGTCCACCGGGATAGCCTGAATGGCTGTAGTACATTTTCTGGGACGTTTTATTGCCGGTAACCTGGATTTTAGCAGCATTTGTCACGACAACAAAATCACCGACATCCGCATTCCTGGCGAACAACGGCTTGTGTTTACCCATAAGCAAATTGGCGGCGCGGGCAGCCAGCTTGCCCAATACTTCATCCGAGGCATCAATTGTATGCCATTCTCTTTTTACATCACTTGCTTTGACAGTAACCGTTTTCATTTTCTCATTTCCTCAAACGAACAGGGGTAATTTACCCTTTCCAAACACAGACCACAAGCCGGAAGTTTTGGGCCGGCTAAGCCGACTTTTTTCGCGCCGAGGATGCTGACAAATTCAGCCTCGCTCAGCTTGCCTGATCCCACCTGCACCAAAGCGCCTGCGGTGCTCCGTATTTGATGTCGTATAAAAGCATTAGCAACTATGTTAAAGACAACAATGTCTGCATCGCGCACTACTTGTGCCTGATAAACCTGACGGACGGTGTTCATTTCCGGTTCATCACTAATATCACTGGCAAAAGAAGCAAAATCGTGTGTCCCTACCAACGTCTGACACACACGATTCATCGCCGCAACATCCAATTCACCGGTGACGCGATATGCGAATCTTGACGTCATCGGGGAACGGGTGCGGCAATTTAAAATAGTATAACTATATTCCCGACTGACCGCCATGCTCCGGACAAGGAAAGAATCACTAACCGGACAGGCTGATTTTACAGCGATATCTGCCGGCAGATGGTAATTCAGTCCGTTTACAAATGTGTCTGCCGTCAGCGAAGAACTTGTATCAAAACTAACAACCTGTCCGCGAGCATGAACTCCGGTATCCGTTCTACTGGAGCCCAATACCCTGACTTTCTCTCCCGTCAGTTTCTCCACAGCGTTCTCCAGTGTACCCTGAATGCTGGGAACATTTGCCTGCCATTGAAAACCGGAGTAATTAGTGCCGTCATATTCCAGCACCAATGCCAACCGCGTAGTCAGTTTCCGGTTCTGCTCAATTTCACGAGCAGTCATCGTCAAAGTCATTATTTCACCAACTCAAGTTGAACGATTGGTGCGCCATCACCAAGCCTGGCGCCCAGTTTTACGATACGGGTATAGCCCCCTTTACGCTCAGCATACCGCTTAGCAAGCTCATCAAAAACTTTATCAGTAGTTTTCTTGCCATAAATAAATGATAACGCCTGCCGTCGGGCATGGAGGTCTCCCTTCTTCCCCAAAGTAATCATTTTTTCGGCTACCCCGCGTATTGCCTTAGCTTTAGCTTCGGTTGTGGTTATCTTTTCATAACCCAGCAGGTCTGTTACCAGACTCCGGTATAAAGCTTTGCGCGCTCCCGATGACCGGGTAAGCCGCCTGCTGTGCATTACTAATTTACGTGCCATAACATTCACCTATATCCAATGTAGTTTTAATTACTGTCCGACCCGGTTTCGGGCGCTTCTTCGGCAGAATCGGTTAAAGTTTCTGCGGATTGTATCAAAGTTAAGCCCAGTTCACCCAGGCGGTCAGCTAACTCTTGTAGAGACTTAACGCCAAAATTACGCAGGGTCATCAATCCTTTTTCGCCCTTATTAATAACTTCACCAACTGTCTGGATGTTCCCACGCCGCAGGCAGTTCATCGTACGTACGGAAAGATTCAGTTGCTCAACGGGCATGTTGAATAACTCTTGCGGGATAGAAGAGTCCGGGACAACCTTTTCCGGAATGACTTCCACCACTTTACCAAAACTGGCAAAGGGAGCCAGCAATTCCTCTAGCATCCTGGCGCTTTGACTCAAGGCATCAGCGGCTTCGATAGTTCCGTCCGTCCAGACTTCAAGATATAACCTTTCCAGTGTGACTTCTCTGCCGACATGTACCGGCTCAATAAGATAATTCACTTTACGGGTCGGAGTGAAGATAGCATCCACCGGGATAACACCTACCGGTAAATTGTCAACCGCTTCAGCCTGTTTAAAACCGTTCCCAATCTCAACATCAAACTCAATATAGAGTTTGGCGTCTGACGAATTAAGTGTCGCCAGGTAGGTTTCCGGATTGGTAATCTCGAAATCAGCCGATGGTTTGATATCAGCGGCAGTCACTTTCCCTTCGTTATTGACATCCAGAATCAGTTTACCAGGCATGTGTGTGATGGACTTCAGCCTGATGGCTTTGACATTGAGCAGAAATTCAATCACATCTTCCTTGACATTCGGAATAGACGAGAATTCATGCTGAACGCCATCAATTTTGACACGGGTTATCGCTGCACCCGGTAAATGTCCAAGCATAATCCGCCGTAAGGCATTACCCAGAGTGATGCCGAAACCCTTCTCCAGTGGTTCAATTGCAAACCGCGCGAAGTTTTCTCTTGTTTCAACGACTTGAATTTTAGGTACTACTGACAAAGTCAAATCCGTACCTCCTTAACGTGAATAGTATTCAACAATGCTTTTTCCATTAAATTGGGCAACCGTATCATCAACAACCGGTAGTGTTACCACCTGTCCGGAGAGGGTCGCTCGGTCCAAAGTCAACCAGATGGGGATAGTCTTCGATTTAATTTCCTCAGCGACCTTCTTGAAATATGCCTTTTTCAAGCTCGCTTCTCTGACATTAACGGTATCTCCTTCACTAACTAAAGCTGATGGAACATTTACTCTGTGGCCATTAACCATAATGTGTCCATGGAGAACCAATTGGCGCGCTAACGGACGTGAATCAGCTAATCCCAATCGATAAACCACGTTATCAAGCCTTCTCTCCAGCATTACCTTAAGATTATCGCCGGTGATGCCGGGCTGTTTGGCAGATATTCCGTAGAAACGCCTGAACTGCCGTTCATACAATCCATAAATATAACGTGCTTTCTGCTTTTCAATCAACTGCGTGCCACGCTCAGAAACACGGCGCCGTCGTCCCCTGGTACCGACAGCGGCGGTCTTGTGCCGCCGTTCCATCACACACTTGGGCGTCATACACCGATTTCCTTTAAGCATTAACTTGTCACCACAACGACGACACAATTGACAATTTGCCTCTATATGTCTTGCCATATTCTATATCCTTATACCCTTCTTCTCTTGGGAGGACGACAGCCATTGTGCGGGATAGGCGTGATGTCTTTGATGCTGGCGATCGCCAAGCCAGAGGCCTGTAAGGCACGAATAGCCGCCTCACGTCCGCTTCCAGGACCTTTCACAAACACATCCACCTGGCGTAAGCCATAGCTCGCCGCCTTTTTTACAGCATCCTGCGCCGCCAATTGAGCGGCGTAAGGAGTGCCCTTTCTCGAACCTTTGAACCCTGCCGTGCCGGAACTTCCCCAGGAGAGAACATTTCCCTCAGGGTCAGTAAGAGTCACAACCGTATTATTAAAACTGGACTGAATAAAAGCACGTCCAGAAGGAATTACCTTTCGTTCTTTCTTTCTCGTTTTTCCCTTTTTACCTACTGGCATTATTACCTCCTATCAGTTGAATTCAAAATTTACTTCTTCGTTGCACCGCGCTTCTTACCTCTGCCGGCGACCGTCTTTTTAACGCCACGCTGTGTGCGGGCATTAGTCCGTGTTCTTTGTCCTCTTGATGGCAGATTACGGCGGTGCCTGGTGCCCCGGTAACAACCGATCTCCATCAACCTCTTAATGTTGAGATTTACTTCTTTTCGAAGTTCTCCCTCAACCGTATACTCTTTATCGATCAGCTCACGGATTTTATTGACTTCGACTTCCGTAAGTTCATCGGCTTTTACTTCAGGGTTGATACCAACCTGCGCTAAAATTTTTTGGCTAAAGGTCGGCCCGATACCATGAATATATTGTAATGAATACAATATCTGTTTTCCTCTTGGTATATCTACACCTGCAATACGCGGCATTCTTTTCCCTCCCTAGATAACAAAAAACTAACCCTGTCTCTGTTTGTGTTTGGCACGAGTACAAATAACCCTGACAACACCATGCCGTCTGATTACTTTACACTTTTCACATCTTGGTTTGACTGAATACCCGACTTTCTTATTTACCTCTTTATTTAAACCGGTAGGTTACTCTGCCCCGAGTTAAATCGTACGGGGACAGCTCAATTAATACTCTATCACCCGGTAATATTCTAATATAGTTCACCCTCATTTTTCCTGAGATATGGGCCAGTACTTTATGACCGTTTGCTAATTCCACCCGGAACATCGCATTCGGGAGAGACTCTGCCACTACTCCTTCAACTTCAATAGTCTCTTTCTTTGCCATAGTCTCCTCAATTAAACACGGGTCAATACCTCAGGTTCGCCATCTGTGATAGCGATTGTATCTTCAAAATGAGCGGACAGACTCCCATCTTTGGTGCGTACTGTCCAGCCGTTGCTATCAACTTTTGTTTCCCACCCGCCGATATTCACCATTGGTTCAATGGCGAGGGTCATCCCCTTTTTTAATACCGGCCC
>JBKQML010000027.1:0-13246 GCA_052326545.1 Dehalococcoidales bacterium
CCTTAATTTTTAATTTTCTGAAAAGATGGCCATGCTAAATCTGTTGCCGTTTTTAAACGTCCTCTATTCTCTTGGTACAAGATTTGCCTTTAGGATATTTAACCATATCAAGAAATGCGGTTAGATGCCAATCCGATGAAAAACCTTCCATTAGTCATATAACGATGCCTCTCGCCATCAACTTGAGAGTTGAAATGCCCGATTTTCTTGCTTTCATATTATCTTTTCGTTTTGTTTGAAATGTTGGTAACGGAATAACGCTTACCCATTTTAATTAACCCATTGCTAATGTCTCATAGAATATTTTAGTTTCCGGTCTATCCAGAATCGCGCCGGATAGTAATAGAGGAAGGTAGGACCTCCGGTCCCGGCCGTAACTGAGAAATATTGACCGTTATAACCTTTAAGCCATGGTTGATAGGGGTAATACCGCATGGGGTGAAGCAGCGAAATTGTGAAATGCTGTCTGGCAAAATATTCATTCGCATCTCGAATTAATGACTTCATCTCCTCAATGCCGTTTACCTTTAAAGACTTATGATAGAAGTCACCTGCAACAGGGTCCGTAATCATCAGAAAATTACTGATATAACCTGCCAGAAGAGGATTGAGCTGCCGTAGTGGTTCCATGTCGTGACCAAGTTGACCTTGTCCGCTACGGTGAGCTAGTTGATCGTGCTTGTGGCCTTTTTTGACATCGGAAAACCAGATATCGGTCTCTACTGGTCGTATCTCCATGTCAATGCCGACCTGGGCAAAGTACGACCTGGCTACTTGCAACAAGCCTAAATCCCCCCTTTTATCAGTAACAATGTTAGTTTTAAATCCATTGGGATAGCCGGCTTCGGCCAACAGTTTTTTCGCTTTCGCCGGGTCATAGGCATATTCGTCCTTTAGGTCTTGCGGCCATTCCTCATAAGGATATCCCCAGCCCTTCATATATCTTGAGGTTAATGCGCAAGGGTACGTTCAACAGTACCACAATAATACGTTCTAGCTATGGCAGGCAGGTCCAGGGCCATCTGAAGTGCCTTGCGGACTCTGATGTCGTTGAAAGGGGGCACGTCATTTCTTGGGTCGATAGTCTCAGCATTCGGGGCCGGGATGATTAACTGTAAGATTTCAGGATTCGTTTTCTTCAATGCCTGTGATTGATGCATTGAAATTCCACCCATGACGTCAACCTCACCCGAACGCATTGCATCCAATGCTTCATCATCATCCGGTATTATTCGAAATTTCAATTTATCGATATAGGGCAGTTGATTCTGAGGAAAGCGGTCATCATGTCCCCAGTAGTAAGGATTTCTGATAAGAGTTGCCGAACTTCCAGAAACAAAATCTTTCAAGATAAACGGTCCGGTGCCTATTGCATGATGCCAATCGCTGACATCCCCCCATTTTTCCACGGCCTCCTGCGCCTCAATACAACCCGCGTTAGTCGGCGCTTGCAGGGTCTCCCTCATAAACTCGAGGCTGGGCGTCTTCCACTTAAATAAAACCGTATATCTATCGATAGCGGTGACAGCTATCAGATCACGATACGCAGTAACAACTTTTGCGTGATAAGGGCTGGGTTTAGTGAAACCACTGCCCAGTCCGAACAAACGGTGATAATGATAGGCGACATCATCAGCAGTAAACTCGCGGCCATTTACCGGGGGAATATCCTGCCAGCAGATACCTTTACGCAGGTGGATAATATAGGTATTCGAATCAGGAAATTCATAGCTTTCCGCCAGGTGTCCCTTCACATATGGGCCAAAGCGGAAATGTGTCCTGTAGTCCCATTCTGCCGGGTCTGTTGTCCAATCATCAGCGACGGGTCTTTCCATCCAGGCCGAATGTATTGTCGTCAGTCCCTCGTCGAAATAGGGGTCGAAATTCACAATATTTCCGCTGGAACGAATTACAATTTCTCCACCGTATTGCGGTTTCCCAATCTTATCCCACCACTCAACTTTCTTTTTCATGACACCTCCAACCTATTTTACAGCGACTTGCTTTGCAGCAACCCTATCCTTGAGGTCAAAGTCGGAAGCTTAATAAAAAAGTCCCTCCAGGCGGACGGACTTTTTTACACTGGATTTTATACCATCAACTAACGATTCACTGATTCTGCTGCAAGTTTATGTACCTTTTTCTTTTTGATATTGTAGCGTCCAACACCACCCCTTAACCTCGGGTCGAGAAGGTCTCTAAGACTATCCCCAAACATATTGATTCCATAGACGACAATCGTAAGGCAAGCGCCGGGCCAGAGTGCTAACGCAGGATATATCTCCATGAACTGTCTTCCTTCATTGCTGAGCATGCTGCCCCAGGAAGGTACTCCCGGTGGTACACCTAAACCCAGGAAGCTAAGGCCAGCTTCCTGCATAATAGCTCCACCTACACCTAGTGTAAAACTGATTATTATCACCGGTAATATGTTAGGCAGGATGTGACGTATCATCGTGCGGATCGGCCCGCTGCCGATGGCCTCTGATGCTTGTACATACGTATTTGATTTAATTCCTACCACAGCACTTCTTATAACCCTCGAATGGCTGATACCCGCACTTATCCCTATTATCATTATTAACTGGAACATCCCGGAGCCAACAATAGACATCACCGTCATTAACAATAAAAATGGGGGCATCGACATCCAGATATCAACGAATCGCTGGACAATCATGTCATATTTACCGCCGATAAAGGCGGACGGAACACCAATTAAAACGGCTATAGCCTCTGACAACGCCGTTGCGACAATACCAATAATCATCGAGACTCGCGCGCCATAAATCAACCGGCTTAGAATGTCACGTCCCATTTGATCGGTTCCCAACCAATACGTAGAGGATGGGTGTTGCAGAAAATCGATAAGGTGCATCTGATTCATGCCAAAAGGCGCGATAAAATTTGCGAAGATACCGGTAAGTAACAGTATTATGACGACAAGCAATCCAAAAGTACCGAGCGGTTTTTCCACTATCAGTCTTCGAAACAAATCATACCAAAAACCATGGCGTTTATATTCAACTTGCTTACTTGGTTCTGCAGTTCCAATACTAGCAGCCATTTTCAAACTCCCTTGAGTAATTTCTTTTTATTGGTAATGAATCCTGGGGTCCAGCAAGCCATAGGTAAGATCAACCACCAGGTTAATAATAATCACAAACGTGGCAAGAATAAGGTTTATTCCGGAAACCATTGGGTAATTACGCTGTGAAAGAGCTTCTATCATTAAGCGGCCAACCCCGGGAAGTGAAATTATGTCTTCGATAATCACTGAACCGCCGATAATTATTGGTAATTGCATACCGATGATAGTGACTACCGGAATAAGCGCATTTCTCAAGACATGTCTGATGACGATTGTTCGTTCGCTGAGTCCCTTTGCCCAGGCAGTTCGAGTGTAGTCTTGACGTAATACTTCCAGCACCATTGTGCGCGTCATTCTCATACTGGACCCGGTGAGACCAGCTCCTAAAACTACTGCCGGAAGGATGAACTGCCCCAGATTACCTAGAGGGTCTTGTGTGAAAGGAATCAGTTGCATTGGCGGCGACCAACCCCACCAGGTGGCCGGGTATATCATTATCATCGTTCCGATCCAGAAAGCAGGGATAGAGATAAGAATGATAGCGAAACTACGCAATATATAGTCTGGAATTGTGTCTTGCCTTATTGCTGCATACACGCCGATGGGAATGCTAATTACAATCCCGACGAAGATAGCCATTATGCCTAGTTCCATGGTCACCGGTAGACTGTGCATAATGTCCGAAGCAATATTCGTGCTGTCAAACATGGAAGTGCCCAAACTGCCGTGTAGAACGATATTGCTTACCCAACGGACATACTGAACATACACCGGTACGTCGAGACCAAACGCATGCATAATTAACTGACGGTTAGCCGCAAGATTTAGGTTCGTTGGTTCCATTTGAGCAACTATTAGATCAACAATACTTCCAGGGATGAAACGTACCAGTAAGAAGACCAACATGGAAACTGCGATAACAGTTACTGGAATCCATAGTAGTCTTCGTATTACATACGCGCCCATATTAACCTCTTAGTATTTGATTAGATATCATTCTATCATACAAAATGACTTTTTTTTCAGAATCCGATTCAGTTTTTTAGCTGAGAATGCTCTACTGTTATTTTTAACAGCACTATTTCTCCGGATTGACGGATCAATTGGGAATGGGTCTTCAAATCAGGTGTTTCGCCTTTCTCTTGCATTATGATAACAGGAACCTTTATCACGAATTGTTGATAAAACTTTGTTGGCATAGCAACAATACCGTTTTAATATTCTTTGACAAATAACTCAATACATTCTAAAATTGTAATCTTTGATTATAGCCTTCAACCTCTATTCTAATTAGTACCCCGTTTAGTACCCCGTATCCTTTGAGCCTTGACTTATCTATTGATAGGTCTATTTTAATATGTGTTTACATTGCTAAACATCAATTTTATTGGTAAACGGTAATTAATAAAGAACTATAGCGAATAACCTCCCGGTTTACCGGGAGGTTATTCGCTTATCCTGACCTACAAGTTGGAATGATGATAAAGAAAGCGGAAAGCTATTACTTGAGGGATTGGTCTATCCAGTAATATGACCATGACTCTTTCGCCCAGTAACCGAACAACTCACCGTGCCAACCACAAAACCACGGCTGGTGGACATCGTTCTCAATACCTTGAACCCCCTGCACGGTCCAAAAGTTGGTGAGAACCATCATGTCTGCCTGAATCATTATGGACTGCTGTGTCGGTATATCAGTAGTGGCATTCATTTGGGTAACTAATGCGTCATAGGCTGGGCTGTTGACGCGAGACCAGTTATTGAATTGGGACGAGTAAAAACCCAGTATCTGTCTGGTTGGCGCCGTCATGTTCCCCCAGGAGTTATTATCGACCAACGCGTCATATTGAAACGCGTTCTGCATATTCGTAAAAGATACTTGGTCCATTAAGTTTATTTTCATATTAACGCCAATCGCAGCAAAATAGGACGCGTATATTTGCATCAGGCCTGGATCTTCATTCGTAGGCACATCTATGTCCGTGTTAAATCCGTTGGGATAGCCGGCGGCGGCGAGTAGCGCCTTGGCATTAGTCGGATTGTAGGCATAAGCCTGCTGCAGTGATGCCGGCCACTGAGCGTAAGGGGTATACCATCCCGTCATACTCGTTGACATCACATCGGCCGGTGTACTCGGTACCCCGCCGTTAAAGTAAGTTTTGGCTATAGTGGGTAGGTCTATTGCCTCCGTCAACGCCTCCCTGACCCTGACGTCGGTAAAAGGTGCCTTGTCAACTCGTTCTTGCGCAGTGTACCAGGTCGTGGTGCGGTTCGTCCACAACAGCGTTGGGTCGTTCGCCTTCAAAGAGTTTTCCTCATCCCATGTAAGACTCTCCATAACATCAATCTTTCCAGTGCGGACTGCCGCCAACGCGGTTTGATCAACAGGAATAATCAGAATGTCTATCTTGCCAATATAGGGGAGATGGTTCCCAGGATGACGCACATCATAGCCATAATAGTTAGTATTCTTGAGATAGGTGCCGGAGCCATCTGCAACATAATCTTCCAGCATGAATGGGCCGGTACCTACGACATTATGCCAGTTGTTCATATCACCGTACTTTGCCACAACTTCCTGGGGTACGATGGAATTCGTAGTCACCGGATCCATGATTGCGTCGAAAATGGCTGATGACGGCGCAGAAAACTTGAACTCGACGGTATACTTGTCTACGGCAGTTACCGATTGAAGTGTATAAAATGTTGAATTTTCTTGCCCTGATGCCGTCCACCCGCCGAGGCCGCAAATCCGGTCATAGGTGAATACTACGTCGGCTGAGGTTAGTTCCCGGCCGTTAACCAGTTGGCTGGCCGGACTAGTGGGATCAAGGGCAAAATCGACTCCTTGTTTTAGATGGAAAATATAGTCCGAGAGGCTAACTACCTGATAGCTGGCTACAAGATCTCCACCCTTGATACTGTCAGGCGCCCATTTTCCTGTGTAGTCCCACACCAGGGGGCTGACCAACATGTTCATGCCTCCCATTGATGACTGAAAGCAGTCCCAAGGGTTGGCTCGTCTGATATAGGCATCCCACCCGGCAGGATTTGCGGTCACCCTGTAGGTGAAGGTGCCGCCGTATTGCGGTGTGCCGAGACTATCCCACCAGTTTCCCGTCGAAGTGGTTGTTGCAGTAATGGTTGAAACTGGGGCTGTGGTTGAAGTTGGAACAATTGCCGTTGTTGTTGCTGCAGTAACAGATGTAGTGGTGGATGCGATCGTCGCAGCGGTAGTACTTGTTGTGGTCGATGCAGCACAAGATGTCAGTATCATTGAGGCTGCCATAAGAAACGCTAGTAAGATCCAGATAACTCCTTTTTTCATTTATACCTCCGTTATTTTATATTAAATTCTCGACAAATTTTCAGAATATTTAAAATATGATAGGTAAGACTGGTCGAACCAATAACTCTCAGACCTGCTATTTTGACATGATCCTCGTCTTAAAGTCACTTGGATGGGTTCGGGCAGCTATTTCTAACACCCAGGCAACTTCTTTTCCGACATTGGCTATGGAATGTTTCACGTTTGAGTGGCAGTAGATTAACGTATTGCCTCCCACAGTCTTTTTAATATCTCCCACAGAACCCTTGATTTGACCCGAAATAACATAATAGATGTGGTGGTAAACCTCAGGGTCGGAGTGATAATGCTCTTCTAAAGCGCCCCCTGGTTGGATCTCATCTAGAGTTAGCGACACGAATATTGAACCTTTTCCCTTCGTTTCGATGCAGGCATCATGGAGAAAATTATGGCCTTGCATACCTGGATGACCATCCGGAGGCGCTCCAGTTGGTAGTTTTGATTGTGCATACTCAATGATAGATGCTTCTTGATTTTCTTCCACTGCTTGTTCGCTCCTTTTCTCTACCACTATTTATCTTGTATTTATCTTGCATCCACGTGGTTCGGTTTCTTTAATAGTTTTTTAATTTTGCCGATGTTAACTACTTTCCCTGACACAGCATCCCATTGATGTGATAATCCATACAGATAACTATTTAGATAACTCTATAATTTGTTAGATGATACCATTTATTCATCAAATTGTCAAGATGGAGTCTTGTCTAACACAAGATGAGCCCGAAGGTTACAACAGTTTCTAATACAAGATGAGCCCCTGGAGATACGGAGTCGTTTATGATTGGAACATGCAACTTATTATGGATGATAAACAAATACAGACGTTGGAACAAGTACAGCAATTTGTGGCTAGCAGTCGAGGAATAGAGTTTAGTGGATTAAACCTAAAAGAAAAATATCTATGGACAGAGGAGGTGTTAAGAAAATTTAAATATCCCTGGCTTAAAAGAAAAGGAAAAGGGATACTGCGCAGATACATCGAAAAGGTGATGGGCTATTCGCGGTCACAAGTAGCCAGACTGGTGGGGCGATACCTAGCGTCAGGGATGCTCAAGGTAACGGAATACCACAGGCACCGCTTTCCGGAGAAGTATACGATAGCAGAAGTGGGTTTGTTAGCAAAGACTGATGAATTACATGGATGGTTAAGCGGACCTGCCACCAAGAGGATATTAGAACGGGAATATGAGGTATATGGACACGCCCAATTTGAGAAGATTCGCGGAATATCGGTAGCCCAAATCTATAATCTAAGGCATAGCAATCGTTACCGCGTAAAGCATTACATTCATACCAAGCCGGTGGTCTCCAGAATCGGGGAACGGGCCAGGCCGGAGCCTCAAGGACGTCCAGGGTTCATCCGGGTCGATACCGTCCACCAGGGAGATGATAAGAGGCAAAAAGGAGTTTATCACATCAATGCGGTGGATGAAGTTACCCAATGGGAAATTGTAGCATCGGTGTCACGGATAACTGAATATGATTTGGAACCACTGTTAGAAAACATGTTAAATCAATTTCCCTTTATGGTCCGGGGATTTCACTCCGACAACGGCGGTGAATTTGTTAATCTTACCGTAGCTGAATTATTGAACAAGCTCTTAATTCGTTTCACCAGATCCAGACCACGTCGGCCTGATGATAACGGCTTGGTCGAAAGTAAGAATGGCTCAATAATACGCAAGAACCTGGGTTATGCCCATATCCCCCAAGGCTGTGCCAGCCTACTCAATGTGTATCATCGGGAACACTTAAACCCCTACATTAATTTCCACCGGCCGTGTTTCTTCCCCGTTGCAGTAATTGACCATAAGGGTAAGGTGAAGAATACATATCCATACGAGAAAATCAAAACACCTTATGAGCAGCTTATATCATTACCTCAAGTGGAAACATACCTGCGCCCGGGCATAAGTTTGAAAACATTGGATGCAATTGCAAACCAGATGAGCGATAATCAATGTGCAGAAAGGATGGTGAAAGCACGTTACAATCTACTTAAACAAACCAATAGACTCTCTCCCGGCGAGGCTAATCGGTTTCCTCCAGGCCCATTCTTCGATTAGAAAAGAGTGCTTTGAACTCGACCTGAAAAATCAAACCGGATGACTTTATTCCGGTTTGTTCTCTTTAGTTGCTGTCGCCTGTGATGGTTGTTGCGGCGGCTCTAATTTCCGGAATTTATCCGGACTTTCCAGATGGTCGGTGTAGAGTATGCCGTTCAAATGGTCAATTTCGTGCTCCAGAACCTCCGCAAACAGACCGTCGGCCTTTATCTTTATTTCCTGGCCGCGGGCGTTTTGCCCTTTGACCCTGACCAGTTCACTGCGCTTAATTTCACCGATGTAGCCTGGAATACTGAGGCAGCCTTCATTTACGACCCGTGACCCGATACGACGGGTCACCTCGGGATTAATTACGACCTTACAATCCGCTCCGGGCACATTCAGGACAATCAGACGTACGGTTTGCCCCACTTGATTTGCCGCTAAACCGACACCGGTTGCAGTTTGCAGTGTTTCCTGCATATCACTGATTAACTTGCGCACGGATTTGTCGATTACCTTGACCCGTTTGGCTTTCTGCCGCAAAACCTGGTCGGGTACTGTTCTTATCGGGAGAACTGCCATATTAATTCACCTTTCCTATCTATATAGTAAGTCCTACAGCCCGACAGGGTCAATATCAATCATCCACCCCTGCTGAAATGGTATGTTTTTCAGAAAAGAAGATAACTCTGACCCGCGTAAAATTATTTGCCAGTGGTATCTGCCGCGTAAACGATGGATAAATGCCGGCGCCGGACCGATAAGGCTGAGGTCAGGGACTCCTCTAGCGTTACGCTCTTCCATAATTCGCTTGGCAGTTTTCTCCGCCTCTTCACGGCAGCGATTATCATTAGCATGAACAAATGTCAGAGTAGCCAGCTGCACAAAAGGCGGTTCCTGCAATTGCCTGCGGGAATTGATTTCCTGTTCATAAAAACCTTTATAATCGTGCCTGGCGGCAGCTTGCACCGTGTAATGTTCGGGATTATAGGTCTGGATAATAACCTCACCGCCTGACTGCCCGCGACCGGCTCTGCCCGCGACCTGACAGAGTAACTGAAAAGTTCTTTCCCCGGCTCTGAAATCAGGCAAATTTAATGAGGTATCGGCCAACACTACTCCCACCAGTGTGACAAGTGGTATGTCTAATCCCTTCGCCACCATCTGCGTTCCGATTAAAATATCCGCTTCATAATTGCGGAATTTGTTCAAAATATCCTGATGGGCATTTTTCTTTTGCGTGACATCGCTGTCCCAGCGTAATAATCTGGCTTGCGGAAACAGGGACTGCACTTCCTGGGCGAGCTTTTCAGTGCCGATTCCAAGATAGCGGATACGCCGGCTGAAACAGTTGGGACAAACCTGCGGCGGTTTCATTTTGTTATTACACCGGTGACAGACCAGCACATCTGAATCCAGGTGATAGGTCATCGGAATATCGCAACGCTTGCACTTGATTACAAAACCGCAATTCCGGCACTGTATCGTCGTTGCGGAACCGCGCCGGTTGAGAAATAATATCGCCTGTTCTTTGTTTTTCAGGACTTTCTCGATTGACTGTGTCAACATTTGACTGAACATGCTGCGGTTACCGGCTTTTAACTCTTTGCGCATATCCACTACTTTCACTTCCGGCAAGGGAGCATTTATCTGAGGCACCACCCTGTCCGGTAATTCCAGCAACTGATAATCACCTCTGGTAGCACGGTAGTATGTTTCTACCGATGGTGTGGCGCTGCCCATGACAATCGTCGCGCCGGTTAGTTCGGCCAGTTTTATTGCGACGTCTCTGGCGTGGTAGCGGGGATATTGTTCCTGTTGTTTATATGTCCACTCGTGTTCTTCGTCGATGATAATCAGTCCTAAATCCGGCTGGGGTGCAAAAAGCGCGCTTCGCGGACCGACCACAACATCGACCTCCCCTTTCCGAATTCTTTGCCATTCATCGAACTGTTCGCCAAGTGTTAACTGGCTGTGCAGGACCGCCACTCTCCCCGGGAAACGGGCGGAAAAACGCTCGATGGTTTGCGGCGTCAGTGCGATTTCCGGTACCAGCGCAATGCCTTTTTTCCCCAGTTTGACCGCTTCCGCCAGTGCTTGCAGGTAAATTTCGGTTTTGCCGCTGGCCGTTACCCCGTGTAGTAAAAATACCGCAGGTTTAGTTCCGACATTATTATGTAAACTATATTGTACCGGTTTAAAAACCGCTTCCTGCGCGTCAGTTAGGCTCAGCCTCTGTGATATTTGTATTTGATAGCGCGATAAAGGTTCGCGATGTACTTCAATATAGTCAATGGCAATCAGTTCTTTATGCATGAGGGCATCTACAACCGCCTTATCGCACCTGGCTTTTAGCTTCGCTTCAGCCAGTGATACCGGACCGGCTTGCGTGCACAGGAATTTGAGTAGGGATGATTGTTTTGGAGCTCTTTTTTCAAGTTTTTCGACGGTTTCAACAGCACTGGCGATATCGATTGTCAAACGGATATAAGGTACTTGTTGAGTTTTTACCTTGACCGGTTCCAGCTGATAAGTTCTCTCTACTAATCCTAGTTCAATCAGCTGCCCGATGACAGTTGAACTCCGTTTCTTTCCCAGGAATGTCTCTACTTCACCAAGTTTGACAGGACTCTTCAGCTTCAGGAATTCCAGTAGGTTTTGCTGATTTTCATTGAGTGCGGCAGTATCAGGTTCTCGCTGAGTTAAAGAAATGGTCGTCAATACCCGCCGTTCAAATCCCGGCGGCAGCATTAAAGCTAACGCACCAAAAAGCGGCGAAAGGTAGTAATCGCTGAGCCATTTTGCCAGTAAAACCTGCTTCCTCGAAAGCAGCTGCTGTGTGTCGATAACACCGGTAATATCGCGCGTCGGTTCAAAAGCCGGAATATCGGTCAGTTCAACAACTAAACCCTGTAACGTCTTTTGTCCGAAGGGAACATAAACTGCCTGACCGACGTCAACAGTCAATTCAGATGGAATAGAATAACTGAAGGTCTGTCGTTGTGCCGCGGGTGCATTAACACTGACCTCAGCATATTTCAAATTCAGCGCTCCCCGGCGGTTTGGCTCTATTCAGCCTTAGGTGTTTCGGCCGGCGGCTCCGGTGCTACTTCTGGTTCTGGAGTGGTTATTAATTCTTTGGGGAACCGTTTTTCCTTTATACGGGCTTTCTTGGCGCTTAATCCACGCAGGTAATAGAGTTTGGCCCTGCGGACTTTACCGTGTCTGATGACCTCAACTTTATCCAGTAAGGGAGAAGCCATCGGGAAGGTTCTTTCGATACCGACACCGTAAGCAACACGTCTTACTGTAAAACTGCCGCCGGCATCGCCTTTTCTGATGCGGATAATCACACCCTGAAATGGCTGCACACGTTCTTTATCGCCTTCTTTAATTTTAATACCGACTTTTACGGTATCGCCGGGTGCAATGCCGGGAACGTTTGCATTTGCTTTTACGCCGGTTAGTTCAGTGATTTTCATTTCTTCCAGACTCCTATTATCGTGGTTGTCAAACCTTTATTTTTATCAATTTTTTAACTTGCTCTCTCTATCATAACAGGTCTGCGCTGTTTTGTGCGAATTATCGATTGATTTTTTCGCCATTTTGCAATTTGAGCATGATTTCCGGAAAGTAAAACCTCAGGAACAGCCCAGTTGCGAAATTCCGGAGGACGGGTGTATTGCGGGTATTCCAGTAAACCGTCGGTGTGCGATTCGGAGATTAGCGATTCCGGCGAACCCAGAAATCCGGGCAACAGCCTGACGATCGTGTTCACCACCACCATCGCCGCCAGTTCGCCACCGCTCAGCACGTAATCACCGATGCTGATTTCTTCGGTTATCAAATGCTCGCGCACCCGTTCATCCACACCTTCATATTGACCGCAAATCATAATCATATTCTCGTATTGGGATAGTTTTTGTGCAACCGATTGGGTTAACACCTGCCCCTGCGGCGTCATCAGGATTACTGGTACATCGGTGATTTCTTTTTTTGCCAGTTCTGCTTTGATCGTTTCCACCGCTTCGAAAATCGGCTCCGGTTTCATCACCATGCCGGCGCCGCCGCCGTAAGGGGCATCATCGGTCGTGTGGTGCTTGTCATGGGTATAATCACGGATATTGCGGATATCTACTTTCACCACGCCTTTATCCACGGCTTTCTGAAAGAGTCCGCAACTGAACGGCCCCTGAAACATTTCCGGGGAAATTGTCAGAATAAAGATTTGCATCACCGGTACATTCCATCACCACGCCAAATTTACTTTCACCAGACACATTATTTTAACTCAAAAAAGATATATCGCTTCCAGTGTGTTTTACTCTGGAATTAGATGATATTCTCGACTCCAATTATAGCACGGATTTAATTGACGCTAATGCTGCCATTGTGATGAGTGGCAGTTTAGAATAGCCGGAGAATGAAGCCCCCGGCGAATAGGCATTAGATGTTTTAACAGACGCTGCCAGTAGCGGTAAAGAACTGAGCTGAATTAGAAAAATTGAACCGATACGCACGCAACGAATGTTTTATGAGGACATTCAAGCGAGATTACCCCGTATCGGTTTTTCTTTACCCGGGATACCAGCAAATTGAAGCTAAATAAAAAGAATGAAAGGAGTTTATAAAAATGGTTACCAAACAAATCAAGGTCTCAGATTTTCAAGATAAATTCATTACCTGCTGCGAATGTGGGGACGAGTTCCTATTCTCCGCTGGGGAACAGGCTTACTATTT
>JBKQML010000028.1:0-3638 GCA_052326545.1 Dehalococcoidales bacterium
AGTAATTATGGGCCTCGAATTCAGTTTTTGATAATTATTTGATGCAAAAAAATAGGCATTTAGAAAAGTTATTTTGGACAAGTCTGATTAAATTACAGACAAATTGAATTATAACTATGACATTAAAATCATAAAAATCAAGAATCGTAATGAAAATACTGCGTTTATACGAACTACTGAATAGATAATTATTTAGATTCCTCGAGAGAGGCGAAGGTGTTGATAAATCGGTGGTAGAGAGAATATAATCAAATTCGACTACACAGTGCTAGGAATTACCAGCAGCTGGCACCGGAGGCCATTTTAGCCAATGCTAAAAGGTAAGAAGTAGTAGTGTCACTAGGGGTGGGTCATGATTATATTAATAATAGAGGAGAGGAGATTAGAGTGACTGAATTCACAAAACTTTTTGAACCGGGACTAATAGGCAATATTGAAGTTAAGAACAGAATTATTATGCCTCCTTGTGGAACACATTATTCATCGCTTGATGGTTTTGTAACTGAACGGCATTTAGCATATTACGGGGAACGTGCCAAGGGGGGAGCCGGGCTAATAGTTACTGAAGGTGCCGCCTGTCGTAAACGGGGGAAATATGGAAGGATTCTAATAAACGATGATAAATTTATCCCCGGTATGAGGAAATTATCTGATGTTATTCATAAGGCAGGGGCAAAAGCAGTTGCTCAAATGAGTAGCCACATGGGAAGCATCGACGATGTCGATCCAGCATCTCCATCGGGATTACCTCATCCGTTTGCAGGTTGGTCTCCAAAAATTCCACTCCACCCCAGGGTTATAACGGTAGCTGACCTTGAAGAACTGATAAAGGAATACGGACAAGCCGCTAGAAGGATAATGGAGGCGGGCTTTGATGGAGTAATGATTCATGGCGCTAACGGATATTTAGCCTGCGAGTTACTTTCTTCCATCTCCAATAAAAGAACCGATGCATATGGTGGTGATTTCAAAGGTAGGGCTAAGTACCTTTTAGACATGTTGAAAGAAGTAAGGGAAAAAACAACCTCGGATTTTCCGGTCATTTTTAGACTGATGGGTTCTGACAGGGTGTCAAAGCATGGAGGGACAGATGGTTGGGGCGTCGAAGATTCTGTCGAGTTGTGCAAAATAGTCGAAGCCAATGGTGCGACTGCGATTGATATCACAAGCGGGTCGGCGATGACTCCTGAGTATGGGAGTCCCGCTTATTTTATACCCCCGGCATGTAATACTGACGTAACTTCCGCCGTAAAAAACGCGGGAGTAAAAATACCGATTTGGATTAGCGGAAAAATTAACGAACCCTCTATCGCGGAGAAGATACTGAAAGAGGGTAAAGCAGATTTTGTTTGTATCGGTCGGGGTTTAATAGCTGACCCTTACTGGCCCACCAAAGCAAAAGAAGGACGGTTAGAAGATATTTGCCCGTGTGTTTGTGACAACCGATGTATTGCGGATACGGCGGTAGATTTTATTCCGGTGTCTTGTACTTCAAATCCTGTTATCGGAAAAGAAAGGGAGTTTGCTGCGAAATTACCGCGGTTTACCAGGAAGAAAAAAGTTCTGGTCATCGGCGGTGGCCCGGGAGGTATGCAGGCAGCTATCATTGCAGCTCAAAAAGGTCATAAAGTTACGTTATATGAGAAAAGTAATGAGCTCGGAGGACAGCTAATATTAGCGACGATCCCACCTGACAAACAGGATTTAAACAAATTACTCGCTTATTTAAAAACACAGGTGGCAAAGTCAGGTGTAAAGGTAGTCCTGAATAGAGAGGCAACTCCGGAGGTGGTCAAGAAATTTAATCCTGATTCAATTATTGTCGCAGTCGGTTCTTCATCCAGTGTTCCTGACATACCGGGTGCTAAGGGGAAAAATGTGCTAAATTGCCGGGAGGTTCTATCTGGACAAAAAAAAGTCGGAAAGAAGGTTGTGGTTATGGGCGGAGGCTATATTGGCTGTGAGACCTGTGTATTCCTTGCCAGGAACGGAGCAGATGTTACATTGGTGTTTAGAAGTCCCGAACCGGCGCATGATGTTGAGCCATGGATGTTTAAAAGGTACTATAAGGAAAAATTGAAGGAAAATAAAGTGGCCGTAATGCCGAAAGTACAATATAGGAGTATTAATGCAAAAGGAATAAATCTGATCAACGATGAAGGGAAAGAAGTTTTCTTGGAGGCTGATAACATTGTGTTAGCCACTGGAGCCACACCAAATAAGGCTTTGGGCAACTCACTCAAGGGTAAATATCTTGAGTTTGCTGAAATTGGTGATTGTGTAGAACCGAGACGTATACGCGAAGCCATCGAAGAAGGAATTTGGGCTGCTTTAGCAATTTGAAGCGAATTATGGCGACTCATTAAGAGTCAAGATGGGAAGTATAGACTTATTTTTTATTATGAACTGGTCTAAAAAAAGCGATTATTATAAAGAAAAAGCAATTGGAGGCAAACGAAATGCCAGAAAAAGAACGAGCTCAAAAAACGTCGAGAAGAAGGCACACCACAATACCCACTTACTCTGTGCGTCCTATACCTATTTGTTATGGCATGCGTGATCTTGGAGGATCCACATTTACTTGGCGACTGCTAGCCAGCAAGACATTAGGTATCGAATGCAAGATGGTCACATACATATGGTATATAGAAGGCTCAAATCCTAAGACCATCGTCGATGCTGGAGTAAATCCGGCCCCCCCTGCTTTCGAAGAAATACAGACTCCTGAGGCTGGACTTGCCAAACTGGGGCTAAAGCCTGATGATATTGAAATTGTTATAGTAACCCATCTGCATTTGGATCACATAGAGAAAGCCAAATTATTCAATAACGCGAAGTTTGTCATCCAAAAAAAGGAATTTAATTATGCACTGCATCCGCGTTCTATTGGCCCTTTCGGTTATGTAAAAAACAAAAAACTGATTGAAAGCCTCAATGTTGAGCTGGTGGATGGGGAGAAAGAAATAATCCCCGGTGTAACAGTCTTCCTTACTCCCGGACATTCGCTCGGCGGCCAGTCCATAGAGATTAACACGAAAGCCGGTAAAGCCATCATTACTGGTTTTTGTTCCCGTTTTGAGACTTTTGACCCGCCGCCTGAGGCAAAAGGGGAAGGCTGGGAGGTCAGTTTGCCTTTACATCACTGGGATGTTTGGCAAATGTATCAAAGTGTTCTTAAAGTAAAACGTCGGGCGGACATTATTATACCGAACCACGATCCTACGTTTCTTGATAAAGAAAGGATACCGTAATTCCGTATCTAAGCAGTTGACAGTTCATCTGCGAATTCTTTGAGAGGAAGTGTAATGGAAAAAATAACCGAAAAATGGTGGGAGAAACTTGGAAAACCGCAATATGGCGGTGAACTGGTTATCCGCTTAAACCGGAAAATTGTGAACTTAGACCCGTATTACGGTGTGCATCTAACCCAGATACATACCGCCTGGATGGAAAAACTCTTTGTCGATGATTGGACGTTAAATCCCAAGATATTTGACTACGTGAGAGCAACGCGTCCGAATGAATATGTAAAAGGGCACCTGGCCGAAAGCTCAGAATTTACCGACCCGTTTACTTTTGTTGTCCATCTGCGCAAAGGAATTCACTGGCAGAATTTCCCGCCGGCGAAAGGCCGCGAA
>JBKQML010000029.1:0-6188 GCA_052326545.1 Dehalococcoidales bacterium
ATTATTTAGCACCGGGTCTTCGAGCAGCTTGCTGCCTGGTCCTCCCAGTGGGCTCCAGGCTTCGCAGGCGATACCCAGTTCCGCACAATGTGCCGCCAGTTGTTGCTTTGAGTAATGGGGATGCAATTCGACTTGATCGACAGACGGTTTGATTTTAGCATCAAGCAGCAACGCGTCCAGCTGTTTTTCCATGAAATTGCTCACACCGATTGCCCGCGCCCGTCCTGATTTGTAGATGTCTTCCAGTACCTTCCATGCCTGGCGGTTCTTCCCGGTTACCGGCCAGTGTATCAAATACAGGTCGATGTAGTCCGTTTGCAGCAGGTTTAGACTTTTCTCGAACGTCTCCATCTCTATTCCCTGGCGTATTTCCATGATACCGAGTTTCGTGGTCACGAACAGTTCCTTGCGATCGATTCCGCTCTCCCGGATGGCTTGCCCGACGCTTTTTTCATTGCGGTAGGCGCATGCGGTATCGAGATGCCGGTAGCCTGCCTCGATCGCCCATCTTACGGCATTGACCGTCTCGACCCCATCCTTGACTTGAAACACCCCGAATCCCAGATACGGGATTTCAACGCCATTATTTAACTTTTTTGTTGAACTAATATTTAATTTCATATGATTCTCCTCGAGGCTAAAATTCATAACTTCCCTCCCTCTCAGGCCTTCAGGTCTCGGAGGCACGACAGGAGAGGGATTGAAGGAGAGTGATAAATTATCTACCCTCTCAACGCCGCACCGAGTCCGGAGGCCAGCTTTTTCAAAATTGCCTGCTGCACACCATTGACCTGCTGGTCGGTGAGGGTTTTATCAGGGGATTGGAAGGTCAGGCGGTAAGCCATGGATTTCTTGCCGGCCGGTACCTGTTCACCCGCGTAAACATCGAAGAGTTCTACTTCGGTCACCAGCGAAAAGCCTTTCATCGTCTCCATTATTTGCTGATGCGTCACACCGCTGTCCACTACCAGTGCAATGTCCCGCACTGTGGCCGGGAATTTAGGAATGGTATGGTAGGTCTTATCTTTAATTAGCGGCAGCAGTGCCGGAACATTAATCTCGAAAAGATACACCGGTTGCGTCAATTCAAAATGTTCTTTTACGGTCGGATGTACTTCCCCCACCAGACCTATTTTTTTATCTCCGGCAACAATATTGGCTTGCATCGTTGGATGAAAACTTTCATCATTGGATTTTTCAAAATGAGCGTTTATCTTCAAACGGTGTAACAGGCCCTCGATAACCCCTTTCGCATCGAAGAAATCTACCCTGTCGCTCTCATCTTGCCACCAACGCAGGTTCCGTTTTCCGCACATTACCCCGCAGAGCATTTCCTGTTCATCAGGTAGATTACCTTCTTGGGGTAAATATACCTTCCCGAGTTCAAAGAGTTGTAGTCCGTCTTCAGCATAAGCTTTATTAACGGTCAATGCGGCGAGCAGATTTGGTCTGAGGCTGGTCCGCATAAATTCATAATCGCTGGACATCGGGTTCATCAGCCGCATCGGTATCATATCCGGTTTGCGGGAATCGGGGGTGAGTTTACTTATTGAATCCAGATTGATATAGGAATAGGTAACCAGTTCCTGAAAACCGTAACCTGCCATCATCTTCCTGATTTTATTTTTCAAACCGACAATTGCCAGTGGGTGCTGTTGCGGGATTGCCTGGCTTAGTAAAGTTGTCGGAATAGCTTCATACCCGATAATCCGTATTATTTCTTCAATAACGTCAACCTGTAAATTGAAATCACTTCGCCAGTAAGGAGCGGTGACCGCAATTTCTGATTTATTTACATCAACACTGCACTCACAGCCTTCCGCGGTAAGGGCATCCACAATCTGTTGCACACTAAATTCGATGCCGAGCACCCGTTTAACGTCTTTGGTAGTAATCTTGATCGGTTTTTTCTCAATTTTTCCGGGATAAGCATCGATAATTCCCTTAGCCGCTTGCCCTTTACCTGACTCGACAATAAGCTGGGTGGCACGTCTCAGCGCAGGTATTGTCATTTCAGGGCTGATACCACGCTCAAAACGGATACAGGCCTCACTCGGCATACCCAGACCTTTGCCGGTATAACGGATGCTGGCTGGTTTGAAACTGGCCGATTCCAGCAGTATTGATGTAGTGCTCCTGGTAACTTCGCTGTTGGCGCCGCCCATAATACCGGCGACTGCCACGGCCCGCTCTTTATCGGCAATTACCAGCATTTCGTGTGTTAAAGTCCGCTCGACGCCGTCCAGACTGGTCAGTTTTTCACCGCTTCTGGCGCGGCGGACGATAATCCCTTTACCCTGAATTTTTTCATAATCGAATGCGTGCAGCGGCTGCCCGTATTCCAGCATTACAAAATTGGTGATATCAACGATGTTATTAATCGGGTGCATTCCGTACGAAATCAGCCTTTTCTGCATCCATTCCGGCGATTCGGTAATTTTAATGCCCGTTATCAGACTGGCGCAGTAGCGCGGACACAAATCCACATCCTGAATTTCAACAAAAACCTGTTTATCAATCGCAGCGGCGGTCTCTTCATATTCGACTGCGGGCAACTGAAGGCTGGTACCCGTCAGCCATGCGACTTCCCTGGCGATTCCGGTAACAGCCAGACAGTCCGGACGGTTAGGCGTTATTTCAATTGTATAAATGACATCTCCCAGTAGTTCTGTTAGCGGCGTTCCGATAGTAGTGTCCGACGGTAATATCAAAATTCCTTCGTGGTTCTCAGAAATTCCCAGCTCTTTTTCCGAACAGCACATCCCGTTCGAGGCGACACCGCGGATTTTCGCCGGTTTCAATACGGCTGCTTCGCCGGTGTGGCCGTCAATCAATTTTGTGCCGACAGGGGCATAAGCGATTTTGGCCCCCACCGCGACATTGGGCGCGCCGCAAACCACTGTTTCGGTCCTGGTGCCTAAATCCAGTGTTACCAGGTGCAGACGGTCCGCATTAGGATGCTGCTGTACTTCCAGAATTTGCCCGATGATAATCCCTTCCCAGTCGCCGCCAATTACCTGCATCGCTTCGACTTCCAGACCAACCATCGTTAACCGTTTGGCAATCTCCTTTGCCGGGAGGTCTGTTTTAACATATTGTTTTATCCAGTTTAAAGAAATTTTCATTTTAAAACTGCTTTAAGAACCTTAAATCGTTCCCGAAGAATAGTCTGATGTCCTCGATGCCGTAACGTAATAATGGTAAACGGTCAACACCGAACCCAAAAGCAAAACTGGTATATTCTTTAGGGTCAATTCCGCCGTATTCCAGCATTTTGGGATGTGTCATCCCGGCACCGGCAATCTCAATCCAGCCGCTGTTGCTGCACATGTGGCAGCCGCTGCCGTGACACATCGCACATTCCACGGCCAACTCTACCCCCGGTTCTACGAAAGGATAAAAATCACAGCGGAATCGTACGCCTCTATTTGCGCCAAAGAAGCGGTGGGCAAATTCGAACAAAGTACCTTTCAGGTCGGCCATCGTAATGCCTTTGTCTACTGCGATACCATCGAACATGTGCAGCATCGTCAGATGGGTAGCATTGGTGGCTTCGTAACGATAAACCTTGCCGAATTCAATGGCCCGAATCGGCGGTTTGTTATTTTGCAGAGTTCTGGCCGTCACGGATGTCGTATGTGTGCGCAGCAGCATGGGGTGTTCCCCCCGTTCGTTTTCATAATCCATCCAGAAGGTAGACATTCTGTCTCTGGCGGGGTGCTCTGCCGGCATATTTAAAGCGGTAAAATTATAATACTCAAGTTCCACATCCGGACCTTCGGCAACTTGAAAACCCAGGGAAGTAAAAATATCACATAGCTCTTCTAATGTTTCTGTGATGGGATGCAGCCGTCCGGTCGGCATCGGACGGCCCGGCAAGGTAATATCACCGCGTGCTGCGACAGTGTCGTCAGCACGCAGGGTTTGTTTTTGAGTTTCCGTTTTCAGAACTTCGGTTTTCTGGTCGAGGACCGCCGCCAGTTCGTCTTTAATCCGGTTCGCCAGCGCACCGGCTGATTTCCGTTCTTCTATCGGTAATTCCGCCAGCCCGCGCAGCATGTTCGTCAGTTCGCTTTTTCTACCCAGATAGCGGACACGCCAGGACTCCAGATTGGCAAGGTCATTCACGGCTTCCAATTCACGGAGGGCAGTCTGCTTCAGTTCACTAAGACGCTGTATCATGGGTATTCAGTTTATAGCGGAAAGTCTTATTTCAGGACTGTTTTTTCGCAAGGGTCACGAATTGCGCAAATGCTTCTGGCTCTTTAACCGCCATATCGGCTAATAATTTGCGGTTAACTACCACACCTGATTTCTTCAAGCCGTCGATTAAATCGCCGTAGTTCATGCCCTGTAAACGGCAGGCTGCATTGACTCTGACAATCCAGAGACGCCGCATGTCGCCCTTGCGTTCACGCCGGTGCGCGTAGGCATAACTCAATGATTTTACCATTGATTCTTTAGCGCGTTTGATCAGTTTATGTTTAGTCGCGCGATGACCCTTGGTCAGCGCTAAAACACTCTTATGTCTCTGATGTGTGGTTACCCCTCGTTTAACTCGTGGCATAATACCCCTCCTGGCTATAGCGGAGCAGCCCCTGCTCCCGATAACTTTTTAATAAATTGCTGACAGATTTACCCGCCAAAATATTTATTTACCCGCGTAGGGCATCAGCCGGCTGAGTTTCTGTCTGTCTACGGCCGCAATCGGCAGTTTATCATGGTACTCACGCTTTACACGCGGCGGTTTATTCCGTCGCAGATGGCTTGAGCCGCCTTTCATCCGTAATAATTTTCCCGTTCCGGTAACATGAAAACGGGCTGCTGCACCCTTATGCGTCTTTAACTTTGGCATCTTGAGCTTCCTTCGGTTTTGATTTCTGGGCAACTCCCGGTGCTAGAATGATATGCATTCTCCGCCCTTCCATTAATGCGGGCCTCTCCAGCACTGCTACCCCTTCTAATGTCTGTATTACTTTCTGTAATAATTTCCAGCCAAGGTCGGCATGACTGATTTCACGTCCGCGAAACATCACCGTCACCCTGACCTTATCGCCGTCAATTAGAAAATTCTTGATTGCGCGTACTTTAAATTCTAAGTCATGGTCGCCGATTTTTGGTCTTAATCGTATTTCCCGGAGTTCGGAGATTTTCTGGCTTCTTCTGGCCACCTTTTCTTTCTTGGTTTGCTCATAACGGAATTTACCGTAATCAATGATTCTACAAACCGGCGGTTCTGCGGTGGGCGCCACTTCCACCAGGTCTACCATTGCTTTGCGAGCGACTTCCAGAGCCTGCGCAGTAGGCATTACCCCCAGTTGCTCGCCTTTCTCCCCGACGACACGAACATTGGCAACTCTTATCTGATTATTGATGCGTAATGGTTTAACTATGTGCTGTAACTCCCCCTTCTAATTAATTACATACCACAACACAATATAATACATTCGCCCTGTATTAATCAAGTCAGGGCTTCAATTCATTGACTCTATCGGCAATCATCTGCTTGATTTTTTTCTTAAAATCTTCCAGTGACATCACCGGCAATTGCTCCCCGGAGCGCAGCCGGACCGCGACGGCATTGTCTGCCGCTTCTTTATCTCCCACCACCAGCATGTACGGGATTTTCTGCAACTGGGCTTCCCTGATTTTCTGGTTCATGCGCTCGTTCCGGTTGTCTACCTGAACCCGGACATCGATTGCTTTTAATTCCGCCTCGACCTTGCGCGCATATTCCAGATGCAGGTCGGATACCGGGACAATCATCGCCTGTACCGGTGACAGCCAGACCGGGAAAGCGCCGGCCCACCGCTCGATGAGGAAAGCCATTGTTCTTTCTATTGCGCCGATGGATGAACGGTGAATCACAATCGGTTCTTTTTCTTTGCCGTCTTTATCGATGTAAGTCAGTTTAAAGCGTTTCGGCATCACGAAATCATACTGCACGGTAAAAGCGGTATCTTCCTTGCCGCTGACATTTTTCATCTGGATATCGATTTTCGGGCCGTAAAAAGCGGCTTCGTTGCCGGCTTCAAAGAAATTCGCTTTACGCTGGATTAATACCTGTCGTAAAACATCCTCGGCGAAATCCCAGGACTCATCGTCTTTATAATATTTCTTTTCGTCCGCCCGGTCGCCCAGAGATAAACGGTAGCGGTAATTCTCACCGGGTTTATACCCTAACGCCG
>JBKQML010000030.1:0-11584 GCA_052326545.1 Dehalococcoidales bacterium
TGCAACACAATGCCGGCGGACCGGGGCATTATGCTCCCCGGAAATTATCACCCTGAACTACCTTAACGAAATTTACCGAATCGATGTTTCGTCTGCTGAAGTCGCCTTCGTCGACAGCAAAGCACCGGTTCCCCTACGTGACAAAATCTTGATTCTACACTACTTTACCCAGGCGCAGGGCACATCCCTGACCGGCAAACAGATTGCTTACCGCGATTTGCCCGGCGGTCTGGTTTATTACCCAACATTTATCAAGCGGACGATTGAGCCGCTCGCCGATTTCTTCGGGAAAAATCCGGCGCTGCTCGTGGGTGTGGGTAAAATGCTCGGTGCGCGTAAGGGAGAGGTGGGGAACGCTTCTCTAATCATCGATGCCTTTGCCCGGGTACCGGTTAATATTATCCTGTGGCAGGGCGATGACGAACTGAAAGCGGAGGTCAATCTGCTTTTTGACGCGAATATCACGGACTACCTGACATCGGAAGATGTCACGATACTCTGTGAAACCATTACCTGGCGGTTAGTAAATTATGCGAAGAAAGTGTGAGAAATATTATGGATGTAACCGGAATCATTTTAGCTGACGGCAAAAATGCCAAACTGGACGGGAATAAAGGGACGGAATTAATCGGGGGCATCCCCTGCATCGAAAGGGTTATTCAACGCCTGGCGCCAATCACCGGCCGGATTATTCTGGTCACCGCCGGCGACACCCTCACTTTTTCCACCATTAAAGGTATTGAGGTTGTCACGGATAATTACCGCATTAAAAGACCGTTGACCGGCATTTACACCGGCCTCTGCTGTTCGCGTTCTAAAGCCAATATCGTGGTGACCTGCGATATGCCTTTCCTGAACACAGCTTTACTCGACCACATGGTAAAAATTTTACCCAGTTTCGATGCGATTGTGCCCCGGTGGCCGAACATGCAGAAAGAACCGCTGCACGCCGTTTACTCTTTATCCTGCCTGCCGACGATGAAAAAACACCTGGAGAACAACCGTTACAGCATCATCCATGTCCTTAAGGAAATGCATGTGCTGCATCTGAATAAAAGAGGTTTCAGCGAATTAGACCCTGAATTTTATTCCTTCCTCAATATCAACGACCAGGCCGATATCGACCTCGCCAACAAGATTGCGGCGGAGAAAAAGATTTAAAAGTTAGCCCCTTCTCCCTTGACGGGAGAAGGCGAGGGATGAGGGTGGCTATAATGGCCTTGGCTGCGAGATTATCCCGTCTGTTGGATAAAATAATATATATCAAAGTCATTGCGAGCAAAGCGCGGCAAACTCCGGTTCGTTGCCCTGCATCTTTGAGGAGAGAAGGTGAGATGCAGGGAGAACTCCATCCCTCGACCTCACGGTCGGGGTATTAAGTAAGGAACAATAAAGTCCTATCAATTCCAAGACGGAGGAATAATATGGCAGAATGGTATCAGGTAAAAGCCAGAGTCATCAGTCAAAAGGGAACCTGCAGCGCCGGACATAAGGTCGGGGATGAATTCATCATCGGGGATACGCTCCCGGCCGGCATGTGTTCCTGGGCATTCTACTCGCTATTTCCGTTTATCTCTGCCCTGCAATCAGGCGGCGACTTTCCCTGGGAAAAAGACCCCGATAAAACCACCGTCGCCTGCCCGGATGCCGAAAACCCGCTCGTCTTTCAATTAACACGGGTTAAAAAATAAATTCCAAATTCCAATATTCAAGTATCAATAATCAAATAAAAGTAAACATCAGCAATAAAAAAACAGGTACAATAATCTGATTTAACTAATTCTTTAGTAAAATTGAGACTGCCACGTCATTTCATTCCTCGTAATGGGCGAATGCAATTTGATATTTAATATTTGGATTTTCCTCATTTTCATGAGGACAAGGTTTAGCATTTCGATATTAGCGTTTATTTGAATCTTGTTTATTGATTACAAGGTACTCAGCTCAACGAGCCGATGTATTGGAACTTTTCTCTTCGCCTTGTCCCATTTGATATTTTACCTGAGATTAAGTACCATTTAAGTACAGATACAACCAATTATCACAATGCCTCTATCTGTGGGAGAATTACGATGACTGATATCTTGAATGAAGCTTATGGCGTCGTCCAGTGCAAGGAATGCCCCTGGTATAAATCCTGCGTGATGCCGATGCGCTTTACCGCTGAAGACCTCCGCCGCCAACTCGAGTCGCAAATTCCGGGGGGCACTTCCTCCATGCCGAATGATGCCGGTTTGCAGAACCTGTTAGCCAGTATGGCCACATCCGCGCAGAACTCATTACTGGAAGGGTGCCCTATTTTCGTGGAGCGTTTGCGCAACAGTCAGGAACTGGCCGCACAAATCAAGAAACTAATGCAAAACTGGGGTAAACAGGACTTACTGGATAATCCTAAATAACCGTTGCCACCACCCACAATTAAAATAAGGATAATAAAACTAAATGAGTGATGACAAAACCCTGAAAGATAAAAAACTCTCCGACCTTAAAGAACGGCGTCAGAAAATTACCGAAATGGGCGGGAAAGACCGTGTTGCCGCTCAGGAAAAGAAGGGTAAATTATCGGCGCGGGCGCGCATCAATGCCCTGTTGGATAATGGAACCTTCCATGAAACAGGCATGTTTGCGCGCAACCGTAATGTCAGTGCCTACGAGGATGTCGCTGCCGACGGTGTGGTTACCGGCTACGGCGAAATCGACGGTAAGAAAGTATATATCTATGCCCAGGATTTCACCAGCATGGGCGGCACGATGGCCGAAATGCAGTCGAAAAAAATCTGCAATTTGATGGACAGCGCTGTCAGAGTTGGCTGCCCGGTGATTGCTCTAAATGATTCCGGCGGCGCCAGAATTCAGGATGGAGTGAATTCTCTGGCCGGTTACGGTCAGATTTTCCGGCGCAACGTTCATGCTTCCGGTATCGTCCCGCAAATTTGTGCCATTCTCGGTCCGACTGCCGGCGGCGGTGTTTATTCACCGGCATTAATGGATTTTATCTTTATGGTGAAAGGCATCAGCTATGCTTATATCACCGGTCCGCGTGTTGTCAAAGCCACCACCGGACAGGATATCAGCGATGAGGAACTCGGCGGTGCCGTTGTCGCTCAGAAAAAGTCGGGGGTGGTCTGCCGTTCCGAAGACAGCGAAGAGGAATGCTTCCGGAATATCCGCGAGTTACTGAGCTATCTGCCGCAGAGCAACCGCGAAATACTGCCGCCCCAGGCCAGAACTGTCGATAAGGCGGACCGCCTCGATAAAACGCTCTTTGAAATTGTTCCCGAAGCGGCCAACCGGCCTTATGATATGAAGAAAATTATCGAGCGGGTGTTTGATAAGCGGGATGATGATAAGAAGAATTACTTCGAACTGTTCCCGCTCTTCGCCACTAATATTATCACCTGTTTCTCTCGTCTGAATGGTTGGTCGGTAGGTATTATCGCCAACCAGCCGATGTCTAAAGCCGGCTGTCTGGATATCGACGCCTGCGACAAAGCCTCCCGCTTTATCCGGTTCTGCGACGCCTTCAATATCCCCGTTGTCAATCTGGTAGATGTTCCCGGTTACCTGCCCGGCACCGAACAGGAATGGGGCGGCATCATCCGGCATGGCGCCAAGATGCTTTATGCCTATTCCGAAGCTACCGTGCCGAAATTGACGCTCACCATCAGAAAGGCCTACGGCGGTTCTTACCTCGGTATGTGCAGTAAAGATTTGGGGGCGGACGTTGTTTTCGCCTGGCCTTCCACCGAACTGGCCGTGATGGGCGCCGAAGGCGCTGCGCCGATTATTTTCCGGAAAGAGCTGGAAAAAGCCGGTAATCAGGCGGAACTGCTGGAGGAAAAAATCCGCCAGTACCGCGAGGAGTTCGCCAATCCTTACCGTGCCGCCGAGCACCTCCATGTCGATGATATCATCGACCCGGCGGAAACCAGGCTGAAACTGATTGCCGCGCTGGAAATGGTCATCAATAAGCAGGAAGACCTGCCGCATAAAAAGCATGGCATCATGCCAACCTAGTTAAGCGGAATAATAAATACGAAAGATAGCTGAGATGTCTCATGTTACTACCATGAACGTAGTGAAGGGTCTCCCTGCCTACTGAGTAGTGTTGGAGATTCTTCGTCCTTCCGCTGAAGGACTCAGAATGATAAAACTTTCTCAGTTCTCTAAAAGGGTCAATTAATTGTTCTACATACTATCGGGAGAGGATGATTTCTCCATTGCCCGTGAGCTGGATAGCATCAGAAAAAGTATCGGCGACCAGGAAATGCTATCCACCAATACCAACACCCTCGACGGCAAAACTGTCACTGCCGATGAATTCCGTGCCGTCTGCGAATCGGCGCCGTTTTTATCAGAAAAAAGACTGGTGATTGTTCAGGGATTGCTGGATCGATTTGCCGCGAAAGCCCCTTCCAATAAGGCCAAAACTGTAAAAAAGATAGAACAGCAACCGGCCGCCTGCGAAGTATTCGGCAATTGTATCTTCAAACTCCCACCCAGTACGGTTCTTGTGCTCATCGAAGACGAACTCAAAGACACCAATCCGCTGCTGAAAATGATTTCCCCCAAAGCCAAAATCAAGAACTTCCCGCTCTTAAAAGCCCCCGAACTGCGTCAGTGGGTCACCAACCATGTCATCGCAGAAGGCAGCAAGATTTCCCTGCCCGCGCTGAATCTGCTCATCCGGCTGATCGGCAGCAACCTCTGGGTGATGTCCAGCGAACTGAATAAACTGGCCACTTACGCCCAGGGCCGGCAGATTGAAGAAAAAGACGTGAAAGCGCTGGTCAGCTACACGCAGCAAAGCACCGTTTTCAATCTGGTGGATGCCATCATGGAATTCAAGGCCAATGAGGCCGAGTCTTTGCTCCAGCAGTTAATGGATAAAGGCGCCACCGCTACTTATCTGCTGTCGATGCTGTACCGGCAGATGCGCCTGATTGTCCGCGTCCGGGAAATGAAAAGACAGGGCATCAAAGAGCCGGATATGCGACAGCGTCTGGGTGTTGCCTCCGAGTATGTCGTCAAAAAGACACTGGAACAGGCTAACCGTTACTCGATGCCGCGCATCAAACAGGTCTACCAGCAATTACTGGAGACGGATATCGCCATCAAGACCGGCAAATATACTGAAGAACTGGCATTGAATATCCTGATTGCGGAACTGTGCCAGCGTGCGCCGGTAGTAGCACAGGGATAAAACTAACCCTGCTTCCGATTGACCTGTCAACGAGGAGTGCTTACAAATGAACAACAAAGTAGAACGAAATACCTATCGGCCGATTTTTCCAACTCCTGCCGGTCTCGTCGTATCTATCAGTGCTGCCGGCAAGCCGAATATCATCACTCTCGGCGAAATCTTCAATTTGAGTATCGGAAATCCGGTCTGGGTTGGTATCGCCATCCGGGAAACGCGTTATTCCTGGGAACTCATCAAGGAACAGAAGGAATTCACCGTCAATTTACCGCCGACTACATTGCTCAATGCCGTGCGCGGCATCGGCGTTTACAGCGGACGGGATGTGGATAAGTTTGCCAAATACAAACTGACCGCGCTGCCTTCCAAATTCGTGAAACCGCCGATCATCGCCGAATGCCCGGTGAATCTGGAATGTAAACTGGTAGGATTTCACCACGTCGGCGACCACGATTTGTTCATTGGTGAGGTGCTGCTGGAGCATGTCGATGCGGATAAAGTTAAGGCGAACGGCGACCGTGACGAATCCAAACTCGACCCGATCGTCTGGCTGGGCCGCGGATTTTACAAAATCGGGGAGAAACTTGGAGAGATGAAGTGGTGAGAAAATAATAAAGCCCGGTAAATAGGTTGCAGGAATTGTCTTCCCCTATAGTCCAACTTCTTTTAGAGTATATTGAATGAATTCCTGCGTCTGTCCGATATCTCCCGGAATATCACCATAATGCCACGCTACTGCTTGCTTGATCAGTTCAGTCCATTTTTTATTAATATTTGCGATTGCCCACTCTGCCGAGCACTGTTTTGATTTAACAGTTCCATGTTTCAATGTATACATAGCGCGGCACATTGTCAGGACAACGAAAGACTGATACTCATCTCTGTGGAACAAGTCAGAGTTGTGCTGCCACGGTGCCCATACGTCACGCAGTAATGTCAGAACAGCAGTTTTCAATTCTTCGGGGCTAACGGGATCAATTATACTTTTCAAAGGCGGCCCGGTTATCACCGCACCGGCCGTGTAAAGAATGTAGCTGCTTATAACCCAGGAGGCACTTTCATGAGCCACCAGAAACTTTTCCTGATTGGTCATCGGCCATGCCGGACCGGTTGGACTGTATTTTCGCACCACGTTTAATGGTATGTATGAGCCCTCCAGATGTTTCGACCATTTCATACCGCATTCATAGATACGTTTGTGCATGGTTTTCAATTCTGAGACCATATTCTCCGGTAATTCTCTGCCGGTGACTACCAGAAAATCAATGTCACTTCGCCCGGGGTCAAAATCACCGGTGGACAGAGAGCCGTAAAGATACAGGCCAATAAAATAATCTCCCAGAATGGCACGGACATTATCCAGTAAAATCAGCAGAACCTGATTAACATCAGGATATGGCGTTGGGAATCTGTTGGCGTCTGTGTTCAACTGCTATCCTCTTTCTTACCGCCCGCACCAGCCGATACCCGTTAATAATCCGCGTACGTAACCCGCCTGCCCAATATGCTGAAAATCATTAATTGTCGATAAAATGCGCTGTTCCACCGTATCGGTCGTCTTCAGAGAGGGACTTAGTACTTCCCGCTCCAGATCGTTTTCGGTCAGACGGGTAGTGACATACGCCCTGGTCCGCTCATGAACAGCCCGCGCATAGTCAAGAAAAATCTGAGAGTCGGGAGCTTTGAAATTAGCCGCCTGGGTTGGTGTGTGGCCGTAACCGGTATCGTTTTGGTCGGGCGTGCGGTTGAATTTAAGGTACCACCGGGTGCTGACCCACAGCTGGTCTTCGCCGAAAAGGTCGGCGTTCAATCTATCCTGAGTGCGTATCGCGTGCCAGACAAGCCAGCCGATGCTGTTGGATTCCGGCTTGGGCTGGTATTGAAGTTGTTCTTTCGTCAGGCCAGTAACCGTTTGTACCAGTTCTTGATAACGGCGGTTGTAGATATCCAAAACAAATTGCTGTAAATTCATTTTTAAATCCTCAAATTCGGGAATTACTTCAGATTCTTCGTCGCATCAACCCCGTAAAAAAGAAAACAGGCATTCTTCCGAAGAAGGATGCCTGTTTTCTACATAGGAATTGTTACTACTTGCCGATTCTGAACATCTTGGTGCCGCAAGTCGGGCAGACGCCTTGGGTAGCTGGCTTACCATTCTTCATGGTAATTGCTTTGGCGTTCTTCATTTCCTTCTTGGCGCGGCATTTCACACAATAAGCCTGCATTCTAGTTCTCCCTCCTTTTGTGCCTATTTGTCAGAATCATAAATCATTAATGCACGCTTGTCAATAGGTTTTGAGGGTTTTTTGTGCCTGTTGAAAAAAATATTTGTGCCTGTTTAGCCTCGAAGCTCTGAATAACAGGCTGAAATGTGCTAATATTTATATCGAATTTATCGTTTTTAGCAGAATGAAAATGAATACACACCGGTTAAAAAGCAACCCTGAAACAATCACTGAGGGAGAAGTCTCCCGGCACTGGGACGACAATGCCGACGTGTGGACGGAGCATGTCCGCCAGGGCTGGGACACCTTTCGCGAACACCTCAATAATCCCGCTTTCTTGAAGCTCGTCGGTAATCTTAAAGGGAAAACAGTGCTGGATGCCGGCTGCGGCGAGGGTTATAACACCCGCATCTTCGCCCGCACGGGGGCAAAGATGACCGGTATCGATATTTCTCCCCGATTGATTGAGCACGCGCGGCGGGCCGAGAAGAAGGAACCGCTGGGCATCCGTTATGAACTGGCCTCTTTCACCAGCATGTCAACCTTCGGAGAAGAATCGTTCGATACCGTGGTTTCCACCATGGCGCTGATGGACAGTCCGGATTTTGAGAAGGCTATCGCCGAGATTTACCGGGTGCTCAAGAAAAACGGCGATTTCTTTTTCAGCGTTTCGCACCCCTGCTTCATGACCAAGGGTTTCGGCTGGATCACCGACCGGCAAAGCAATCAGGAAAAGTTAACTGTGTCCGGATATTTCAGTAAAACACAATGGGTGGAACACTGGCAGTTTTCCCAGGCTCCGGAAGAAATCCGCAAAGAAGTCCCGCCATTTGCCATCCCCAGATTTCCCCGGACGCTGGCGGAATACATCAACCCTCTCGCCGATACCGGCTTTGTTCTGAGAAAAATGGTTGAACCGCGCCCATCTGCCTCCGATTGTCGGGAACACCCCTACCTGCAAAAATGGCGTGATGCCGGTTCGCTGTTTTTACTGATCCATTGCGTCAAACCTTAAATTGAGAGGTTTTTTAGTGTTCGCCCGATCGAATATCAGTTTTAAATTCACCCTCTAGTCCCTACTTTACGAAGTAAATATATACGGCGAGAATTCCTGAGAACGGATGTTTAAGGAGAAACTTTGAATAAACCTAGAGTAATTTGCCTTTGCGGCTCTACCCGATTTGTGGATACTTTTAACGAATGGCGTAAAAAGCTGACCCTTGAGGGTAACATTATTCTCGCAATCGAAATAGTAACCACACAAGCAAAAAAAGACGACCCCCAGTTTGTCAATTCTGAAATGAAACAAATGCTTGACCAATTACATTTGCGAAAAATTGACCTGGCAGACGAAATTCTGGTCCTTAATGTCGGTGGTTACATCGGGAAAAGCACGGCTAACGAAATCGCCTATGCCCGGCAAACCGGCAAGCCGGTTAGATATCTCGAACCCGTACAAAATTTAAGTAAGGAAGATATCTCCATCCCGGGTCAAGTCGGGACAAACCGGAAACCTAATGTAATGAGAACCAAAGAAATCATCATCCGCGAATTCACCATGGACGATTATGAAAAAGTCGTGGCACTGTGGGAAGAAGCCGGCATCCATTACCGCCCCAATGGACGGGAAAGCCGCTCACGGATGGCCCGGGAACTGCAAGGCGGACAGGCCCTTTTCCTGGTGGCAACAATAGATAAAAAAATCGTGGGGGTGGTCATGGGAACCCATGACGGCCGTAAAGGCTGGATCAACCGGTTGGCCGTCAATCAAGATTTCCGCCGGCAAAAAGTCGCCTCTCAACTGGTCACCGCCGTGGAGACACGTCTGAACGCATTGGACATCGATATCAATGCCTGCCTGATCGAGCCGGAAAACTCCGCCTCCAGGACATTTTTTAATAAACTGGGTTATACTAAAGTGCCGGTGGATTACTTTTCCAAGAGGCAATCCCCGGATGCTTAGTTGTATAATAAAGAAAATAAAACAGTCAGCACAATCGTACTGATTATTATTGCGGAACACCCGGTACATTTAAAGTTTGCCGTATAATAATCGGGTATGTTATACTGTGTTGTAACTTAGAAAGGGAGAGGATATTTTGCCAGACAGCACAACAATCAAAGAATTACTGGAAGCCGGGGCACATTTCGGGCACCAGACCAGCTACTGGCATCCCCGCATGAAGACTTATATCTTCACCAAGCGGGACGGCATCCACATTATCAATCTGGAACAAACTGCCGGTATGCTGGACAAAGCCTGCCTCGTCGTGAAGGACATTGTCGCATCCGGCGGCACGATACTGTTCGTCGGGACTAAAAAACAGGCCCACGACGCCATCGAAGAAGAAGCCAAACGCTGCGGGATGTACTGGGTCAACCAGCGGTGGGTCGGCGGAACGTTAACTAACTTCCCCACCATTCAATCCCGTATTGACCACCTGGTCCGCCTGGAAGATTCGCAGGCTAAAGGCGAGTTTGCCCGCTTACCCAAGAAAGAAATCATGGGCATCGAAGAAGAAGTCACCAAGCTGAACAAACAGATGGGCGGCATCAAGGCCATGACCAGTCTGCCGTCAGCCCTCTTCGTCGTTGATACCGTGAAAGAAAATATCGCCATTGCCGAGGCCAAACGCGTCGGCATCCCGATTATCGCCATTGTCGATACCAACTCCAACCCCGACGATATCGACCATCCGATTCCGGCCAATGACGATGCCATCCGGGCTGTTAAACTGATCTGCCACCGCATTGCCGACGCTGTTCTGGCCGGCAAAGCAATGATGACCCCGATAAAAACAGAGGAAGGAGAAGGGGCAAATCCGGCTGAAGCATCTTCGACCGCACAGGCCAAAGGCTCCGAACCGGAGATTTTCACCCCCGACGATAAATAACCATGGATATTTCCACTACCCAATTAAAGGAATTAAGAGATAAATCCGGCGCCGGTATCATGGAATGCCGCACCGCATTATTACAGCATCAGGGTAATTTTGAAAAAGCGCTGGAAACCCTGAAAACAAATTCCATCAATAAGGTACAGAAGAGAAGCCAACGCACGGTTAACCAGGGTGCGGTAATGACTTACCTCCACACCGGCGGCAGAATCGGTGCGATGGTCGAACTGAACTGCGAAACAGACTTTGTTGCCCGCAACGAGATTTTCAAAGAACTCGGACACAACATCGCGATGCAAATTGCCGCTCAGGAACCAATCTGTATCTCAGAAGAGAAAATGCCCAAGGATGCCGACTTAACTCCCGCAGTCGCTTGCTTACTTCTCCAGCCTTTTATTAAAAACCCGGAACTGACCATTCAGGACCTTATCAACGATGCTATCGCCAAAACCGGCGAAAACATTAAGGTCAACCGGTTCGCCAGATTTGAGCTCGGTCAGGCAGAATGCAGAATCGCTGGAGTATAGATACCCGGCCCTCAGTATAAATTATCTAAATAGATGCTGAAGGTGGATACCAATGACGGCTCCCAAGTATAAGCGTATCCTGCTCAAACTCAGTGGTGAAGCCTTCAAAGGCAATTCTGCCTATGGCTTTGACCCGGCTGTAGTCTCGAAAATCGCCACACAAATCAAGCACGTTTCCGAAATGGGCGTTCAGGTTGCCGTTGTTGTCGGCGGCGGTAATATCTGGCGAGGCGCCGAGGCGGCCAAAAACGGTATGGACCGGGTGACTGCCGATTATGCGGGCATGCTGGCCACGATTATCAACGCTTTAACGCTGCAGGATGCACTGGAAAAAATCGGCGTAGAAACGCGCACTCAAACTGCCATTGACGTTACCAAAGTCGCTGAGCCTTACATCCGGCGCCGCGCCATCAGCCACCTGGAAAAAGGCATCGTGGTTATTTTTGCCGCCGGCACGGGAAATCCGTTCATGACCACCGATACCGCCGCCGCCCTGCGGGCTATCGAGATGGAAGCCGAGGTGGTGCTAAAGGCCACGCACCATGTCGACGGCATTTACAATGCCGACCCGCAAAAAGACCATTCCGCTAAAAAATTTGATAGACTGACCCTGACGGAAGCGCTGCACCTGCGTTTGGGAGTAATTGACGCCACAGCGCTTTCCTTATGCCGCGAAAATAAACTGCCTATTATCGTTTTTGATTTTCGGACCAAAGACAGCATCGAACGTGTGGT
>JBKQML010000031.1:0-4994 GCA_052326545.1 Dehalococcoidales bacterium
GAGACAAACAAGTAATTGAGAAATACATCGAAGGGCAAGGAAGAGCAGAGGACATCAAACAGCTAAGGTTGTTTGAATTATAAAATCGTTAAGACGCCCTGTGCTCTTGGCACAGGGTAATTCACGACTGTCATATTTAATCGTTATCTTATTATCCTGATATTTAATTTCATCTACGCCCATTCCCGTAAGTTCACTGGTATCCTCGATTTTATTTAACAGTTCGGCCACAATCATTTCTTCCGAGCCGTATTGTCTTTTTAATGTATCCAGATGACCATCATAAACCAGTTTGCCGGAATTGATGACCATCACGCGTGAACTCAACCGCTCGATGTCCGACATATCATGTGTGGCCAGTATTACTGTAGTATTACGTGTTTTATTCATTTCCAGAATAAACTCACGAATGCGCTCTTTCACCACTACATCCAGGCCGATCGTAGGTTCATCCAGATACAAAATATCCGGATTATGCAGTAGGGCGACGCTGATATCCGCCCGCATCCGCTGTCCCAGGCTGAGCTGCCGTACCGGCGTATGGACAAACTTATCAATGCCCAGAATGTCCGAGAATATTTTCAGATTCTCCTGATACCGTTTCTCCGGCACATCATAAACATAGCGCATCAGGCTTAATGTTTCCGACAGGGGAATATCCCACCATAATTGCGTCCGCTGCCCGAAAACCACGCCGATTCTTTTAGCATTCACTTCACGGTGCTTGAAAGGTACGATACCATTGACGTCAATGTTGCCGCTGGTGGGAACCAGGATGCCAATCAGCATCTTAATAGTCGTCGATTTTCCCGCGCCGTTCGGGCCAATATACCCGATAATTTCGCCTTTTTCCACGGAAAATGACACGCTGTCCACGGCCTTAACTATTTTATATTCCCGGTTGAAAACATCTTTGATTGCCCCGGTCAGCCCCTCTCTCCCTTTACGTTGTCGGTAATCTTTACAGAGGTTTTCCACCTTGATAATAGCCATTTATATACTCCATCGCTAAAAATACAACAATTTTTCGATTATATCACTTCGGGATGATATATAGCAAGATAAATTTTTACTATTTTCTCTACGCCTTCCTGTTTGGTATTCGACCAACAAAAAAGCCCGGGAGTTTTGTTTCCCGGGCCCGGTATTTCTGTTCTGCAGTTATCATATACTATATTTTGTTGATCTCCGAACTGAAAACACATCGAGCCCGCTGGCACTGAATTGCTCTACCCGTACCAGTAGTAATAAAATGGGAAGCGACTGTGTAATAATTCGGACGATTCAAGTTTTTCTTCTCCCCTGTATGAATTTTATTATTATAAGATAATGATATTCTTCCTGTCAAGGACCAATTTCATATGAGAAATAAATTTATTCAGGGTAATCCTGATATTAAAGAACTCTCAACAAGCTATATTGAGCGTCAGAATCTAAAAATGGCAACTGGAATTGTAGACTATATCTGGACTATTGAAGAGATTGTAAAACTGTAAATTAGCTATATTTTATATCTTTCCTTTCGCAATTAGTGCCCCAATTACTCCACTCCCGGTAGTAAACAAACCTATAGCTAATATCTCAATAATATGCCAAATTCGCTCATGTTCTCTATCTAACATTTCTCGATGCTCCTTTGGGCTAAAACTAGGATGCCAATTTCTAAAATAAGGGCATTTACGTTCACGAGATATGACTCTAAGCATTTTATCTGAAGAGTCTATACCCCCTTGTTCATCAAAATCAGCGGTAAAATCAGCTTTTTGTTCAACACAAAGAAAACTAAAACGTCCTAAGGAGTAAATTTTTGTACCTGTTTTATTTCGAACATCGTAATCAACTTCAGTTAAACCATCATGATTAGCTAAGAATCCACAATTGATGCATTGGATAGATTTAGTCATATTACCCCCCTTTTTAAGGAGATAATATCACATTTCTAAATTCCCTGATTCAAATGACCCACTACAACGAAATACGATCCATTGACACGTACTCAGGTTTCAGCTATGCCGTTATCCATGGAGAAAGTCAGGTAGAAGCTGCAGGCTGTACATTGATATGCGATTTTCTCTCCTTCGTAAGGCATAGCCACGTATTTATTCATTCTGAATATATAATGATAACGAATAATCCGGGGGAGATTAAGAGATAATTTTCTAAAGATTAGCCTTCTTGTTGGTCGTGTAGGGTAGGTTGAGCTTGAACTCAACCTACCGTTTCATAATCCATTCCTTTGAAAGCTTGTCCCGTACTTTGATACGGGAACGGGATCCAGTTGTACAAACGTCCCTGCCTGTACGTTGTTCCAGTCCATCGCTGCCGTGTTATAATTGTCGATAAAGCTGCAAATCAAGAAAGTTGGCAATATAATTGACCTAAACATCGAATATTAAATTTTTGCTCTTAATAATATCAAGTTTGTTCGAATGCGTATCGATAAATCGATTGTTCAGAAAATTGAAAGGGCCTTGAAATTTGCCACCGCCGAGGGCATGGCCTACGGCGCGGTGATGGGCTTTGGCGATAACTACATCGTCGCCTTTGCCGTTGCTTTGCAGACCAGCAGTTTTCTAATCGGCATTCTTTGTTCCGTGCCGGGTTTTTTAGCCTCACTGGCGCAACTCTGGGACGCGACCCTCGTCCGCCGTTTTAAAAGCCGCAAGGCTCTGGTTCTTGTCTTTGCGGCGCTGCAGGGACTGATGTTCCTCCCGATGCTCGGCCTCACTTTTGTTCACAGCGCCAGTGTCGGCTGGTGGCTGGTCCTCTTCGCCACCATTTACTCGATCTCGGCCGCGCTCACTTCTCCCGCCTGGGGCAGCATCATGGCAGAGGTCGTGCCGGAGCATCTCCGCGGCCGTTATTTCAGCCTGCGCGGCCGGTACTCCACCCTTTCCAACACCATTGCCTTCCTCGCCGCCGGCGTTTTCCTCACTTTTCTGGTGCACAAAGCGCTCTGGGGTTTTGCCATCCTCTTCGGCGCCGCATTTCTGGCCAGAATGGTCTCGACCGGGCTGCTCACCCAGCTCTATGAAGTGCCGGTAAAAAACCGGCCGGTGACCCAGGCTAACAGCGGCAATTTTCTCCGCAGTTTATTTTCGACTAACCTCGGGCGCTATATGCTCTTCCTTTTCAGCATGAGCTTTGCCGTCAATGTCGCCAGCCCTTATTTCGCCGTCTACCAACTGCATAATCTGAAATTCAGCTATTTCGTCTTCGCCGGATTGGGCACAGCTTCATCGGTGGCGACGCTGGTGACCATCTCCGGTTGGGGGCGCGCCGCCGACCGTGTCGGCAACCTCAAAGTGCTGGTCGCCACGTCCGTCTTAATCCCTTTGGTGCCCCTATTGTGGCTTTTCTCGAAAAATCTCGTCTACCTGGGCTTCGTGCAGGCTTTCTCCGGCCTGGCCTGGGCCGGCTTTAACCTCTGCTCGGTCAATTACCTTTACGATGCCACCGCCGCCGGGGAAAGGACAAAGTATCTCGGCTATTTCAACTGCGGCAACGGTCTCGCCGCCGGGCTTGGCGCACTGCTGGGCGGCTATCTGATTCCCCACATGCCGACTTTTATGGGCTACCAGGTATTGACGGTTTTCCTCATCTCCGGGATATTGCGGGCCGCGTCCGCCGTGATTTTCCTGCCCGGGCTCAAAGAAGTCCGCCGCGTCAGCACGGTACCCGCCGCCGAATTGTTCCATATCCTGACCGGAGGCCGCCCGGCGGATAGAAGGTTCAGCCACCGTCGCTTCTCCCTCATCCATCACCACGAACCGACTAATCATGAACAAGCCAAGTCAACTACGACAACTGAGTGAATTTTCCTGATTAAAAAGCTGCTTTGTTGAAACCGATTAGCAAGCAAACCCACCTTTTACTCAGTATTTATTTTTAGGGTTAGTTCCCTTGTGGTGAGAGGGTTAGGGTAAGGGGGCAAGCATAATTCTAAAATAACGGCACTGGAAAAAGCTCCTATCGTCCTTACCCTTTCCCCACTGCTTTTTTATGTTGCGTCAGCAATCCGTCAATCGCCTTCTTTTCTTCCGCTGTCAGCATTAAATCTCCGGCGGAGACAGTCTCTTCTACCTGCGAAGGCCGCCTTGCCCCGACAATCGCCGCCGTTACTTCCGGACGTCTTAATACCCAGGCGATGGCCATTTGTGCCGGTGTGGCGTTACGTTTTTTGGCGATTGCGGTCAGTTTCTCCACCAGCTCGAAGTTGGCGGTGAGGCGGGGCTCCTGGAAATTAGTGTCGTTGCGGCGGTGGTCGTCAGCCGGTAATCCCTGGATGCGCTCCCGGGTAAATTTGCCGGTCAGTAATCCCTTTTGCATCGGGCTGTAGACCACGACTCCGATATTCTGTTCGCGGCAGTAGTCCAGCAACCCACTCTCTTCGGCGCCGCGCTCGATCATGCTGTAAGGAGGCTGTAGCGAAGCCACCGGATGAATCGGCTGGATGCGCTTGAGCTGCGCGATGCTGCAGTTGCAGACGCCGGCATAGCGGATTTTACCCTCTTTCACTGCGTTGGCGATTTGCTGCCATGCCGCCTCCAGTTCCGAGTCCGGGTCCGGCCAGTGTATCTGGTACAGGTCGATGACATCGATATTCAGTCTTTTCAGGCTGGCTTCGACTTCCCGTTTGATGGTCTTCGCATTTAGCTGGTGTGTTGTCTGCCTGTTTTTATCCCAGACGATGCCGCACTTTGTCGCCACAATCGGCCGCTGCTTAAATTGCTTCAGTGTCTTGCCGACAATTTCTTCACTGTGCCCCAATCCGTAAGCCGGCGCCGTATCTACCCAGTTAATCCCCTTTTCAATCGCGCGGAAAATCGCGGCCGCCGATTCCTTATCATCCTGAGGACCCCACCCGAATGTCCAGCCTCCGCCGCCAATCGCCCATGTCCCTAAACCAATCGTGGTCAGGTTCAAATCCGTCCAACCCAGCTTCCGTGTTTTCATCGCTTCTCCTCCTCGACAACGTCTTTACCTAATTATAC
>JBKQML010000032.1:0-7969 GCA_052326545.1 Dehalococcoidales bacterium
TGCTACGTAGTATTTATTGGAAAATAACTGTTCCCCTGATTATCCTGGTTTTGCTGGCCATGGGATTTCTGGGTGTGTATGTCACTAATTCTGCCCGGAATAATCAGATCAATCATTTAAAATCCCAATTAGTTAATGAAGCTGAACTGGTTGCTAATATCAGTACACCAGATTTTGCCGACCCCGCGCAACAAGCTAATCTAAATACCCTGGCGCAAACAATCGGGACCGAAATACACACCAGAATAACGTTTGTTGCTCTTGACGGAACTGTGCTGGGAGATAACGACCAAGCCACAGCCAGCATGGAAAACCACGCTACCCGGCCTGAGGTCGAAGCGGCGCTGGCCGGCGGTATCGGACAGGATACCCGTTACAGCACTACCCTTCACGAATACATGATGTATGCCGCCGCACCCGTAATCAGCCAGGGACAGGAAGTGGGTGTGGCGCGAGTCGCTCTGCCGTTAACTGTAGTCGAAAGCTCAATTAACAGCGAAGTATTAACGATCGGCTCCGCGATAGTGATTGCTGCCATATTATTTATACTGATTGCCGCTCTAATAGCCGGAATGATAACTCGTCCGGTGAGACAAATCACCCAAGCAGCTGTAGGAATCGCGGCAGGAAATCTGGACCAACAGATACAAATCAGGACTAATGACGAAATCGGACGACTGGCGCATGCCTTTAATGAAATGTCTCAAAATCTGAAAAAGACGATGGCAGCAATAGTCGATGAAAGAAGCAGCCTGGCAACGGTTTTAACGAATCTGACCGATGGGGTTGTGATGACGGATTCTGAAGAAAAGATTTTGTTGGCCAACCCGGCGGCGGAGCGTCTTTTCAACTTCAAAGAGACCAGTGTAACCGGGCTACCTTTAATTGAAGCAGTGCATGATTATGAAATTGATGAAGTGGTTAAAAAATGCCTGAACACGACTCATGAACAGACTGTTCAGCTTGAATCGAATGGGCGGTTTATCAGAGTAATTGCGGTACCGATAGCACCCGGCAGGACTTCATCCACTCTTGTTTTATTTCAGGATTTAACGGAATTGAGAAACCTGCAAACGATGCGTCGGGAGCTTATCGGCAATATCTCTCATGACTTGAGAACACCGATTGCCGGGATTAAGGCGATGGTAGAAACCTTACGAGATACAGCACTTGACGATAAACAAGCGGCATTGGATTTCTTAACACGGATTAACAATGAAGTTGACCGGCTGACCCAAATGGTAGCGGAACTTACCGAACTATCACATATTGAGACCGGTAAGGCAGAACTCAGAAGAGTGCCGACAAACATTAATCTTCTTATCGAAGAAGTTGCGGCTCAGATGAATCCGCTGGCGGAAAGCAAGCCGGTAACCATCACGACAGACCTTAATGCGAATCTACCCGTTATAAAAGTTGATAGAAACCGTATTCGCCAAACATTAACCAACCTGGTGCATAACGCCATCAAATTTAATAATCCCGGCGGAAAGGTAATAATTTCGACAAATTATAATACCGAATCCGTGATTGTTAATGTATCCGATACCGGAATGGGAATATCCAAAGAGGACATGCCGCATATTTTTGAGCGCTTCTATAAAGCTGATAAAGCCCGTTCACAGGGCGGCAGTGGACTCGGACTGGCGATCGCCAAACATACAATTCAGGCCCACGGCGGCAATATCTCGGTTAAAAGCGAAGAAGGTAAAGGTTCTAGTTTCAGCTTCAACCTTCCCATAATTGCTAACACCAATTCATAAGCCCCTAAATTTTAACACAAATTTAACAATACCTTAAACAGTTCTTAAACTATGTCCCTTATTCTGATAATAGATGGAATAACAGTTTAAAGCTCTTTCCCCTGGCGATGTGAAATAAGGGGTGACGTATGAAAAAAGTGCTGGCGCTAATTGCACATGATTCCAAGAAGGATGAAATGATACAACTGGTAAAAGCGCACAAAGAGGAATTAGCTGAAATTGAACTGATAGCCACACTGGATACCGGGCAGCGTATTCAAGAGAGAACCGGCCGTCCGGTGACACTTTTGCTCAGCGGACCGCTTGGCGGTGATCAGCAAATCGGAGCACTGGTGGCGAACGGAGAAGTCACCGCGGTAATTTTCCTGCGAGACCCGCTGAATGCCCAGTCGCATGAGCCCGATATTAGCGGTTTATTCAAGGTATGTGATGTCCATAATGTTCCGATTGCTACCAACCTGATTACTGCTGAAGCCGTCCTGCATCTAATGGCCGAACATCCCGAAGCTTTAAGCGGCCAACACCTGGCGGCGCAGTATCTGGAGGAAATGGCAGACCAACACGAATAGGAAAGAGCCTGCTAGGTGAAAGGGAAAAAGAATTTGACAATGAAGCAAAATGGTCAAGAGACAGAATTACCTGCGTCAATGAAAAGCCCGAGATTCAGTGGTCATTCCGGTTATAGCGATAAAATCTTCTCGAACTTAACGCTGTTTTTCACTCTGATAATGGTTGGGATTCTGGTCGCGCTGGTGTTTGTTTTGGCCAGAGACGCCATGCCGGCGATCACAAAGTTCGGGTTTTCCTTTTTCACCAGCAGGACATGGAACCCGGTTAAAGATATCTACGGAGCTTTGCCGGCAATCTATGGAACATTATTAAGCTCATTAATCGGCCTTGTCATCGCAGTGCCCATCAGCCTGGGAGCCGCGATTTTCCTGGTGGAACTGGCGCCGAACTGGCTGAGAGGCCCGGCCTCTTTTATCATCGAAATGCTGGCCGCAATTCCCAGCGTCATTATCGGGCTGTGGGGACTTTATGTACTGGTACCGGTGGTAAGAAATCCCATTGAAAAATGGCTCGGCAGTCATCTGGGAAGCCTGCCGTTTTTCCAGGGACCGCCGTTCGGGGTGGGTTTTCTCGCTGCCGGCCTACTGCTGGCAATCATGATAATACCCATCATTACGGCCGTAACCCGGGATGCAATGAAAGCTGTCCCGAATGAACAACGTGAAGCAATGTTCGCACTGGGAGCCACACGCTGGGAAACGATTGATAAGGCCGTATTACCATATTGCCGGACAGGAATAGTCGGGGGAATAATCCTGGGGCTGGGGCGAGCACTCGGGGAAACAATGGCGGTAACAATGGTAATCGGTAATTCTTATAAACTGACGGCTTCGCTGTTTTCGCCGGGAGCGACGATAGCCAGTACTATTGCCAGTCAGTTCGGTGAGGCTTCCACAGGTGTCTATACCGGCAGTCTGATAGAACTGGCATTGATACTCTTCGGGGTGACATTAATCGTAAATGTTATCGCGCGGACACTGGTGTGGCGAATGACATCCGTGAAGGCGGCCAAGGAATGAATAATTTGAATGACCGTGGTCATGTACGCCGAAAATGGTTAAACAACATTATGCTGGGCCTTAGCGGTACGGCTGCGGCGGTAGCCATTCTGGTGCTGGCGTTGATTCTGGGTTACACGCTGGTACGGGGTATTTCTTACATTAATCTGAATATCTTGATTCTCGCCGCCAAACCGATGGGTGAAACCGGGGGAGGGATGCGTAATGAGATTTTTGGCACGTTGATTCTGGTGTTATTGGGGTCAATCATTGCGCTGCCGATAGGTGTATTAACCGGAATTTACCTGGCCGAATTTGCCAACCCGAAAGTAGCCGCGACGATTCGCTTTACAGCAGATATCTTATCCGGTGTTCCGTCAATCGTCGTGGGTGTATTTGTCTACGCAATTATGGTTGTACCGATGCGTTCTTATTCGGCTCTTTCCGCAGGGGTGGCCCTGGCGATCATCATGGTACCTGTTGTAGCCCGGACTGCTGAAGAGTCGCTAAAATTAGTGCCGAATTCAATGCGTGAAGCAGCACTGGCGTTGGGTATCACGCGCTGGCGGGCGGTGGTGGGAGTAGTGATACCAGGGGCGATGACCGGAATTATTACGGGGATAATGCTTGCCGTGGCACGTATTGCCGGGGAAACTGCCCCGCTGCTCTTTACGGCACTCGGCAGTCAGTTTGGTGTACAAGGGCTATTGAAGCCGATAGGCTCGTTATCACTGCTGATATATAAAGATGCTTTGTCGCCTTATCCCACCGACCAGCAACATGCCTGGGCGGGGGCATTTCTACTGGTGCTGCTGGTGCTCGGCATCAGTGTCCTGGTGCGCTGGGTGAGTAACCGCAAACATATTTAATGGAGCAACAGATGGAAGAGAAAACAAATATTATGGTACAGAACACGGTAAAAGAAGACAGTCAAAATCTGACGTGTATTGAACATCCCGAAGATACAAAAGGAATTCTGGAAGTTCAGAATTTGAGCGCCTGGTATGGTAAAACACTGGCGATTAAAAACATCAGTATGAGCATCCGTTCCAAGGCAATTATGGCGATCATCGGACCTTCGGGATGTGGAAAATCTACATTTATCCGCTGCTTGAACCGCATGCATGAGGTTTCGCACGGGGGAAGGACAGAAGGCTGCATCATGCTGGATGGTAAAGATATCTATGCCAGGGATGCTGACCCCGTAGTCATCCGCCGCCGGATCGGGATGGTTTTCCAGAAACCGGCGCCTTTCCCGACGATGACGGTTTTTGACAATGTCGCCGCCGGACTGAAATTGACACAATTCTGGAGCCGGCACTGGGAATTGGAAGAAGTCGTCGAACGCAGTCTGCGACAGGCGGCCCTCTGGGACGAAGTAAAAGATAAACTGCATCAATCGGGTGCTTCACTTTCGGGCGGGCAGCAGCAGCGGTTATGTATTGCGCGCGCCATCGCCGTACAGCCTGAAATCATACTACTGGATGAACCCTGCAGTGCTTTGGACCCGGCTTCTACCTTAAAAATCGAAGATTTAATGAGGAACCTGGTGACACAATATTCCATTGTCATCGTGACGCATAACATGCAGCAGGCTGCCCGTGTATCCGATATGGCCGGCTTCTTCCTGGCAGACCAGGACCGGGCAGGAATATTAATTGAATACGGGCAAACATCTCAACTATTTACCAATCCTAAGGATAAACGTACGGAAGATTATATTACCGGTCGATTCGGATAATTCTGGAAAGGAGAAAATTCATGGAAATGAGATCAGGTTTTCACAAGAGGTTGCGGGAAATTCAGGATGATATCCTGGTAATGGGAAGCATGGTGAGTAAAGCAATTATCCGTGCCATCGAAGCTCTGAAAAACAGGGACATTAAATCGGCCAATCTGATAATCGCGGAAGACCAGAACATAAATAGAAAAAGGTTCGAAATTGAAGAGCGGTGTATTGAACTCATCGCAACCCAGCAACCGATGGCCAGCGACCTTCGCATCATTACCGCTATTCTCAATATTACGACTGAGATAGAACGAATCGGGGATTATGCCGTCGGTATTGCCCGTATTGTAATCTTAATCGGAGATGAACCACCGCTTAAACCTTTAATCGATATCCCGCTGATGGCCGAAAAAACGGTAGATATGCTGGACCGTTGCCTGAAAGCCTTTATTAACAGGGATGCGGAGACTGCCAAGAAAATCGTTAAGGAGGATGACCTGATTGATAACCTCTATGACCAGATATTCAGAGAATTGTTAATCATTATGGCAGAAGACCCGAAGACGATTACGCGTGCCACGCGTCTGATGTGGACCGCCCATAATCTGGAAAGGGCCGCCGATAGAGTCACCAACATTTGTGAAAGGGTGGTCTATATTGTGACGGGGAAAATGGAAGAGATTGGTTCTTCGAATTACTAGGTAAATTACATAGAACCCTGAGCCGGTTGTCTAAATGTGCGTATTATTATAGCTCATGCTATTTTCTGATGCATTATATTAAAAACATTATTAAATTTAATGTAATCTTAATATCATCTTAAGTAATCCTTAATAAACCATCTTTATAATATTGACAAAAGGTTACGAAATAAAATAGGAGAGGTGGAAATGCGATGTTTGTGTTATGCGAAATTTTTAACCAGTGGAGCAACACTACCCGGAGAATTCTTTGCCCATATCGATACAAAATGGAGTTGTATTGAAGATTCGACTAAAGCCGAAAACAAAGCTTCGAAGCAACGCATGATTCGCAACCATCTCCTTCCCCATTCAATCGTTTTTATTACTGACTGCAAATCGGTGGAGCAGTTGACTACCTACCTGGCGACAATGCCGGGTGCAGGGATCTACAACATCGAAATATTTCCGGTTCCGGAAGTGGTAGAATATCAATAAATGAAGAAAAATCAGGATAAACCAGAAAAAGATGAAATCGCTGCGAAAAATGTAGAGAAAGCAGTGCAAGCCGCACAGGAAATCTTAACCTGTGACGGCAGAGACCTGCGCTCATATCTTAATAAAGATATTGTGCTGAATGCCCTGAATTGTCAGAATCTCGATATCCTGGACTTGAAGATGATCGACCGGGTGATGGCAGAGTTTAAACATGCCGCGCACATTTTCAAGCCGTACCGGTCGGTGCGTAAAGTATCAATCTTTGGTTCCGCACGGGTGGCAGAAAATAATCCATATTATGACCTTGCCGTGAAATTCGGACAGGCGATGGCCGTGAAGAAATACATGACAATCACCGGCGCAGCGGACGGAATAATGCGGGCCGGCATCGAAGGCGCCAGGCCGGAAAACAGCTTCGGCGTCAATATTCTACTGCCATCGGAACAGGCACCGGCTAAAGTAATTCAAGATGACCCCAAACTGGTAACATTCAAGTATTTTTTCACACGTAAAGTGTTCTTTGTGATGGAAGCTGATGCCATTGCCTTGTTTCCCGGCGGTTTTGGCACGCAGGATGAAGGGTTCGAAGTATTGACATTGTTGCAGACGGGAAAAGCTCCGCCGATGCCGGTAGTGTTGATGGAACTTCCCGGTGAAGCATACTGGGAAACCTGGGATAAATTTATCCGACAGCAGTTACTAGCCAGAGGATTCATCGACCGGGAAGACCTGTCTTTCTATAAGATATTGCATTCTCCGGGGGAAGCGGCCGACTGGATTGAATCTTATTACTCAACGTATCATTCCATGCGGCAGGTGTACAGCCGTCTGGTAATCAGATTACAAAAAGAGCTTACGGATAGTCATGTCATGATATTAAATGAAAAGTTCGCAGACCTGATTAGAGTCGGTAAGATATTCAAAACACCTGCATTGCCCGAAGAAGCGGATGAGCCGGAACTGGCGGCGAAACCAAGAATTGTTTTTAATTACAATAAAAAGAGTGCCGGACGGCTTAATGAAATGATACTGATGATTAACCAATTCGGTCAAACGGTATAAATACCTATTATCTCATTGGTGTCCTCCAGGCACTGATTCATTTTTCTCCCATTATCAAATCATCCTGTTGTAATACTTTACATAACAATAATTTACCGTCAATTAACAGTTTCAATATCAAGTAAATTTTTCAAATATACTCTAGTTTTCGAGAATTCAAGCCAAATTTTCAACACTAATTTCCAAAAATTAACATGCTCTTAACATCCTCTTAAACTCTCCTTAAAGGTCGCCTTTTATAATGAAGGAGAATAAGAGAAAGGAGAAAAGAAAATTGTTTAACAAATTTAACAAAAAATGGCTCGCTGTGGTGACATCATTAATACTTGTGACAGCGGTAATTTTCACCGCTTGCAGCAGCACAACGACAAACCCCACAAACACTACTACAGCAATACAGCCCACCTCAACTACCACCACGCAATTTAGCGCCCTCACATCCACTACCCAAACTACAACGGTGGTCACCTCTCCGACAAACACGACCACAACCGCAGCTAATACCACCACAACATCTACAACAGCAGCCGCTGTAACTACAACTTCAACCCCGGTCGTCGCTCTGAACGGTGCAGGCGGGACTTTCCCCGCGCCGTTATATACCCAATGGTTTTCAACTTACGCCTCACTTACCGGCATACAGGTAAATTATCAGGCAGTTGGTTCCGG
>JBKQML010000033.1:0-12944 GCA_052326545.1 Dehalococcoidales bacterium
AGCATTAGCACCTCCTATTGATTTGTTAACTCTATTTTAGCATGTATTTAGCCTCATTTTATCTATTCACGTTCTCGAAAATTATTTTTTTTCAACGGACGAAAGAAGACTTTTTCGGCACTCTCAGTATGTCGAATGCCCCAATTGCCGTCGTATTTACTGGCAGGGTACTCATTGGCAGGCGATGCTGAAAAAACTGGAGGGATTGGCAAATAGTTGACCGTAACCCCAACCCTTGCTACACTTGGTACAATAGTAGTTGCAGGGAATTAAGGTGGTGAGGAGGTAAAAATCTATGTTTCTGGCAATCGATATCGGTAATACCAATGTGACCATGGGCGTTTTTGATGGCGAGAAAATACGTTATAACTGGCGGCTGGAAACCGATGTGCACAAGATGCCTGACGAATATGCCGCGACACTGATGACCCTCCTTCAATTCCGGAAAATAGCACTGACGGATATCAAAGAAGTTGCGTTGTGCAGTACCGTGGCGCCGCTCGTCCCTATTTTTATTGAACTTCTCGACGATTATTTCAAAATCAGCCCGCTCGTGATTGGACCCGGGGTCAAGACCGGCATACGGATACGCATGGACAATCCAAAGGAAGTTGGCGCCGACCGAATTGTGAATACCGTCGCAGGTTTTAAGCTTTATGGTGGCCCGACCATTATCGTTGACCTTGGCACAGCTACCACCTTCGATACAATCTCCAGAGAAGGTGATTTTATCGGCGGGGCAATCGCACCCGGTCCGATGACCGCCGCCGAAGCCCTGTTCTCGCGAACAGCCGCGCTTCCCCGAATTCAATTTGTCCATCCTCAGAAAGCTATCGGCACCAACACGATTACGGCCATGCAATCCGGTATCATGTTTGGTTATGCCGGGCTGGTAGAAGCTGTCGTCGCTCATATCGAAAAGGAACTCGGCGAGAAGGCGACAGTGGTGGCGACCGGCGGCTTTGGCGCCATCTTCGCCCAGGAAACCAATATCTTCAAAGTCGTTAATCCTGACATCACACTCGTCGGTCTAAAAATGATTTATGATATGAACAAGTAAATGGAATTTGGAATTTTTAGTACTGATGAGTGTTAATTATTCAATGTAAGAAGGAGGAACGCAAATGCTGAAGAATAAGGTTATCGTTCTCGGAGTTAGTGGCGGCATCGCTGCCTATAAGGCCGCGGACCTGGCCAGTAAATTAGCTCAGACCGGCGCCAATGTTAAAGTAGTCATGACCTGGGAAGCTACCGAACTCGTGAAACCGTTAACATTTCAAGCTTTAACCGGAAATCCTGTTGTCACCGGTATGTTCGAACCTGCGCCGCTTTCGGCGATTACGCATGTCTCTCTAGCCGATGAAGCGGATATCGTTGTCATAGTGCCTGCTACCGCCAATATTATCGCCAAGATGGCGGCCGGTATTGCCGATGATATTCTGACCTGTACGGTGCTGGCGACCACAGCGCCCGTGGTGGTTTCTCCCGCTATGCACCATAACATGTATGTTAATCCCATCACTCAGGAGAATATCGGCAAACTGAAGGCCAGGGGTTTTACCGTTATTCCTGCGGTGCACGGACGCCTGGCTTCCGGCTCAATTGGCTATGGCCGGCTGCCGGAAATCTCAGAGATTATCGGTATTATTCAGCAGACACTCGGTAAAAAAGGTGATTTAGCCGGAAAACACTTTGTTATTACTGCCGGCGGCACACAGGAAGCGATTGATCCTGTCCGTTACATCAGCAACAATTCCTCCGGGAAAATGGGGTATGCCTTAGCCGAGGCCGCCCGGGATAGAGGCGCGGCGGTCACGCTGATTACTACCACGACTGCGCTGAATCCGGTTGGCGGCGTTGAAACGGTAAATGTCCGCAGCGCCAAACAGATGAAAGATGCTGTTGTCAAGGCCACTGCCAAAGCGGATGCCCTCATTATGGCCGCCGCCGTCGCGGATTATATGCCTGAAACTGTTGCCGCCCAAAAAATTAAGAAAGTCGCCGGCGGTTTGACCTTGAAACTGGTGAAAACACCGGATATTCTCTCCGAAGTTAAAGGCAAGTTTATTAAAGTTGGTTTTGCCGCTGAGACTCAGGATTTGATTGCCAATGCTAAAAAGAAATTGGTCAGCAAGGGGTGCGATATTTTTGTAGCGAATGATGTCAGTTCGGAGGGCAGCGTCTTTGGCGCCGACACCAATAAAGTCGTCATTCTCAAAAAAGGCGGTAAAGCGGAAGATTTACCGCTCATGAGCAAGCGGGAAGTCGCCGATAAAATCCTGGATCATGTCTCTAAACTGCTGAAAGCCAAGAAATAGTGAATGGAGAATATGGATGAATTATTGGTTAGCGGTTGGTGCTCCTGAAAATTGGCAGACTGCCTTTAGTACCAATGGTTTATGGGGATTAAGAATTACTCGACAAAACCTATGGGATCAACTCAACGAGAAAGATATATTGTTTTTTTATGCTACTAAGCCAATCGGAGGCATAATAGGTTTTGGGGTTATCCAAACAAAATTCAAACAAAAAACTCCTATCTGGCCCGATGAATTGAAAATACATGAAGTGATTTGGCCTCTAAGATTCGAGTTCGATACTACATATTGTTTGCCACAAATTGAATGGTCAGAGAAGAAAATGGTAGTCAAAGAGTTAATCCCTCGTGCTGGTTTTCAGATGATTAGTGAAAAATCGGCAATGAATATCATCAGTTCTTTTGGGAAAGAAAATGCCTTTTCTATTAATACAACTGGTAATATCTCTGAAAAACCGGTCTCATTTATTGTTAACACAGATGAACAGGAAAGGGAGTTAATTACACACGATCAAGCAAAAAAAGCTTTGGTGAAAATAGGAAGTCTGCAAAAATTTATATGCCAAGAAGAATATCCATTCGATACTGGGAAATTAGATGTTGTTTGGAGAAGAGTAGAAAAATCGGTACCGACTTATGTTTTTGAAGTTCAAGTAGGTGGGGATATTTACCATGCACTTGGTAAACTTAAACATGCTTATGATCTTTGGAATAGTCATATTTTTCTTGTGGCTTCCGAGGAAGATCAAAGTAAAATTAATTTATTATTATCTGGCACGTTTCATGAAATAAACTCAAGAATGAAATTTATCAGTTTAAATGATACTATGGAACTCTATAAAAGGAAAAAAGCCTATTTTGAATACGAAAAAGAGCTCGGAATCTATTAGTTTGTTCCTTTATAATAAATTAACTTCAAATATTGATTAGTTGCACAGGCCTCCGTGCCTGTGCGTAAAAAAATTAAAAAAGGCAATTATCTCATTATGGAATCCAAAGACAGGTTAAAGCCGGCTACCGGTTTTAGGGTTTCCAAAAGAATATTGCCTCATTTCGAACTTCCTGGTAGTATCTATTTCATTACTTTTAGTATCGTCGATAGATTTAATCTTTCTGATTCAGCAAAAGATATTGTTCTATCAAGTGTTCGTTTCCATGATGTAAAGAAATATATATTACATACTTGTGTCATCATGGATGACCACGTACATTGCATTTTACAGCCGGTGAAAATTATTAAAAATGTACAGGCGCAGAGGCCTGTACAACCAAAAACGGTTAGGCAACCCGTTGAGTATTATAGCCTCGCTCAGATTACTCACAGTATAAAAAGTTATTCTGCCAATTGTCTTCAGAAACTGCTTAATCAAAAATGTAACATCTGGCAAGACGAGAATTATGACCGTATTATCCGTAACAATAAAGAATATACACAGAAAATGAATTATATTGTCTATAATCCGGTCAAGGCCGGATTTGTTGAAAAACCGGAAGATTATCGATGGCTGTTCATTAGAGAAATAGATTTGCAATAGTTATACCGCTAGTTGCACAGGCCTCCGTGCCTGTGCGGTTCTATTAGTTCCGTGATGAAATTTTGATGCTTATTTCCTGACGAACTCCAAATCATAAGCCTCTATGCCTGTGCACACTATCCGGGTTGCAAAGCATATTTTAAAGTTTGCTCATATATTAGTGGTGTGCTAGAATTCAGGAATATGATTAGCATCGTTATCCCGGCCCTGAACGAAGAAAAATATCTACCCGATTGCCTGAAGTCCCTGAGAAATCAGGACTATACCGGATCTTATGAAATCATCATTGCCGACAACGGCAGCACGGATGATACTGTTCGTATTGCTCAGGATTTTCAAGCGTGCGTTGTGCCGTGTCCGGAAAAGAAAAACGTTTTCTATGCCCGGCAGATTGGCGCCGATGCCGCCCAGGGCGATATCATTGCCCAGGCCGATGCCGATACTCTTTACCCCCGCAATTGGCTCAGCCGCATCGCCGATCGTTTTAAAAAGCATCCGGAAGTAGTCGCCGTGACCGGCAGGTATGTTTACACTGAACCTCCCTGGTGGTCTGTCGTCGAATATATAATCAGGTCTAGCTTGAATTGGCTTTTAATCCCTATTATTGGACGTCCCTGGATTATCTCCGGCGCCACCTTCGCGTTCCGTCGTGAGATTTTTGTAAAGTTGGGTGGTTATCATGATATTGCTTATGCTCCGGACCAGTGGGGTATTGCCAGCCGGTTAAGCAAATTGGGGAAAGTTTCCTTTGATAGTAAATTACGCGTTGTGACTTCGCCGCGGTCGGTGAAAAAGCCCATTCTGCGCATCTTTAAAGAAGGACTTATTAATTGGGGCCGTTGCGGAAATTATCTTTTAAAGAAACCTCTATCTTTGGCGGGTCAATTTATCACTAAGGTATTTCACAAAAACAGAATGGCCACCGTTCTTATCTCTGCAATCCTTGCTCTGGTTCTTTTTGTTATTGCCGGAGGATATTTCCTTCCGACAGCGTCGTTTTTCCGTAAAGTTTACGCTTTTGAAAAGAACCCCGAAGCAAACTTTGCCCTTATTCAAAAGAGCGGTTCCGGGTTAATGTCCGGTTTCCCTCCCCATATTATTTAATTCAGTATTTAATTCGGTTTGATTATGGCTGAATTTTTACGCCAAATTATGAATGCCCTAAAACAAATTCCTAACATTATAGGAGTTTTTGACTTGCGGGTTGTCTTGCTGCTTTTCCTGCTCTGTCTTTGCGGTGAAATTCTGCTGGCCTCCGTCCCCTATCTTTTAGAAACAGTTTGGCTATTGGCGGGGTATAATTTATCCGTCGGAATATTATCTCCTTTTCATCTATTTTTATTATGGCTCATTGCGCTGGCAGGCAGGGAAACCGGCGTACTGTTGCTCTTTAGCGCTTCCCGGTTTGGCAGTCTTTCCCTGACCAAACTTTATCAAAAATATGTTGGGGCCAGGGTCAAAAAATTCTCTGGGAATGATAACTGGTTTTCTAAAACACTGCAAAAACTGGAATCATATATTTCCCCGTTTACTATTGCCTTGGGCCGTTTACTAGGTTTGGGAACACCCCTGACCGTGCTTCTGGGCGTCAAAAAACAGTATCGTGTTTTATTCCTGGGAGTCATTATCTCCAGCATTATTTTTGACGGCATATTCCTCACCGTAGGAATCGTGGTCGGTGCGAACACCAAGGTTAACCGGCGGAGATGGTGCTATTTTCGCTTGCCGGGTTAACGGTCTTTTATCTGCTTGTTTTTTCCATCCGTCAGATGTCAAATCATATGAAAGCCCGCCTGTCCCGTAACAATCAACCAAAATAGTATCCGCTTGCAACCAATCTTCCGTGTTTTAACTCCTTGCAAAATCGGAATTTGGCTTGTGTTAAAATGAGTTATTAAAAGTCGAACCGGTATGATAAAATGTTTTATCAAAGCTGGAGATTAAATTGCCTACGGATAAATTTGAAATCACGAAATTATTCGGCACCAGTGGTGTCCGCGGCGTAGTTGGCACGGAGCTCACGTTTGACAAACTCTGGAATGTCGGCAGGGCGGTTGCCGCCGGTTTGACTCCGGGCGCGAATGCGTTAATTTCCACTGATTCCCGTGAAAGCCGCGATTTTGTCAAAGCAGCAGTTACGATGGGACTGTTGGCTGGCGGTATCAATGTTATTGACGCCGGTATCCTGCCGACACCGATTCTTGCTTTTGCCACGGCGGACATGGGCATGGATGTAGGACTGATGTGTACTGCCTCGCACAATCCGCCCCAATATAATGGCGTCAAATTGTTCACTTCTGAAGGAATCGGCTACAGCGCCCGGCAGGAAAACGAAATCGAAAGGATTTACGCGGAAAAAAATTTCCGCGACGGCATTGCGGCCAATTTCAGACACGAACACGGTATCGTGGCCCTTTATACGCAATATCTACTAAAGCAGTTCCCGCCGGCAACAAAATCGCCGCTTTTTCGCATTGCCGTTGACCCCGGTAATGGTGCTGCATCCGGCATCGCCTCTAAAATATTCACTGCTTTCGGCTATACGGTTTTGCCCATTAATGATACTCCCGATGGCACTTTTCCCGGCCGCAGCCCGGAGCCTAAAAAAGATACGCTGGAAAATACCTATCAGTTTTTAAAGGACAATGGGTTGGATCTCGCCGTCTGTTTTGACGGCGATGCCGACCGGGTTGTCTTCGTGGACCGGCAGGGGTTTATCGGGTTTACCGAATCGGTGGCTTTTATCAGCGCCCTGGCCGTGAAACGCAGCGGTAAAAAGAAAGTAGCCGCCACGGTGGAAACCGGCAAATTATTGGATAACGCCCTGGCAGACCTGGGAGTAACCGTAGTACGGGGAAAAGTTGGCGATGTGCCGGTAGCTCATCTCGCGCGTGAAGTTGACGCCGCCATCGGTATTGAGTCCATCGGGGTTTATATCATGCCGGAATTAGGCCTTTATCCGAATTCAATTGCCGCGGCTTTGACTTTACTGTCTTCGGTTCAGGATATTTCGGAAATCCGTGAATTTTTCCGTAAAATACCGCCGCTTTACCTCGGTCAGCGCAAAATCCCCTGTACGAACGAAAAGAAAGAAGCACTCAAACAGATAATCGTATCTAATCCGGCGGCTTTCGGCTCCGGCAGTACCAATACCCTGGACGGCTTGAGGATAGACTTCGGCAGCTCCTGGATTCTTGTGCGCCCCAGCGGCACCGAACCCATTTTTCGCATTATCGCCGAGTCTCCTTCTGAAAATGAAACGGAAAAATTATTAGCTGACGCTGAATCAACACTACGTAGATTGGCGGGAGTGTAACTAATGAAAGTCTTATTTCTCTGCGGCGGTATCGGTAAAAGAATGTATCCTTTTACCGAGGACAAGTTCCTCCTCAAGTTTTTGGGAAAAACGCTTATCGAACACCAGCTGGAAGCAGCTGTAAAAGCCGGTTTGCGCCGGTTTATCATAGTTGCCAACCCTATCAATCTCACGCGTATCGAAAATATCGCTGCCCGATATCAGAACGCTGAATTTGAATTTGTGGTCCAGGAAAAACCGCTTGGCATTGCCAACGCAGTGGAAAATGCCCGGCATTTGCTGAAAGACGAAGTCCTGCTCGTTAACCCGAATGACATTTTTGAAAACACCGCCTATGCTGCTCTTTTAACTGCGCGTAAGAAGGAAAAGGCTTCAGCCTTGATTACCGGTTATAAAGTAAAAAGCTATTTTCCGGGCGGGTACCTGGTGGTAAATGCACAGGGGCGGCTTACCGGTATTCTGGAGAAACCCGGTCCGGGCAACGAACCTTCGGATATGGTCAATATCCTGGTGCATCTTCATGCCGATCCGGAAACGTTATTACATTATATTTCACAGGTTAAAACGAACGAGGACGACGTCTACGAGCAGGCCATCGATGCGATGTGCAAAGACCATCGCGATATTCAGGTGGTACCGTACACCGGAGTCTGGACGCCGATCAAATATCCCTGGCATGTTCTGGATGCCGTCCGGTATTATCTGGACCGGGCGGAACCCCGGGTTTCTCCTGACCTCCGTATTTCTCCGCATGCGGTCCTCGATGGCAAAGTCATCATTGAAGACGGTGTTCGTATTTTGGAAAATGCTGTTATCCGCGGGCCGGTTTATATCGGGCGTAATGCCGTTATCGGCAATAACGCGCTGGTCAGGACCTATAGTCACATCGGCGCGGAATGCGTGGTGGGCTTCAGTACGGAAATCAAAGAATCCTATGTCGGTGACGGCACCCAGTTTCACATGAGCTACGCCGGTGATTCGGTCATCGGCTCGCGGTGCTCATTTGGCGCCGGCACAATTTCTGCCAACTGGCGGTTCGACACAAAAAACGTGAAAGTAAAAGTTGGCGACACAATGATTGATACCGGCCGGGATAAACTTGGTGCTTTCGTCGGTGACAATTGCCGCATCGGCATCCAGGTAGGTATCATGCCCGGAGTTCGCGTCGGGAACAACGCACTCATCTACGCGCATGTCAACTTGACGAACGATGTAGGTGCCGATACAATAGTGCATAGTCAATCCCCGATTAGATGAAGATTTAAGCAATTGCGGGCTGGCCATCCTCCGTAATGGGTTCCTCAGGAGTTCGAGTATGTGCGGTATCATCGGCTATGTTGGTAATAAGCCGGCAGTGGGAATATTAAAAGATGCCCTCACCCGGCTGGAATACCGCGGTTACGATTCCGCCGGCATTGCAACTATTAGCGGCGGCAAAGTTTACCTCTGTAAAAACAAGGGCAAGGTTGCTGATGTCATTGCAGACTGTGATATTAAAAACCTGCCGGGCAATACCGGCATCGGTCATGTCCGCTGGGCTACCCACGGCAGTGTTACCCGGGAGAATGCCCATCCTCATTGTGATGCATTATCTCAAATTGCCCTGATTCACAATGGTATTATTGAAAACTACGAAGAATTAAAAAAGCGTCTTGTCCTGAAATATCGCTTCCAATCGGATACCGATACCGAAGTTATTCCCCACCTTATCCGGGAGCAGATTGATTCCGGGTTGAATTTTGAAGATGCTTTTTTTGCCGCGGTCAGGCAATTGCAGGGGTCTTTTGCCATTATTGTCATCTCCACGCTGGCAGACGGCAAATTATATGCTGCCCGGAAAGACAGCCCGATGGTTCTCGGTATCGGCAAAGACGCGAATTTTATCGGCAGCGACGTTCTGTCATTTCTGCCGTATACCCGGGAAGCTGTCTATATCGAAGACGGCGAATGCGTCGTCATGACTCAAAATTATTATCAGATTTATAATTTTGCCCATCATCAGAAACAGAGGGCATCGGTTAACATCACGTGGGATTTATCTGAAGCCGGGAAAGGCGATTACCCCCATTTCATGATCAAGGAAATCAAAGAGCAGCCCGCTGTCATCCGCCAGGCCCTGATGCAGGATGACCGGCTGCTTAACCGCATGGCCATTGATATTCTCAGGTCGCGGCAGGTGATTTTTGTCGCTTGCGGTTCCTCACGTTTTGCCGCCCTCATCGGCCGGTATGCGTTTTCCAGAATTGGACACACCTTCAGCGATGTTATCATGGCTTCCGAATTCGGCTATTTTTCGGATTCCGTGGATAAAAATACGCTGGTCATCGCCATTTCGCAGAGCGGTGAAACCGCCGATGTCATGAATGGCGTCAAGCAAGCTAAGGCTAATGGTGCCACCGTCTATTCTATCGTCAATGTAGAAGGCTCGTCGCTGGCCAGGATGAGTGATAAAGCGCTTTATCTCAGTTGCGGACCGGAAATCGGGGTTGCGGCCACTAAGTCATTCACCGCGCAGCTTTGTCTATTGTATTTACTCGCTTTTGCGATGGATGGTAGATTGAATGAAGGTAAAGAAAAGCTGCTGGAAATATCTTCACTGATCGAGGAAGGTTTGCAGAACAATAACTCTGAAATCGCGGTCATCGCCAAAAAATTCAAAGATAAGAAGGACTTTTACTTTCTGGCAAGGGGCATTAATTTTGCCATAGCCGGTGAGGGTGCCCTGAAACTGAAAGAAGTCTGTTATGTTCATGCCGAAGGTATGGCGGCCGGAGAACTGAAACATGGTACGCTGGCATTAATCGAAGAGGGGACTCCGGTCATTGCTATTTGCCCGACGGACTACACCTATGCCGACATCATTTCTAATGTCTCGGAAGCGAAGGTACGCGGCGCTACGGTCATTGGTATCTCGAATACCAACCAGTCGGTGTTCGACGAGTGGATTAAAATTCCCCAGGTAGAGACGGTATTCTATCCGCTGGTTACCGTGATACCGCTGCAATTGCTGGCCTATCACTCCGCCATTGTCCGGGGATATGACCCGGACAAACCCAGGAACCTGGCCAAGTCCGTCACTGTTAAATAAATTGTCTGAGCCTGCGCTTGCAGAAAAGACTTTACATAAATATTTTCGGTCTGAATTGTGAACGCTGACGATTGAGTCCGCCTCAGGCGGACGAAATACTATTTACGTTAAGTAAAAATAGTTCGATAGCACCCCTAATCTATCTGACTAAATCACAGGCCTCCGGCGGCATCCAGTGCTGGTCTTGCCCTTCCCATTTCACGTTGCAGCCGATTGGATTGGTCAGCTTTACGGTTACCGGTTTTCCGGCCAGGTGCTCTTCGAGGGCACGGTCTAAATCATTGACGGTCATCTTCGCGGTGTCCTTCGGATTATCCACGCCTCTGCCGGTATAAACCAGTTTGCGGCTGCTGTCAAAAACATAAAAATGCGGTGTCTTCAGCGCACCGTAGGCCAGTGCTACTTTCTGGGTTTTATCCCGCAGATAGATCCAGGGAAATTTGTTGACCTTCATCCGTTCCACCATCTGTTCGAAACTGTCTTCCGGGTGAGTATTTTCGCTGTTCGAATTAATCCCGACAAATTTCACGCCTTTCTTCATGTATTTTTCCGCTGTCTGCCGGGTCACCTCATCCGAGCCTTTAACATAAGGGCAGTGGTTGCAGGTAAAGAAGATTACCAGTGTTTTCGCGTCTTTAAAGTCGGATAACTTGTAAGTTTTGCCGTCTGTTGCCGGTAATGAAAAATCCGGCGCCTTTGCTCCCAGTTCTAATGTAAATGCCATGTTCATCCTCCTGTTCGGTTTGATTCTGATAATATACTCATCGTATTATCTTGTAAAGTATTCTACTCCTTCTCCCCTGAGGGGGGAAGCGCAGATGAGGGCGAAATCTACCCTAAATCTTTTTTGATTTGCTCAAACTGCTCTTTGGTAATTTCACCCTTCGCATACCGTTCTCTGGCAATATCCAGCGGGGTTTGCTTTTCTGTTGCATCATTGTGTCGCAGGAACCACCGGAAACTCAATATCGCTAAAACGGCAATCCCCACCCATACTAACAACATCAATATCCATCCCCCCAACATCCACCAGCCATTGACATTATGCACGTACCACATGCCCATCACCCCCTCCAATATCATTAATTGCACTATAAAACTTATAAGCAGCGGTGTCTGTGATAGAAGTCTCTAAGGAAGTCTAACTTTTATTTCCAATCCTTCATAAATTCCGCGTTTGCCAAAAACATTTCTTCCACCATGTTTCGCGTTTCATCGATGGTGAGCACGGCCGCAGTTAGCGGGTCCAGCAGAATCGATTGGAAGATTTTGGTTTTATCCTTCTCTGCAATTCCCCTGACCGCCAGTTCCTGAACGTTGATATTGGTCCGGTTCAATGCCGCCAGCTGCGGCGGCAAATCCTCGACGTAACAGGGATGAATGCCTTCTTTGTCCGCCAGACAGGGCACTTCCACACAGCAGCCCACCGGCAGATTGGTGATCAGGGCGGTATTCTTCACATTTCCGGTAACACGGGCCGGTAAACCCGTCTCGATGGCGTGGATAATCGAGACGCCGTAATCATTCTTACGGCTGACCGGCAGTTCCTCTTTCGAGCTAACCAGTTGCCGCAGGCTTTCTTCATTCGCCCGGCGCATTTTTTCGCGCTCTTCCGGGGTTCTCTCAATCATTTGCAGCTTGAACCGTTCGATCAACTCCGGACGCTTTCTGAAATAGGGCAGATACTCCGAAAGATGCGGGCTCGTTTCCGTGCAGTAATAGCCGAAGGCCTTGAAAACTTCCGCCCGCACGATATCCGCCCCGAAAACGTGCGCGTTTGGCCCCGAATAGACCGCCGGGTCTTTGAATTTCTCCTTCAGTAAAGGATACATATCTTTCCCGTTCCGCTTCAGTTCCAGAAACCAGGCCATGTGGTTGATGCCGCCGATCCTGTACGAAAGCTCATCTATTGGTATTCCGAGGTATTTTGCCAGGTTGCCGGCTGTGCTCTGTACCCCGTTGCATATCCCGACATTTTTTATCGTTGTGTAATCGGCGACCGCCCAGCCGATAATTGCCAGCGGGTTCGTGTAGTTGATGAGCAGAGCCTCCGGGCAGAGTTCCGCCATATCGCGACAGATATCCAGCATTACGGGCACATTGCGTAACCCGAAGAAGACGCCCATGGGACCCAGCGTATCGCCGGCGCTTTCGTTCACGCCGTATTTACCGGTAATTTGCCTGTCCGCCTGTGTTGCCGGCGCTCCGCCCACCCTTATTGCCGTCAATATGTAGCCCGCGTTGTTCAACGCTTCCCGGCGGTTCATCGTCGGCTCTATTTTAGTCTTAAAACCGTGTTCCTTTACCATCTTTTTGGCAAAAGCGGCCACTAAATCTACCGGTTCTTTGTGGACATGCCCCACTAATGTGATGGTGCTCCCCTGTAATTCCGGATATGACAGGATATCGGTGATAATGTTCCTGGCGAAGAAATGACTTCCCGCGCCGATTAACACAATCTTTGCCATGCTGAAACTCCTGATTATGTCTCTGACATTGATAATAGGTTAAGCCTGCCCGATTGTAAAGCACATATCATTGTCGGGCTTGACCCGACAATCCAGTAGTTTCTGTATTTGTTGCTTTACAATCGGGCAGGCTTAACCTATTATCAATGTCAGAGACATAATCAGGAGTTTCAGCATGGCAAAGATTGTGTTAATCGGCGCGGGAAGTCATTTCTTCGCC
>JBKQML010000034.1:0-36580 GCA_052326545.1 Dehalococcoidales bacterium
CCCAGATTTCCTGTTTCTGCTGCGGGAATTGCACTCCCATACCGGCATTCAACCCGGCCGTGTTGACTAAAATATCAATCTGTCCGAATTCTTTCAACGCTGCCTTTGCCATTTCTTCAACTTCGGCATAATTAGTCACATTTACTTTAACCGCAATTGCCTTACGCCCGAGCGCTTTCACGGCTTCGGCCGTCTTGATTGCCCCTTCCATATCCATATCCGCCGAAACGATATCGCAGCCTTCTTTCGCCAGCGTCAGACAGATTGTTCTTCCCATCCCCACCTGGCTGGCGGTTCCGGTCACCACCGCTACTTTGCCTTTAAGCCCTAAATCCATTATGTTCTCCCTTAATTTTATTGTGTTGTTTAAATTATCACCGCCTTGGGGTCGTGATAATTTTATTTGATCTACATAACCTATTTTATCATGTTTCTACGGCCACAAATCTTTCGCGACATCATCAAGACCGAGAGCCAGCAATTTTGCTTTACTGGGCTTGGTGGTGAAACGGTCCCAATCCAGCGAGCCGAGTCCCCAGTAAATCTGAGCTTCAATATCGGCGGTAGAACCTTTCAGCGGGCCGGCTTCCTGGGGTGGTTTTCCCACAATCCGCGGGTGCGGCGTCCAGTTCAGTTCGCAGATTCCCTCACGCAGATTAAACGCATGTCTGATATTGGCAGTTCTCTCTCCCGCCAGGAGCATATCGTCCATGGTATAATTCCAGCCGGTGACGGCATTCAAAAAGCCCAACATTCTGTCCTTGCTGCCGGACCAACCGCCCTGGAAACACATCCCGGTCAAATTAACACAATGCCTGAAAATAACGAATGAGCCAAAACTGAGCATATGGCGTCCCGGCGTAGCATCCATCTGGTAACGGGCCGCCGACATCGGGTAGCCGTTGCCGCGCGGCAGCCTGGGGTCATGCATCCCGGGTTCCTGACCGCCGACATGGACAGCGTATTTGTCCGCACCTTTACCGATCTTCTCGGCCGCTTTCTTCACGCCATCCGCCAGAATATCGCCCAGCCCTTCTCTTTTCGCCACTTTTTCGGTCATGGCCACTATTGCCTGATGATTACCCCATTTGAGGGCGATACCCCCGGTATCTTCCTGAGTTACGATTCCATTTTCATATAATTCCATCGCAAAAGCGATAACACTGCCGCCGGAAATCGTATCCAGTCCTGCCCGGTTACAGATGTCGTTCGCCATCGAAATCGATTCGGTATGGCTGTTCAGGCAATTCGAACCGAAAGCGGCCGCCGTCTCATATTCCGGTCGGTGGCAGCCGGCGGCATATTTGTACTCTCCCTCACCGGCCTTCAATACCGCTTTACAGGCGACCGGGCAGTGCCAGCAGGAGTGGCCTTTCTCCACCCGGGCTAAGAATTTATCCTGGTGCACACCTTCACGGTCGGGAAAATCAATCACACCGATGCCGCCCCAGTTCTTCACCGGACTGTCGCCGCTGTGCGCAGAGGTATAGTTACTGCTGCTGGTGCCGTACTTACGCTGCCCTTCGATTTCAGACATGCCGTTTGGACGAATAGTTTGCCAGACTTTCATTTGCTCGATTCTAATCCGGGCAATAGCCTCCTTATCAACAATCGGCACTTCTATGTTACCGCGGACGACAATTGCCTTGAGCTTTTTTGAACCCATTACCGCGCCCAGTCCCGACCGCGCGGCGGCGCTGCCGTGGTCAGTCATGATACTCGCGATTAACGCTATTTTTTCTCCCGACGGCCCGATGCAGGCCACGCGCGATTGGTTGCCGTATTCGGCCATCAAAGTGTCTTCCGTCTCGTAGGTATCTTTGCCCCACAGCGCTCCCGCGTCTTTTATCTCCGCCCGGCCGTTATCCACCAGTAAATAAACCGGTTTCGGCGAAATCCTGGTGAAGAACACTGCATCGAAACCGGCAAATTTGAGATAGGAACCGAAATATCCGCCGGAATTGGCATCTCCCCAGCCTCCGGTGAGCGGTGATTTGGCCACGACCATGTACCGTGTGCCGGTAGGTACACCGGTGCCGGTCAGCGGACCGGTAATAAAGCCGAGAGTATTTTCCGGTCCTAACGGGTCAACGCCGGCTTTCTGCCGACTGTACAAGATTCTGGCGCCGATGCCGTAGCAGCCCAGGAAATCCCGACACATTTTTTCATCAAGGGGTTCTTCTTTGATTTCGCCGGTAGAAAGGTCGACAAACAGGATTTTCCCCAAATATCCGCCAGTCATTTTTCTCCCTCCGCATGGTTAATTTACCACTATCATAGCAGAGTCATAAACGGATACCAAGTATGGTGGAATAGTTTTTATTTCCAGGCAGATGCGGCGGATTATGCGGTCCGGGGAAACGCGGTGAATCAGCGGGAAGAAGAATAATCGGTGGGGGATAGATATAAGGATAACTTTTGATTTAACTGAAAATCAAAAAGGTATCGCATTGCTATACCTATGGCTGGATAGTATCGTGGTGTTTGCCCAATGATAAATACATTCCGAAATATCAGATTAAATTATTTCGCCGGTTTCTTTGGTTCGCTGCCCCTTGTCGCGGGAGCTTTACCGGCGGTTTTCACTTTAGCGCGGTTTTCCGCCACCGCTGCCCGGATGAGGGCTTTCAGGGCGGCTTCGTTGACGGTATCGCCCCGGTGAAAATCAATCGTCCGCCATTGTTTGCCTTCGAGCCCGTTATTGAAAAGATTGTTTGGGTCCGGCAGATCGGCTCCCCGGTAAAAAATCAGCTTTACCTTGTCTTTGAAGGCATTGGCGACACAGATGATGCCGTCGTGGGACCAGACGGCAGCGCCACGCCATTTCACTTCTTCGACGATATTCGGGTCAGTTTCGCGGATAATCCGTCGTATATTGGCAATCGTATCACCCCGCCAATCCCCAGGATCCGTAATAAAATTGTCGATAAGCGCATTGACTTTTACCATGTTACCCTCCCCCCAACAGAGTGCTGATATGTAAATAAATCCCTTTGTATGAGGCTGCCCTATAATGGGTTGTTGAAGTGATTTTATGGATTCCCGATCAGGTCGGGAATGACAAGCTGGCAATAATAGCTTCAAGCAGAGCTTGGAGCTATTATATTTTTCATTGTCATTGTCGGGCTTGACCAGACAATCCAGAAGATTTCACACATCCTCCGTTTAAGCCTCTCCCATCATATAATATCCGGCTGCTACCAGCCCTGCTGCTCGGTGCGGTTGATGATATCCATTTGCTGCTCGGCGGTAAGGTCGACGAAATAGACCGTGAAGCTGGCCACCCGGACCATCAAATCGCGGTAGTTTTCCGGCTCTTTCATCGCTTTACGCAAAGATTCGCTCGATATTATGTTAAATTGAATATGATAAATTCCTTCATCTTCGATGGCCCGGAGGAACGACATCAGATTATTCACATCCCGCTCCGTCGCGACCAGTTGCGGGCTCAGCCTCAAATTCAGCGGCCCGCCCAGCGCAAACCGCTGCGTGGGCAATTTACTGGCCGATTTAATCACCGCCGTCGGGCCGTTTTTATCCATCCCCTGCACCGGTGACATCGTATCCGCCAGAGGAGTCGGATAGATATGGCCGTTCGGCAAACTGCCGACATTGTGCCCGTAAGCCACCGTATTCGAACCGGTGGTCATCGCGCCGACCCATCTGCCGCCCCATTTCGGCAGCAGTTCTTTCTGCGTGTTAATCCAATCCAGCGCGTCGTACCAGGTATCCATCACGAAAGCCGCCCATTCGTCGGCGTAATCGTCGTCGTTGCCGTACTTGGCCACGCCGTTAATGCACAGCTGGCGCAGGTTGTCATGGCCTTTCCAATTGTCTTTGAGAGCCTGAGTTAATTCATCCCAGGTTACTTTCTTTTCCCGGTAAATCAGGCGGTCGATGACGCCCAGTGAATCGGCGGTATCGGCCAGGCCGGCCAGAAACGCGCCGTAAGTGGTGAACCACGAACCGCCCTGGGTGATATCGATGCCTTTCTGCAGCGGCCCTTCGGACAGGGAGGAACTGAAAGGCGCCGGATAGAAAGCCGACTGCGTTTCTTTGGGGATTTTCTGTCCCTGCGCCAGGTGCTTCATCCAGTAAAATACCTGGTCGCGGAAAGCCTGCCGGACGCCGTCCATCGATTCAAAAGTCCGCGGGTCGCCGGTGACCGGCCCGATCTGTTTGCCGCAGATGGTGCATTTACCGTTGGAGATTACCAGTTCCATGATTTTGGCCACGACATTGACGCCCTCGAACAGGTTGCCCATGGTGATATGCGGCAGGTTGGTCTCGGTGCAGCCTAATAACGAATATTCGCGCCAATCTTCAATCGAAAGTTCGGGATAGCCTTTGGCCAGCAGCTGGACGCCTTTCTTGTCGCCGAAGAATTTCGGTTTACCGCGGCCCAGCCGGACGAGTTCCACCGCTTTCCGCAGGTATTTATCCGGGGTGCCGGACCAGATGCGCATGCCGGTTTCGGGCAGCAGGATGCCGAGTTCCTCGTCACATTCCAGACAAAGAGTGGTAACATCGTTACAGGCATCTTTACCCTCGCGGGTCTGCCCGCCGATGGTCAGGTTGTTACCCAGGCCCATCCCGGTCAGGATTTTGACCGAATCCCAGCTGCGCAGGCCGGTACAGTTGGTGTGAATCCAGAAACATTCCAGCAATTCCAGGGCTTCATCGTGGGTCATGGTCTTATCGTCGAGCACGGATTTTTTGTAATAAGGATACATGTACTGGTCGAAGCGACCAAAACAGTGTACGCTGGCGGAAAGCTCGCAGGTAATCAGCACATGCATCATCCAGACGGACTGCACGGCTTCCCACCAGTCACGGGCGGGATTGACCGGCACCTGCGCACAGACTGCCCCGATGCGCTCCAGTTCTTTCTTCCTCTGAGGATTGGTTTCGCCGGCTGCTTTTTGTTTCGCCAGGTCGGCATAACGCTGGGCATAAGCGATGGCGGCATCGAGGGTAATCAGCACCGCTTTGTAAAAATCTTTCTTTTCCTGTACGCTGTAATGGTCGTACGGCTGGTCGACCTGAGCCAGGTAATGTTCGACCTCGGCGCGGATGCCTTTCAGTCCGATTCTGAGGACTTTTTCATAATTGGCCATCTGGTGGCCGACATCCCCGAACATCTGCCAGTCGGCGATATCCGGGATATGGGGGCAGGCAGAAGTGGAGGGGTAAGCCTTTTCCTTGCTGATTTCGTCCACTTTTTCCAGGCAATAATCGAAGAGCAGTTTCTTGTTCTTGTAATAAGGGATAATCACTTCCCGGATTTCTTTGCGTTCCTCGGGCCGGATGATATGCCGGTCGAAAGCGCGTGTTTGCGGGTCCATCACCGGGTCGTCCATTTCTTTTTCCAGCCAGCGGGTGGTCGAGCCTTCAATCGTCGAGCCGCGGACCTTGCTGTTGATGTTGCCGACAATCAGTTCGTCATCGCCGATAAAAACCGTTTTATCTTTCAGATAAGTCTGATAAAAATAGGCGCGCTGCAGGATACGCGGTTCTTTATCGTATTTATCGCCCAGTTTCATCTCGGTGCGGACGCGTTCCAGGCAGATTTCCGGTGTGCGGATGGCATTCTGACGCAGCCGCTTGACACGCTCCGTGGTTTTCGGCACGAACAGTTCCTGCCAGCTGCCGACTGATTTTGCATTTTTTTCATTCGCTATGATTGTCATTTCGGGCCTCCCTTTCACTTAAAAAGCTCTGAAAAAGCATATAAATTATTAACTCGAACTTGTATACGGGCCTTACCTATATTCTAGCTTAGATGATGACAGATTGGCACTGACCGGACAATGACATTTGTTACACTTCTTTCACCGTCACAGGAACATACTTCAGGATTCATATTGAGTACTCTCCAGCTGATTGAAATTGATATTTTCGCTATGATAAACTACAGGGCATGAAGACAGTTGACTTTATCGCCATCGTAGTGGGAGTTACGATTTCTCTCTATTCTATCGCGGGATGGTGGTGTTACCTTACCAACGGGCCGGACATATCCATTGTTATTCCAAGAGCCCCTGAGGCTGAGAATCTTCACCTTATTTACTGGGCAGTTACCACCGTGATCGGATTCCTTTTGAGTTATTTCAGTTTTAACGATCTGCTGAAAAGGAACAGACAGTAACTGTCGGCAGCTGTCAGCGATGTCTCATTTCCGTGGCCATCTTTTTTATCACCGGTTCACGATACGCGAATTCAACCGGTTCTCACCCTGATTCTTGACAGTCGTCAGAACAAGGGTATACCATCACATAAATATGTAATAATATTTCGTACGGATATTACTTTTGAATCAGAGAAATTTTTATCGATTTGTAAGGAGCGATGATGGAAAAGAAAACCAAAAACTGGTGGGATAAACTCGGCGAGCCGCAATACGGCGACGGAATGGTCATCCGCGTGGAACGCGATATTGTAAACTTCGACCCCTATTTTACGGAGGGGCTGACCGGCATCTATGGGGCGTGGCTGGAAAGGCTGGTCTGCGACGACTGGACGATGGACCCGGCGGAATGGAACTACCAGCTGGCCTGGCATCCGGCCAAATACCAGAAAGGCAACCTAGCGGAAAGCCTGGAATTTCCAGACACGGCGACGCATGTCGTGCACCTGCGGAAAGGAATCCATTACCCCAACCTCCCGCCTTCCAACGGCCGGGAATTTACCTCTGACGACGTAATGTTTCATTACCACCGGATTTACGGACTGGGCGGCGGCTTTACTAAACCCAGCCCTTACCGCGATACCGACCCCCGGTTCAAGGATTTGATCTCGATTGACGCCCCGGATAAATATACGATTGTCTTTAAATTCAAGACACCGAATCCCGATTTCATCATGGAGACGCTGCACAATGTCAGCCTGGCGCAATGTCTGGAAAATTACGACGTGGTCCGGAAATACGGCGACATGCGGGACTGGCACCATGCCCTCGGCACCGGGCCGTTCCTGCTCCTGGATTTCGTGCCCGGCAACTCCGCCACGATGGTGAAAAATCCGGAATACTGGGGACACGACGAACGGCACCCGCAGAATCAGATTCCGTATATCGACAAGCTGAAAATCGCCATCATCCCGAACGAGACGGAGGCCGTGGCGGCGATGGCTGCCGGTAAAATCGACTGCATGAACCAGATTTCTTATAAAGGGGCGCGCGCGTTACAGAAAACTAACCCGGAAATCATCCAAATCAGGACGCCCGGAGCGCCGGCGCTTTCCATCCAGCCGCGCAACGACAAACCGCCTTATAACGACCTCAGGGTACGCAAGGCATTACAGCTGGCCATCGACCTGCCGACCATCGCCAGTACCTATTTTGAAGGCGCGGTGGACCCGGAACCTTCCAACCTGACCGCCAGCAAGTACATGATGAACTGGGGTTTCCCCTATACTGACTGGCCGCAGGAACTGAAAGACGAATATGCCTATAACCCAACGGAGGCAAAACGGCTGTTGGCGGAGGCCGGATATCCGCACGGCTTCAAGACCAACGTCGTCGTTTCGAACGACGCCAACATGGGGCTGCTGGAGATTGTCAAGTCTTACTTCGCCGCCGTCGGCATCGAGATGGAAGCGAGAGTTATGTCCATCCCCGACTGGGTAAAATTTGTGGAAATCGATAAAAAGCACGACCAGTTGATATACCGGCCGTACGGGCCTTTCGGGCATACCTATGCGCCGCTGCGGGCCATCACCCGCTTCCAGACCGGGTATTCCGCCAATCACATGATGGTCGCCGACCCGGTTTTTGACGCTTTCTACCCCAAAGCCCTGGCCGCCAAAAACGAGACGGAACTGCGGCAGGTCCTGCGGGACGCCAACGAGCGCGTTACCCGGCAGCATTACGCAGTATCGTTATTGCTGCCGTTGCAGTACTCGCTCTGCCAGCCGTGGCTGAAAGGTTTTCACGCCCAGGTCCATTCCATCTGGATGGGTTCCGGCGGGCCGAGCATGCTGGGCTTTTACGCCGCGCGGTTCTGGGTTGACCGGAAACTGAAAGAAAGGATTTTAGGAAAAAGGTGAAAAACGACGGATATAATCGTGAGAATTGAAAAACCAAATGATTATCGCAGAGTTGAAGAAATCACGAGAGAGGCATTTTCTTATCCCGGAAGAATCGAACGCGGAGGAATTGGTTCTCCCTACGAGCATTGGATGGTTCATGAATTGCGTAAACGTGATGGCATCAAGAAATTGAGTCTGGTGGCGGAAGCAGACGAACAATTGGTCGGTCATATTATTTGCAGCAATGCCCGCGTTGAAACACCTGACGGCAAAAACACCCTTGTGCTTAATTTTGGGCCAATCAGTGTATTGCCGCAATATCAGCATCAGGGTGTTGGGAAAGCCCTGATGCACTCGATGATTGATAAAGCCAAAGACATGGGATATGGTGCAATCATGTTTTTTGGACGTCCGGAATATTATCCGCAGTTTGGTTTTGTCGAGGCGGCCGATTACGGTGTAACAGACCATTATGGGAAGAATTATCCGGCATTCATGGCCATGGAACTGACCAAAGAATACCTTGCTAATATGCGAGGCGGTAAATTCTTTGAATCGGATATCCTTGACGATCGTAAAAATGGCGAAACCGTAAAAGAATTCGACAAATCATTCAGGTAAATTGCAAAATACAGAGCGGTTAAATGTCCCGTAAAAAAATCCAATAATCAACTATATGTTGGGACAGAGCCCTTTGTTACTTTCCTTCAAAGAAATTCCTGGGGCCGTTGACCAGCAGGGTGCTGAGGACTTTTTCCGAAACCCCCATTTCGCGCAGTTGGGGAAAAACCTTTTCCTTGATATAGAGGAACCCGTAAGGGTTGATCTTTTTCCGCTTGGCCGGTGAGCCGGCGGGCGAAGGCCGGGATAAGAACCGCGCCAGCGACCAGTCGTGGGAAACGCAAAGCCGGTCGGCGTAGCCCATATCGATCAGGGCTTTCAGGCAATTCGTGCGTTCTTCGGGGGTAATCCGGCTGCCCGGATAACGGTCCAGTCCCAGGAAACAGCCCTGGTCCAGAATCCAGGTCAAAAATTTCAAATCGGTCATGTCGTTGGCGTGGTCGATTTTCACGCGGCCCATCTTGACGCCTTCCTGTTTCAGGATGGCGATTTGCTGCCGCGCGATTTCACCGGCCATGGCGGTATGCAGCATGATCGGTACGCCGGTTTCCAGGTGCGCCCGTGCGATGGCGCGCAGCACAATTTCTTCGCCGGGCAGGACGCCGGCGCGGTCGCTGGCTTCTTTTAACACTCCGGCTTTAATGCCGGTGCCGGCAATACCCACGGTAACATCCTTAATAAACGCCTGAGCGAAGCGCTTCGCGGTGATACCAGGGAAAAAGCGCGGTTTTTCCAGTGCCCAGCCGCTGATTGCAATTACATTTACGCCGGACGCGCGGGATGCTTCCGCCAGCAGATTGACATCGCGGCCCAAATCCATAGTGGTGGCATCCACGACGGTATTGATGCCGCCGGCGCGGGCGCGTTTCATCCCGTCGATAATGTGTTTTTTATACGCCGGCTCCAGCAATTCCGGGTAATTCAAAGTCAATGCCGTCGAAGAGTCCTGCAGGTGTTCGTGACAGAGCGTCACCCCCAGGTTTTTAGTATCCAGCGGGCCCAGCACCGAATTTATGATTGTCATCGTTTCTCCCCTCCCGTGCCTGAATGATAGCATTTGTGAAAGTAAAGTGGCAAGCGGCTTGTCCAACTGGAATCTGACTGCAGCTTTCAGCAATGAACGGGTAAACCTGATCACGTCCTGAGCGTAGCGAAGGCCGGAGCTTTGGCGTAGGTCCCTGCGGTTCACTGAAGTCCATCGAAAGTTCTACTCCTTTTTATCTGAAAGCTATCCGCTGATATCTTCCCATTGTCATTCTTGAGGCTCGCAGGCCGAAATACTTTTGGCATTAAGCCAAAATGTACAAGACCTGACCGTAGATCGCAGTAGTAGAGCCATTTTCGGTACTTGACGCAGTCAATGTGTACTTTCCAGAGCAATTCGGAGGAAATGTATCGAGAATCCAGAAAAATGCGGCAACAGCAAGGGGAGAGAAAGAGCTGAGGTTGGGGTCAGGAATGATTAAGCCAGTGGTTAGGGAGAAGTTCACACAGCGTAATGGTGTGGTCTTCCCCCACAATCACTTGACAATCAAAATTTCGAACATCAATCTGCACCATCATCTCCCTGCAACGACCGCATGGAGGCAAGATGCGATCCTTAGATACAGCGACAATTGAAGTAATATGAGTTTCTTTATTCTTTAACATTTCAGCTATTGCTGAAGCTTCAGCACGGAAACCTAATCCGCAAGTTAGATCAATACAAATCCCTGTATAAATATTCACTTTATCAGTTAAAATCGCAGCTCCTACTGATCCGGCAGAAAAATCATGTGCTAATCGGAACTCTCCGCATACAGATTTAGCTGCATTAATTAGTTTTAGTGTAGTTTTATCCATATTCCCCTTCTTTGCCAGTAATCATACCCAAGTCTGTTCTATAATACTCTGAAAACGCGACTTTCTACAACTGAACAAATCTAATTGAATTCGTCATTTCACGCAGTGGAGAAACAAAAGGAATGTGGCGATGAACAGTATTTCGGGGCTAGAAACTGGGCCAGGCTGGTTTGATGGATTCCTGCTTTCGCAGGAACGACAAGGATGTTCAGTAGGCTGGGAGACCCTTCGTCGGCGGACTCAGGGTGTTTATTATTTCGGATTTAGTGCTTGTTAGGCCAGGGGTTGGATTCCTGGCTAAGCCAGAATCGGCACATTAAAAACGGTCGGGAGTACGGATGCTCTATTGTACACAGCCGGAGCAACCGTAATATAATTAAAGTGAAAACAACAATAAGAAGGTAATTAACATGCCCAAAAAGTACCAGGCCCAAACCATCGGCGAACTTAGAGCGTCGGACTACACCCCTGTCTCCGTCAAACAGGAAATCAGACATAATCTCATCAGTATGATAAAAGCCCACCGCGAAGTATTCCCCGGGATTATCGGCTACGGCGATACCGTCATCCCCAACGTCGAAAATGCCATCCTTTCCGGCCACGACATCATCTTCCTCGGCGAACGCGGTCAGGCCAAGTCCCGCTTAATGCGGGTACTGATGCAGCTGCTGGACGAAAAAATCCCGGCGATTAAGGGTTGCGAAATCAACGACGACCCGTTCGCCCCGGTCTGCAAACACTGCCGTGACATGGTGGCCGCCAACGGCGACAAAACGGAAATTGTCTGGCTCGACCGTGAAGCGCGCTACTCCGAAAAGCTGGCCACGCCGGACATCGCCATGGCCGACCTGCTCGGCGATATCGACCCGATAAAAGTAGCCGAAGGCAAGTACCTCTCCGACGAATTGACCATCCATTACGGTTTAATCCCGCGCACCAACCGCGGTATTTTCTGCATCAACGAACTGCCGGACCTCGCCGAACGGCTGCAGGTCGGCCTTTTTAATCTTTTGGAAGAGCGGGATGTGCAGATACGGGGTTACCGTATCCGCCTGCCGCTGGACATTTTACTGGTGGCCTCTGCCAATCCGGAAGACTATACCAACCGCGGCCGCATCATCTCACCGCTCAAAGACCGGTTCGGCTCTCAGGTCAGGACACATTATCCGCTCAACATCCGTGATGAGATTACGATTGTCAAACAGGAGCACCACGAATTTGCCGGGACCGGTGTCGATACGTTTATTCCTGCTTACATGGAAGAAATAATCGCGGAAATTACACAATTGTGCCGGAAAAGTGCGGATATCAATCAGCGCAGCGGCGTCAGCGTCCGCGTTTCTATTATGAATTATGAAACCATTATTTCCAATGCCGTCAGGCGCGCCGTGACATTAGGCGAAAAACTGGCTGTACCCCGTATCAGCGATTTGCCCTATATTTCCGCCTCGATGGGTTCCAAAATAGAACTCGAAGGTTTTGAAGAAAATAAAGAAGGTAAAATCATTGAGGATTTAAGCCATCAGGCGGTATTAAATATTTTTAACCGTCATTTCTCTGTATCAAACCTGAATTCCCTGATTGCTCAATTCAGTAACGGCGTCAATATTGAAACCTCCGACATGATGGCGGCGAAAAAATACATTGCCAATACCAAAGAAATCGCCGGATTGACCGACGCGGTAAAGAAAATCGCCAAAACCGAACAACCGGAAATCATCGCTTCCGCCGCTGAGTTCATTCTCGAAGGCCTCTACGTTAATAATAAACTGAACAAGACCCTTGCTAGCGGCAAAAACATTTACCGCAATTAGGACGACGATGACCACTTACCGTTATTCGGAATGGGACGGCACCCAGCCGGCCCTCAAACTGAACAAAGACGAACTCATGGATGAGCTCGCTCAGGGGCTGATGCATGACAGCGACCTTTCCTTTATCCTCTGTAAAATGCAGCGGCAGGACACAAAAAACGGCCGGGAACGATTAAACGGCCTGCAAAAGCTGCTGCAGCGCCTGCTTGAGGCAAAACAGCAAAAGTTGGATAAATATGATCTCTCCGCGATGATGGCCGAAATGAAAGACCGGATGGCGGAGATTATTAAAAAAGAGCAGGCCGCCATTCAGCAGAAGCTGGACGAAACCAAGCAGCAGGCCGCACGGGGCCAGTCTGAAGCGGATATCGCCGACGCGAAAAATAACTTACAAAAAATGGAACAAAAGGCGGCTGCCGATCTCCGGAAACTGAAAAACCTGCCGTCTGATATCGGCGGGAAACTCAAAGCGCTGCAAAATTACGAATTCACCGATGAGGATGCCCATCTGCAATTCCAGGACCTGCTGGGTTCCACGCTGGATGGTTTGCGGATTGACGATTCAGCGGAAGGGCTGACCCCGTTTATCCCTGCCGAGACCATTACCTTTGAAGAAGCCATGAAGCTGATTGAGACACTCCAGGAAATGGATAAGCTGAACGGGCAAATTGAAAATGCCCGGTCCGAAGGCGGGTTGGAAACGATAAACCGGCAAACAGTCCGGGAACTACTGGGTGAAGCGGGGATGGAAACACTGGAGAGACCCGGAGTTACCCGCGTGCTGGAAGAAGCGAACTTCATCCGCCGGAAAGAAGACGGCTTCGAACTGACACCGCTGGGTGTGAGGAAAATCGGGCAGAAAGCGTTGAGCGATGTTTTTTCGCAATTGCGTCACAAGACGGGGGACAGAGGCGGTGTGTGGGAAAGAGGCGAAGAAACAAAACGATTTGAATTTGGGGATAACTTCGACATCGATTTGAAACAGACCATCATGAATGCCCTGATGCGTGAACAGCAGAAACCGTCGGTCAAATTGAAAATTACCGATTTTGAGGTTTTTAAGTATGAGCAGTCGGCGCGTTCGGCAACGGTGCTGATGCTCGACCTCAGCCTGTCAATGTCGGTGCACGATAACTTCTATGCCGCCAAACACGTCGCTCTCGCTCTCAATGGGCTCATACGCAGCCAGTTTCCGCGGGATAGCCTCCATATCATCGGTTTCTCCAGCTATGCCCGCGAAATTAAAAAAGAAGACTTAGCTACATTGCGTTTGGACCAGGCTGACCCTTATACCAATATCCAGCACGGACTGGAACTCGCCAGAAAATTACTGGCTAAAGATAAAGCTCCGAATAAGCAGATCATTATCATCACCGACGGCGAACCGACGGCGCACCAGGAGGATGGACAAATCAGTTACCAGTTCTCACCCGGCGCCCGTACCCTGCAACTGACATTGCGGGAAGTGGAAAACTGTACCAGGCAGGGAATAACCATCAACACCTTTATGCTGGGAGAGAGTAATCTCAACAATGCTTTTATCACCAGAATTGCCAAAATAAATAAGGGCAGGGTCTTCTTCGCCAACTCTAACGGTCTGGGACAGTATGTTTTAGTGGATTATCTCTCAAATCGACGAAAAAGTATGAGTTAGGCAGCTTTGCAGCGTTGCCGGCTTATCAAATCCCCGGCATCCCTTTACCCGGTGACTGATACTGAGATATCGGGTTTATTTTCCGCTGGATTAGCATCGGGGAGAGTTTTCTGCAGGTTGGTATCATCGTTCACCATGATGTAAGCCAGTGCAATAATGTCTACGTAAAAGAAATAAGGGAACAGGCTGCGCCAGGCGAAAAAGAGCGGAACAATTGCCAGAATCACTCCGGTTTGAGGATACCTTCGGCAATATTTGAAATACCAGATTATGGCGGCGATAAATGCCATTGCTTCAAGAAAAGTGAATGGTAATGATGATCTGACCTTTATCAGGCCGCTGGTAACCAAAGTAATCAAACCGAGCCCGCTGGGAAACATCAGGTCGGTCATCGGCGATGTTAGTGAATTAAACCAGATGTGCCAGTTGCCGATGGCGAATGGGAGATTGGTGACGATAAAAATCCCCGCAATCAGCGCAATGCCGGTGAACAGTTTTTTAAGGCCGTAAGTCTTTGACAACAGAATCAGATAAAAAGGCACGAAGAACCAGGCGGTCTGCTTGGTCGCCACCGCGATCCCCATGCAAATTACAGACAGCCATAAATTCCTGTTAAGTGCTAACCACGCTATCAGTAGAAACGGAAAGCAGAGGTTACCCATCTCCCCGCCGGAAAAAAGAGAATTCCAGAGTTCGAGACTGATGAATGCTACCGCGATGAACAACAGCCGCTTCTTCTTAGGAATGACCCATACCGCATACGCCAGTCCAGCTAATAAAAAGATCGCATATAAAATCCTGATATCCGATATTCCCAGGAAAACAAAAGGTGCCGGAAGTAAAAAAGAGCCGGCTGGATAACAGACTTTGGATTCGATTTCAGGAGGAACTTGAGACGGCGTCAGGACAGCTTTATCCCACAACTGCTCTAATTGACCCGCTGTTGGATAGGGAAAGACATTATAAAATGTCCCCACTCTGAGCGGCGTAACCCTATCGTAACTGCCGTTAAATTCCAGCAGCGCCTGGATAATATTCGCATGTGCGTAGGGGTTCTCCCCATTCAGTAAATTTTCTACTGCCTGTTTTGATAAAATCGTGCCATCGTTGTACCCGTAATCCCGCTGTACTCCAGTTAACAGCTGACGCAAATCACCGGATGTATTCCTGTTTTGTATGACATCAGGGATTAAGATACCTACTGTAACTGCTACCAGCAAACCGCCGACAAAAAGGGAGAGAAAAATTATTAAAGCCCCACGTTTCAGTTGGTGCATCCGATTACTGAGAACAACATCTGTTTGGGGCAAAAGGCTCAAAAAAATCGTTACGAACCAGATGAATAAAATAACGGTTGCCGCTATCAAAATAGCGGGACTGTTTAAAATAAATCCGAAACTGAAAATTACCGTGGAAAGCAGCAGAATCACAACGGCATAAAAAAATAGTAATGTCCGAGGGGTAGAGTACAAAGAAGAACTGAATGATTTTATGCTCATAAGATTTATTATCCTACATTGTAATACTAAGGAAAGATGATTACAACCCGATAAATACAAGGGTACTTATAAAAAACAGGAGCCTCTAAATTGCTTTAGAGGCTCTTTTTGTACTTTATCGAAATCTGCCGATACCTGATGTAAGTTTATAATCTCAGATACGATTTTTATCTTCGATTGGCCTATTTGTAGCCTTTCATGAATTCTTTTTCTGCTTTGAACATTTCATTCACCATCTCTTTGATTTCATCGATGGAAAGCTTGGAGAAGGTCAAGGGGTCGAGTAGAATGGCCTGGAGAATTTTATTCTTATCCTTCTCCACAATTCCCCTGACTGCCAGCTCCTGAACATTGATGTTCAAACGGTTCAAGGCAGCACACTGGGGCGGCAGATTTCCGATATAGGTGGGATGAACACCACCCTTGTCTACCATACACGGAACCTCGACTATACAACCTTCCAACAGATTGGGAATGAGGCCGGTATTTTTAACGTTGCCGAAAATCCGTGTTTGTGTGTTAGTCTCGATAGCGTTGATAATATCCACGGCAATTTTAGTATAACGATGTTCCTCAGTAAGTTTGAACTTAAATCCGCTCTTCAGCTGCTGCCGTAACTCATCATCCTGCCTGGCTGTAATTGCATCCGCGTCTGCATACATGTGGTCATTAGAACCTACCTTGTATTTTTCCATGAGTTCCGGCGTTCTCCTGAAGTACGGCAGCGATATCGAGAGATGCCCGAAACCACTGGTAAAATAGCCGAATGTTTTAAATGCCTCGATTTCAATCGGGCTCTCTTCGCCGGGGGCGGCTTCATGCTGGTCAGAAACCTTTATCTGATTGATTTTTTCTCTTAATACAGGGTAGAGGTCTTGGCCTTTGTACAAAATATCCAGAAACCAGGATTGATGATTAAGACCGCCGACAGTATACCAGATATCCTTGGCCGGCACTCCGGCAATTTTCGCGAATCTTTCTTCTCCACCCGTCGGGTTGGGACATAAGCCGACAGTTTTAATCTTGGAATAATCATTCATGGCCCAGCAGTTGATGGCCATTGGATTACAATAGCTCATCAGTAAGGCATCCGGGCAGACTTTTTCCATATCATGGCAGATATCCAATAACGCCGGCACCTGGACTAATCCCTGGAAAATTCCACCGGCTCCGGTTGCATCGGGTTGGACTTCAAGTCCCCGCTTCCAGGTAATTTCCCGGATAAACCGTGCCGCCCGCCAACCTCCGGGACGAATACTGGTGATAACATAATCGGCGCCGTCCACCGCGGCACGACGGTCTGAGGTCGACTCAACCTTTAAGTTAAGTTTGTTTTGTTCCACCATTTTATTGGCGTAAGCCGCCGCGAGGTCCAGTCTTTCTTTGTCGATGTCCATAAGCATCAGTGTGCTGCCTGAAAGTTGCGGAAATAACATGATATCCGCAATAAAGTCCCTTCCGAAGACGTAGCTGCCAGCTCCAATTAATACAATCTTTGCCATTATAAAACCTCCTGTTACCTTCTATTACTTGTAATATATCATACAACCAAATATATCATGTTGTAAAACAGGTTCGAATTTTGTTTTAGCGCCCGATGATTTCTCTTCTTCAGACAAATTTATTAAGCTGAAAAATATTATTGAACATTGTCCTGAAGTTTGCCGGATAATTCCAGGTATACCTGGAAAAGACATTGCGCCGTTGAAGACCAATTGTATTTCATAACAGATTGCCGTGCCGATTTGGCCATCGATTCCCGGATTTCATTTTCACTCATGAGTAAACATAAATAAGTGGCAAGAACTTCCGGGGAACGTTCGTCAAACAGATAACCGGTTTCACCATCTTTGACAATCGTGGCCAGGCCGCCGACACGTGAAGCTAACACCGGTGTACCGGAAGCCAAAGCCTCTACCGCCACCATGCCAAAACTTTCGTGATATGACGGGACAATACAAATATCGGCGGCGTTATAAAACGTCGGCATTCTGTCATGTTCCACTGCACCGACAAAACCAACCATATTACTGATACCTAGTTCGCTTACGAGAGAGTTCATTTTAACCAGTTCATTGGTTTTCCCGGCGTTTCCACCGACTACCAGCAGCCGTGTGGTGCCGTGGTTCGGCAAATAAGTCATGGCATGCAGCAACAGTTCCAATCCCTTAAACGGCTGGAGTCGGCCGGCAAAAAGCAATACTCTCCGATATTCTTCCAGCGCCAGCTTTCGGCGCGCTTCTTCCCTGTCTGTCGGATAGAATAAATCAAGGTCAACACCGGCAGGGATAACCCTGACCTTTTCCGGTGTACTTCCATAGAGACGAATTAAATTATTTTTCCCTTCCTGAGTAGAAGTAACAATGCAATCTACGGTATTTATTATTGCCTTTTCGGATTGGATGCGAAGCTCCGGTTCTTCCTGCGTACCTGATGCCAGGTTCTTCACTGCCCCAAGTGTGTGGAAGGTCACAATGTGGGGAATTCCCAGTTGTTTTTTCAAGCGCTCGGCGACTAAAGCTGACGTCCAGTAATGACTGCGGATAATGTCATAATCCGCTCCGTCATTCTTCATGAATGCCAGTATATTTGCTTGAAATTCGGGCAGGCAATCATAGATATCTGTTTTAGCGATATCTTTAGGTTCGCCGGCCCGGATATGAATGAGACGTGTTCTCTCATTGATAGTTATGATTTCCGGTTCATTCGGGTCATGCCACCGCGCAAAAATATCTACCGGAACACCCAATTTATTCATCTCGTGGCTGAGTGCCAAAATATATAAATTCATACCGCCAACATCCCCCGTACCCGGAGAACGCTGCGGACAACTGTGAACACTTATCTCGGCGATACGCACCGGTTCAACTCCTCGAAATCACGCATTGGGATATCGGCACATCCTGCCCGCCCAAATCATACTTATACGGCTCATTACCGGATAGAAAATCGAAACGTTTTTTCCCTTTTTTAATCGCATCTCGAATCTCAAACACCTCAAGTAACAAGCTGACGCTTAACGACGAATAAGCCGGGTCGTAAGCGCTGTTATAGAGGTACCTATCATTATTATAATCGAAACACAGCGTGGCGCTAGTCCGCACTCCATCGACTTCCAGAAACGACAGCCGGATAAAGCCTTTTTCCGCCAGTGAGAATACCATCGTTGTAAAAAATTCTTTCTTCTGCTCGGTCATGAAATGCGCTTTCTCGGGATCACTCAACCGAAATAGTTTAAAGAAACTCTCCATTGCCTGAGGCATCAGTTCTTTTTCAGTAACTGTATTATAGGTTATTGCATTCCCCTGCTCCAGCCTTCTTAATTTACGCCGTATCTCATGGCGGTCTTTAGTACTGAGTGAAGTAAGGTAATTTTCCCAGCTTGAGGGGAGGAAAAGTTGCGGGCTGACATTCTTCTGGTTTATCTCGACCTGGTAACCCCTTCGTCGAACTGAAGGAGCTAAAAATTTCAAAGTAGCGGATTCCGGCAGTACCGAATCAAGTTCCAAGGTATTCCATTCCAATCGTTCAAGGTAATCCATTAACCGCGGAAAAACATAGTCTTCATAACCGGTCCGCACGACGAAATCCATGTAATCGCAAACGTCACTGCTGCCGATAAATGAAAGTGTCCCTTCCTTCCGTTTGAGTGGGGCAATGCCAACAATTTGGGAGTCATAATAGATGGAAAGAAGTGTCAGTTCGTAGTCACTGCCGCATACCTGCCACCATGCTTGTTGCCATTGTGTGGTAAAAAAGATGTGATTGCTTGAACTGTTTTTCAGGAGCTCTTGCCATTTCGTGTCAAGGTTAACGAAAGTATCCAGCCGTACAGATTCGCCCATTTGCAATCAGTATAGCATCAAATCTATGTTCCCAACAACCGGAATTCGAAGTGGGAAAATAGCGCTAAGGTATGCTATCTTATTGTTTATAAACGGTATCGAAACTTTTTTCGCAGTAAGACGTTTTAAATTATGTATAAATTCCAGGGAGGCAGGAAAAATGAAATCAAAATGGCTGATATTGGGAACTGTCGGTGTAATGCTGCTGGCGGTGACAGCCTGCTCGTCATTACCGAAACAGGTATCGGTGGACGAATCTTCCTCCGGAAAACAGACAACCATTGCCGTTGGCGGCTCAATAACGGTGACACTGGATTCGAATGTCACAACCGGCTATAGCTGGCAATTAACAGGAATCAGCGATAACGGCGTGTTAGAAAAGACGAATAACGTGTATGAAGCCCCCACCGGCAACCTGATAGGAGCGGGTGGTAAAGAGGTCTGGACTTTTCATGCGCTTGGTACCGGAAAGGCAACATTAAGTATGGAATACGATCAACCTTGGACAGGAGGCCAAAAAGATGCGAAGAGTTTCACTTTGATGGTGATCGTAAAATAAATGAGGAACAGCCGAAAGAAGAAAGATTCCGCAGGATAAATCGATATAAGGTTGTCAGGACCGAATAAATTTTATTCTAAACCATCCTGACAACCAAAATCTTTTAGCCGAAGGTGGCTACTAGCGTCTGCCGCCCCGTCCCCTATCGTCTCTGCCGCCGCCGCGCTTGTCGCCGTATCCGCCGCCACCATATCCACCGCCACCGTATCCACCGCTTCTGCCGCCACCGCTGCCGCCCTCGGTACGAGGTCGAGCCTCATTGACCACCAGGGTGCGCTCTTTAACCGCTTTACCGTTAAGTCCGGCAATAGCGGCATCGGCTTCTGCTTTATTGTTCATTTCGACAAAAGCAAAACCTTTGGAACGGCCGCTGTATCTATCGGTAACAACACTAACGGAAGCAACTTCGCCGAAAGCGGAAAAATCTTTTCTCAGCTCATCTTCGGTCGTGTCATAAGACAGGTTTCCTACATATATTCTCATACGAACATCCCTCAACTACTTATTCTTTGTTATTATTCATTAAATTGAATGGGCATACACAGACTACTTTCATAGTCCGTGTATGCCCTTACCATCAAACCAATCTTATCTCGATGCTCTGACCTTATTGTAGCAATCGCTACAATAGACAGGTCTGTCGCTGCGAGGTTCAAAAGGTACTTCGGTGTCTTTGCCACACGTGGCACACTTCACAGGGAACATCTGACGACGACCGCCGGTTCTACTATTGCGGTCGGTTTTCCTTGCCTGGCGGCATGTGGGACAGCGCTTCGGCTCGTTGGTATAGCCTTTAGTCTGGAAAAATTCCTGTTCATCAGCGCTAAAGGTGAAGTTTGCGCCACAATCGGCACAGGTGAGCTGTTTGTCCTCAAAACTCATTGGATGACCTCCTTCTCTATAATATTTTAGTTAGAGTTCGGGTCATCCAATACTCAGGGGGATGGAAGTATAAGGTATGCAATGAACCTTCGCTTAACTAATCAAATTTATTATACAACTATTTCAAATCATTTGTAAAACCGGTGTGCGTGCGGCGGAAGATATTTCAAATATTATGTAAGGCAATGAATATATTCAAATTAAGATTGGTTCAGGTAGAATCCGTCTACCATCCTGATTATTATTTTGGACGTTCCAGCCAATCTACTTTTTTGCCACAATTATTGTATTGTTTTCGATACGAAACACTATTTCGGCAGAGGCAAATCCGGCTTGTTTGAACATCGCAATCTGATTATCAACGGTAAAAGGTATATCGAAATGATAAAACCCGGTTTGAGGAATATTCAACTCGCGGCGGATTCTGGCATTTTCGGCGTGTAGTTCATCTTCGATTGCCTGTTCGGTCACCATATAATCTGCTTCGATATATAGTCCATGCGGCTGCAAAGATTTGCGGATTTTGCGGTATAATCCGACTTTTTCATCGCGGGAAAAGTGATGCATCGTCTGGTATGAAATGCCCGTATCGAAAGCATTTTCGCCGAAATCTATGTCAAAATAGCTGCCGCAGATTAGTGTTATGTCTTTGTCAGCGTGTTTTTGTTTTAGCTTATCGAGCATGGCCGGTGTTAAATCGATACCAACGACCGAAACACGGGGAAATCGCCTGAATATTTCGTCGAGCTCCAACCCGGTGCCGCAACCGAGGTCAATGATTTTGGTGGTATGCGCTGGAATCAACTCCACCAGTTTATGGTATCCCTCTTTACATCCTTTGATGGTGTTAATCATATGTTCTTCGTAGCCGTCAACCCGTGCCTCAAAAAAATCACTCATTTTTTCGAGCTTTACCGGCCTGCCCCGGAATTCACGATTTGTCATAAATTTTTCCGCCTGATTTCCATGTTGATCGCAATCCAGCCATTGGGCCGTATGATTTTGTTAGTTTTTACAAAACCGGCTTTTTCATAACACCTGACGGCTGCCTTATTGAAATCAAAAACACTTAATTCCAGTGTTTTAAGCGGCATTTCGTTAAAAACGTCTTTGACAAACATCCCCAGAGCTTTTGTTCCATAGCCTTTGCCCGTTTTCGCAGGGTCAATCAAAAAATGGCCGACGGCGGCCCGCTTCATTCCAAAATCGATTTTCATCAGCTCGATAGTCCCGATCATGTTCCCGTCCATCATGATGCTGTATATTTTATAATCCGCGCCGGCGTTCGGAATAAGTCTTTCAGTAATCTGTTCTTCCGTTATCGGATACCGGTAGCCCCTGCCTGCCCATTGTGCCAGGAAATCAGCATTTTTCCCGGCATTCCACGCGACAATGCAGTTTGCATCCTTCTTTTCTAACGGTACGATACGGATCATGATACAGCTTGTCTCTCTCTAAATTATAAATTTGGATTTCATTATACAATAAAAACCATCCATCCGGAGAAATCTTGTTGTATCAATCTCTGATAAATGATCTGGTATAGATAAGGGGATTTGAACTCCTGATCTGCTCGAAAAATCGGGGCGTTCTCCTCCATCAGGCATCTAATCCCGGGGTTTTAACCTGACCTGTTTTCCCAAAACAGGTACAACTATTGTGGGCAAGCCGGTCCTCGCTTATTTTTGTCATGGAAGCAACGATACCTTTAGTATTTGATACTCCTGCTGATAATGATATTATAATGGTAGAAACAAATTCGGGCGGGCGTATCCGGCTCAGCCTTATCCTGAAGAATGCTTTAAGAATAACCAACGAACCGTAATTAACACTTGAACGGATTATTTGAAGTTTGTATAGATTTCCGTTATCCGGTGATAAATGCTCAACCCGATATACAACATAAAAAGACAATACATCCAACACAGAAAAACCCGGGAATAAATTCGTATATTGGATAAAAAATACGCGCCACGTATGTTATAATTTACGCTAATCTAAATAGTCACCGCAGAAATCAGAAAAAATCTCTGCATTTCAGGAAGGATTAAATGGTAAATAAACAGAAAAAATCCGTGACATTACCTCCATCGGGTGAGACAGGAGGAATTCAGGAAGACGTCTGGATCCCTGCGGTGTGCCACGCCCAATGTGTCGACCAGGGTTGTTTGATGAAAGTACACCGCGTGAACGGAGTGGCTGTCGGTATCGAACCGAATACAGATATCGAAAACTACGAAAAGCTGGTCAGAAATCGGGGAAAGTTATGTCCCAAACCGTATATGCTGTTGCAAAAAATCTATAATCCTCACCGGATAAAGACTCCGTTGAAAAGAACAAATCCTGAAAAAGGGGTGGGTATAGACCCGAAATGGGTTGAAATAAGCTGGGATGAAGCCCTGGATACGATTGCCGAAAAACTGAAACAAATCAGGGGTTCGGACACCATCAAGCTGGCCGAAGCTCGCGGAACAGCATCGATTCGGAATGAAGGCTGGTGGGCATTTCTGCGATCTTATGGGCCTACCCAGGTACTATGGGGAGGACGTTCCACCCACTGCCGTCAAGCACAGCATGCCTTTGGCGACAGGATTCATGGCGGTTCGGCGTGCGTGCCTGATCTCGACTATTGCAATTATCTGGTAATCTTTGGTGCCAATCCTGCGGCTGCAGGGGGCGCCGCGGAGAATCCAATATTTGCCAAAGCCAGAGAGAGGGGTATGAAAATAATTGCCATCGACCCGGTACTTTCAACCACCGCAGCCAAAGCAGATGAATGGCTGCCGATCAAACCGGGTACCGATTGTGCTTTCATTTTAGCAATGATTAACATCATATTGCATGAGATTAAGGTCTATGATGTGCCGTTTCTGAAGGAAATGACAAATTCTCCTTACCTGGTGGGGCCGGACGGTTACTGGTTGAGGGATAAAGCAACAACGAAGGCGCAGGTCTGGGACCCGATAGACCGGAAAGCGAAGACGTATGATGACACTAATATTAAAGATTTCGCCCTGGAAGGGGTTTTTGAAATTGAAGGTGTCGAGGGTAGACCGGCATTCCAGGTGCTCAAGGATCACATCAAACAATACACACCGGAATGGGCAGCAGCGATCACCGAAATTACCGCCGACAAGATACGGAGAATCACCAAAGAGTTCGTAGACGCGGCGCGGATTGGAAGCACCATCGACATCGAGGGGGAGCGTTTACCTTTAAGGCCGGCTACCACGCACGTCGGCCGGGGTGTCACCGGACAGGTCCACTCTTACCAGACAGTGTTGGCCGACCATATCCTGGCAATTTTGATTGGCGGTCTTGAAGTGCCCGGCGGACATATGGGGGGTGCCACTTTTGCTAAAGGTGTAAGAACAAAAGAGGGCTTTCTCTTTAAGGGTAACGGTATGAGCAGCGGCGTAGAAATCGGCGATGACGGAATGCAGGATACGCATCACCGCTCTTTTCAATGGCCTCCTATCAGTTACAGCGGGTGGGAAATGTTGATTCCGTTTATGGATGACCATCCATATCCCAAACCTCCTTTTCTTAATCCGGCCGAGAGCCTTTACAGTATGGACCATCTTGATTGGCTGAACCTGGTGAATCCCCCGAAGGGACTGCCGGTCCCTCCCTTGCCGGAAGTATGGATCAGACACCGTTGTAATCCGATACTGGCGCTTGGCGAGTCTAAATATGCAATTGAGGTTTTAAAGAAAATTCCTTTCACTGTAAGTATCTCGTATACCATGGACGAAGTAACCGACTTTGCCGATATCTTGTTGCCGGACCAGCTTGAGCTGGAGAGCCTGGTTCCGATTTTCTCAATTAGAGAAGCCGGCCATCGGAAGGGCTTTATGATGCCGTTGAACCAACCAATTGTTGAGCCGCTGCCCGATATTATGAACATTAATGATGTTTTAACCGAATTAGCGGATAGAGCCGGCTTTCTGGATGAATTCAACAAACAGATGAATAAGGTGATCGGTTTTAGCGACAATGACCCTAACAGGCTGGAACCGGGTAAAAAATATTCGTGGGAAGAGGTAGTCGACCGAAAGTGCAAGTTCTATACAAACGGGACCTACGATCTGGAGTGGTTTAAGAAGAACCACATTCTTGTCAAGCCGGTCAGTGTAGAAGAACAGTATGACATTTATTTTAATATGAAGTCTAAAAAACTGAGATATCCGGTTCCTTATATGGAGGTGGTGAAGCGGTCGGGAGATGAACTCAATCGTAATTTGGTCGAAAAAGGCATCGATTGGTGGCCAACGGATGAGTACACCGCGCTCCCTGTATATTTTCCGCCGGTATTAGAAGAGGCCCCTCCTGAACATGATTTCTACGTAGTTAATTGCCGCGTCGCACCGACTTCCTGGGGAGCAAACGTCGGTCTTCCGTGGGTAAATGAAATTTCAGCGCAACTGAGAGGGGTAGGTAACGTCTTGATGAATGCTAAGACGGCGGAGAAGAGGGGAATTAAAGACGGTGACGAAATATGGATTGAATCGACAACGGGCAAGATCAAGCAAAAGGTAAAGTTGTGTCAGGGAATACGTCCGGATTGCCTGTTGATATCCGGCCAATTCGGTCAATGGGCAATGCCGGTAGCAAAAGAAACGGGTAGAGCCACAATTTCAACACTTTTACCGATTAGTTTAGCCTGGACAGACAAAATGACCGGTAACCAGCAATGGATCGTCGTGAAAGCCAAAGTCTATAAAGAAACGTGAGAAGGGAGCTCAGGAATGAGATACTGTATGGTTATCGACCTAAAAAAATGCGTCGGCTGCATGGCTTGTACGGTAGCTTGTAAGGCTGAGAACCAGACCCGTCCGGGTATCTTCTGGAACATCGTTAAAGACCAGGAGTTTGGTGAATATCCTGCGGTAACAAGGGTATTTATGCCTGTTATTTGCATGCATTGTAAAGAGGCACCCTGTGTAAAGGTGTGCCCTACCGGTGCGAGCCACCGCCGTGAGGATGGTATTGTTAAGATCGATGATGATAAATGTATCGGTTGTAAATATTGTATCGAGGCCTGTCCCTACGGCGCCCGCTACTTTAATGGAGATGCGGCCGGATATTTTGGGTCGGAACTGACGGAAATGGAGAAGATCGGCTATGCGCGGCATAAGCAAGGAGTGGTGGAAAAGTGTACTTTCTGCGTCCACCTGTTGGAAAAAGGGAAAGAGCCGGCTTGCGTCCAGACCTGTATCGGAAAAGCCAGGTATTTTGGAGATTTAGATGACCCGGACAGTGAGGTTTCCCGGTTAATCAGAGCCAGACATGCTTCCCAGCTTCTTAAAGAGCTGGGGACTGAACCTTCGGTTTACTATCTGCCGGCATGACCACGCATTATGAAGTTAACAGTATATCGGATTATTTTACTCAGCTAACTGCAGTTTCTTCAGATTTCAGGTAACCAATCACCTGATTTATGATATATCGCATTTCAGCTCGAAACCAATTCTCCCTCGTCTCCATGATTAACATGAAGCTCAATGTATCTTGTGAATAAAACTACTTTAGCTTTAAATTAGAGCAACTCGAAAAACACCTGCGGAATTTGCCAAGTTGAAATTATCCGGAATGAATTCCAATCTGTGCGTGACAATCCAGCGAATGTTAATCTGTTTTACCCGGTCTATCAGCAAATTATTAGCAAAAATTGGCTATTGTCTGCAGTATTACTTCGCCTGTTCACTGTGTTTCAAATGTTTCAATGCCAAATTAACTACATCCGCGGGAAATTCCGCTATATCAACACCCATCGTCCGTAAAGCGGCAATTTTACTCTGTGGAGTACCCTTTCCATCACCATGAACAATTGCTCCGGCATGCCCCATCCGTTTCCCCACTGGGACGTTCTGACCGGCAATATAGGCTACTACCGGTTTGGTAATCCAACGGTCAATATATTCTGCGGCTTTTTCTTCCTGTATACCGCCCACCTCACCGACAATCACGATCAAGTCGGTGCCCGTGTCCGCCTCAAACATCGCTAAAAGCTCTGGCAAATTGGTAAAAACCACCGGGTCAGCGCCAATACCAACGACAGTACTTTGCCCCAGTCCAGCCTTTGCCAGGTTGACGCTAACCTCATAAGAAAGCGTTCCGCTTCTTGAGATTATTCCAATCCGTCCGGGATTAAACATGTTAGCCGGCATGATTCCCACTTTGGCTTCACCGACGGTGATAATACCTGGAGTGGTAGGTCCGATGATAATTACATCCCGCTCCGAGGCGTACTCTCTGATTTCCATGACATCGCGGACGGGGATATGCTCCGTAACCACCACAATTAACTTAATCCCTGCGTCGATATTTTGGATCGCGGCATCTTTGACCCCGGCCGGCGGTACGAAAAATACGGTGGCTTCGGCGCCCTGTTTAGTTACCGCTTCTGCTATGGTATTATAAACCGGTATGCCCTCCACTACGTCGCCGCCTTTACCTGGAGTTACACCGGCTACGATTTTGGTGCCATAATCCAACATAAACTTGGTCTGTACCCGTCCGGCCTTACCGGTGATTCCCTGTACCAATACCCGGGTATCTTTATTTAATAGGATGCTCATTACTTGACCTCCAGTAAACGGGCGAGATCCTCAATGGCTTTTTCAGTAGATACATCTTCTACGACATAAACCCCGGCGTCTCGAAATATCTTCCAGGTTTCTTCCTGATGATTTCCCAACGCTTTAGCTACCACTGGAATTGTAATATTGTGCTCCTTTAAATAACGCACAACACCTTTGGCTCCCTCATGAATGGGGTTGATCCCGCCGTAAACATTGATAAACAGGGCTCGGACTCCCTTCTTCTGCAGTACCAGGTCGGTTGCTTTGTAGAGCAGATCTTCGGTGATACCACCGCCGGTTTCCAGGAAGTTGGCTGAACGCATTTTCTGATTGATAATATCCACACTGGCCATGCCCAAACCGGCACCGGAGGCGATGACGGCGATATCCCCATCCAGTTCTACATAGCTGACACCAATATCGTGCCCTTTACGTTCCAGGGGATTTAACATATGGCTCTCACGGGTTAAGTTTAACTCGGGGTGCCGGAACAGACCGGAATCATCCAGCTCGACTTTAGAATCGATGGCAAAATAAGAACCATCCCTGGTCCGGACTACAGGGTTAATTTCCGCAAGCAATGCATCGTATTTGTGGAAGACGCGATACAGGGCGGTAAGCACATTCGCTACCTGTGTCAGATCATTACTTCTTAATCCTACCTGGCGGCACATCTGCTTAGCTTCTTCGTTGCCGAGACCGGTGGTCATGGAAACCATTTTAGATACTACGGATTCCGGCCGTTCCTTAGCCAGACGGTTAACCGCAACTCCACCCTCCACACTGAGTACCGCTACCGGAGTACCATGGTAATCATCTACCGTCACACCCACGTAGAATTCTTTAGCAATCTCCACTTTTTGACTGACCATTACCTGCTGTACAGTGAAACCCAGCAACTGGTTTTCCATAATACGACGGGTAAATTTTTCTACCTCAGCCAAAGTGGACGCATTTTGGACACCTCCTGCCAACCAGCGACCACCGGTGAGCACTTGGGCTTTGATTACTACCGGAAGACCGATTCCTTGAGCCTTTTCCCGGGCTTCCTGTGGATTGGCAGCCATCGCATACCGAGGGACAGGGATACCCTCGCTCTGGAATAATTTACATCCTTCAAATTCGTATAATCTCATAGGCTCAAGCTTATCGCATCAGGCATAAAAATGTCAAATTCCGGTGGCTAAAATTTACACGCAGTCTCTATAAGTGCTAAAATGATTGCATATTTGTTATAAGAGTAATTTAGAGGTAATTAAGAGATGGCAATTAGAACTGTTGAAGAGTACTATAAATCATTGAGTAAACTCCACCCGACCGCTTATATTTTAGGCGAAAAAGTGGACAACGTCCATGAACATCCGCTGATTAAACACATGGTCGCTGCCGTCGCCAAAACCTTTGAGATGGAAAACGACCCCGAAGGCTCTAAACTTCTCGTGACCGATTCTGATCTCAGCAAAGACAAGGTCAGCCGTTTCGCTAAATTTTATAAAAGTCCGGAAGACTTACTCGCAAAAATTAAAATGCTTAAGTTTATGGCGCAGAATGTCGGTGGCTGTTTTATGCGCTGTACCGGTATGGATGCCATCAACGCCGTTGGTATCGAAGTCTATAATTGCGATAAGAAATACGGCACCAAATACTGGGGTAAATTTGAAAATTTTGTTAAAATGATTCAGAAAAATGACTTTGCTCTCTTTAGCGGCGTGACCGATGTTAAAGGCGACCGCTCTCTACGTCCTTCCCAGCAAAAAGACGCGGACATGTATTTACACGTCGTCGATAGAAATAATGATGGTATTGTCGTACGTGGTGCCAAGATACACCAGACCGGTTCGCTATGCGCTAACTGGGGTCTAATCGTCCCCACCCGTGAAATGCGCAAAGAAGATAAAGATTATGCCGTTTGCTTTGCGGTACCCACCGATGCCGAAGGTTTAGTTCACGTTTATGGTAGAGGCACCCTTGAAGCCAGAGCATTAGATGATTGCGACCTGGGTAATGTAGAATTCGGCAAATTCGCTCCGATGATTATTTTTAAGGATGTTTTTATTCCCTGGGAAAACGTTTTCCTCTGTGGTGAATATGAATATGCCGGCGAAATGGTGCGCAATTTCGGTAACTATCATCGTCATTCGCACGGCGGTTGTAAATGCGGCGTGGGTGATGTGCTAATCGGTGCAGCCGCTGCCGCTGCTGATTATAATGGTCTGCCTAATGTTTCTCACATCAACAACAAAATTGCCGAGATGATGAAGATTATTCAGGCAATCTATGGTTGTTCGGTGGCGGCTTCGGTGGAATCCACGGTCACCCCATCCGGTATTTACAATGTTGACCCCATTCTTTCCAACACTTCCAAACTCTTCGAAGGCAAAGAACTGGCCGAAGTCATCCGCATGATGGTAGAGATTGCCGGCGGAATGACTACCGACTTGCCTTCCGATAAGGACTTCGCCAACCCTGAAATTGGTCCGCTGCTGCTCAAATATCTTAAGGGCGTGGATGGCGTTCCTACGGAAGACCGCATCAGGCTCTTCCGCCTGATTGAGAAGCTCGCGTTCGAAAGCCGGGACATCGTATCCAATATCCATGGCGCCGGTTCGCCGGAAACCCATCGAATGACCATCTTACGCAATGCTGATTTAGAAGCAAAGAAGAAGCTGGCCAAGAAGTTAGCAGGAATTAAAGAGAAATAATACTATTGCGGATAAAGGCTTTCTTCACTGAAAGTTTACAGGAATGGGTAGGTCCAGCTAAGTAAGATAACGGAGAATTAGGTACTGCTATTCAGCTTTAGGCATATAATTCAATCCTAACGGTGCCGGCATAATTAGTGAAACCGAAGGTCGTAAGGAATGGAAAACTTCAAAGGGATATTTATTTCACCGGATTGATTCCAAAAATTTTCCTAATTATCTCTCAGATACCAACTAAAAGCTTAGACTATTACAAACGTGGTAATGAAGTAAGAAAGGGTCTCACTCTATTGGGGGAATCATCTTTTGTTTAAGGTTATTTATGTCTATTGAAATTGATATCATCATCATTGGCGCAGGTGTAGTGGGACTGGCAATTGCCGCCGAAATGTCTCGCACTAACAAAAATGTCTTTGTTTTCGAGAAAAACCGTACTTTCGGTCTGGAGACGAGCAGTCGGAATAGTGAAGTTATCCACGCGGGAATGTATTATCCTGAGAATTCGCTCAAGGCAAAATTTTGTGTAAATGGCAATCACTTGCTTTACGAATTTTGTGAGAAATACAGTATCAATCATAAACGGCTGGGAAAACTGATTGTGGCGGCGGATGATGCTGAGTCTCAGGAAGTAGAGAAACTGTATCGCCAGGGCCTCAAGAACGGCATCAGCGACCTGCAAATGCTTACCAGTGATGAAATCAAGTTTTTAGAACCAAATGTAGCAGCAGTCGCCGGGCTTCTCTCCCCTTCTACGGGGGTGGTTGATTCTCACGACCTAATGAAAACCTTTTACGGTTGCGCGAAAGAGAACGGTGTTGCCTTTGTCTTTGGCGCTGAGGTGATTAATATCAATAGAATCGCCGGTGGATATGAAGTTCATATTCAGGATGATGAGAGAACGTATTCAGTTACCGGTCGTGTAATAATAAATGCGGCGGGCCTGATCAGCGATAGAATCGCCCAACTTGCAGGGATAGACATCGAAAAAGCCGGGTACAAACTGCACTATTGCAAAGGCGCGTACTTCAGCCTGAACCCGAAAATCAGGCGGTTGGTGAATCGGCTGGTGTACCCCGTCCCGGAACAGGCGGGCTTAGGCACACATGTGACGCTTTCACTTGACGGCAATATGCGGTTGGGGCCAAATACTAAATATGTGGATAATATTGAGTACACGGTTGATGAGCAAGACAGAGTTGACTTCTTCATCGCTGCCCACCGATATCTGCCATCGATTGAAATTGATGACCTCACGCCGGATTTCGCCGGTGTCAGGCCGAAATTACAGGCAAAGGGAGAAGGGTTCGGTGATTTTGTCATCAGGGACGAGACCGATAAGGGACTGCCCGGGTTAGTTAATCTCATCGGGATAGAATCACCGGGGCTTACTGCTGCTCTGGCAATTGCGCAATATGTAGCTGGAACGGTCGAAGAAATTTTGCTGTAATTGTTAAAAGAATAATATTTATTCGGTCGGTGGTGAATTTAATATCGAATAAATATAGTGATCAAAGTACATAAATTCATTATCGTGCAAAAGTTCGGAAACATATTGGACTCTACCACGAGGTAAGAGGAGAGTCCGCAATGAAGTCAACAAGGAGGGTCTAAAGTGGACTGGATAGATAGTAATATTGCAGTTGGCTCCTTGCTTGATGCTGAAGAAGTCGTCACCTTGCTTAAGAAAGATGTCGATCTTATTATTGATGCCAGATTATGCTTTACACACACTCCTATTCAGCCGGTTGTGGAAAACGTAATGACATCCGCGAATCTCCTTCATGTTCTTTCGGAAAATGGTGCAAGAACTCTGATTCACTGTGTATGGGGAATAGACCGAACCCCCTTCCTGGCAATGGTCTATTACGCCCGCAAGTACGGAATTACATACCACAGTGCCTACGAGTATGTAAAATCGAAACACCCCGGTACCGTGTATCACTGGGACTGGGTTGATATTTTACCTGTTTTATGAAGATGAGTCTACCAAAAGAGTAAGAGTTTACTGTGAAACGAAAATAGGAATTGAGTGATTTTCCTGAATTATCATTATTTATGTATATTTTCAACAGATTTTACTATGTCCTGTAATAAGTCTCCGTAATAAGGTATTTTGGGCATTTCCCTTTTGATGTCAGCCAAATCATATTTTATATCCTCTAATTGTTTTTCTATGCGCTTAAGCACTGTGATGAGTTCTTTATTATCGACATCAGCCATTTTCTTACTCCTTATCTCGGGAATTATTGCACATTCTAACCATTACAATGAACGTAAATACATCTTATTTTTATTTATATTAGACCATCGGTGCCGGTTTGGAAATAGGCAGGTTTATCTTCAAGGTGAACTTGATTTTAATGATAACTCACATCAAGGCCTGGGGACTGTTATCACTCGCCACCGGTGTTGCTCCGGATTCCATGTCATTTGACGGAATTCAACATCATCTTCCACGGTAAAAGTTGAACTATGCCTCATATCACCGTCATTAAGTAAAAACAATAATTCCGGAGACCGTTGATGAAGGGGCAAATGAGTGTGGCCGAAAACAATCCCTTTACATTCCTGGTGTTCCTGTTTCACTTTTTGCTGAAGATTAATTAGAGCCCTTGCTTGTACCAGGTATACAAGCATAATATACCGTTCCGTGATGAAATTAACTTTAAGATTACCCGGAGTTATTTTCCGCTGTGGCAAATGATTCCATAACCACATCATTTGATGGGGAACATATTGAACCGATGGGTCATATTCATGTCCGTGACAGTACCAGATGCCGCCATTCATAAAGGGTTTGATTAACTTGATTGGGCTAATCGGATTAGCAAGATCTGGATTATCACGGTACCTCTCCAGTTCACGGTCATGATTTCCAGGCAAAAGCTTGGTTGGAACCTCCCCGGCAAGATCACGAAATTTCTGTGTCATGGGGTTTTGGAGACAATGCTCAAAGCCATTTTCATACATATGAAACCAATCTCCTAAGCCCCATATTTCATCGTCCTTCTTAGCTTCTTGTCGGATATAGGTTATCGCCTAATCCATGATATTATATTGCGCATCTTTGTGTCCGATATGTAAATCAGAAAGGATAAACTTTTTCAATGTCCCCTCCTTATTAATCGATATTTAATTCTTTCTTCAGCTTTCAAATTTATCCTTGACCAATCCCTCTCGTTTAGTTCGCGCTCCTTTGAATTCTGGCGAATTATGTATTTGATGACTTGATGGGCGCCTTCACGTAAAAAATAATTCTTTCGGCTCACCAGCCAAAGCCGTAAGTAATGGTTTGATACTATCGATACCGATTGCAATAAGAGCTTTAGCCTGAGCAACTCGGGACAAAGCCGCTGCTCTAAAGATTGCCCGGGAGCTGATATAGCCGGTTCGCCCAAATGGTAAAGTCGGCTTATTTTATCATCCTCATAGTTAATTTAGATCATAGTTTACCTTGAATTCTTTTGATAAGTCTTTTAGAGATTGTATAACTTCTTCGTCAAGCGGGATGCCATTTTTACGGCGGTCCTGTTCCAGCGCCCACTCAAGCTCTCCCGGAATAGTGATGTTTGAAACACCTTTCGCCTTTGGCAGATTGTGATAGACGCTAACCATTTGATCCATGCCTTTTTTGAATTCTTCCGGCGGCTGAAAACCCGATATGTTGATAGCGCAGAAGAAATGAGTGCATTCCGATTTCCTTGTTGGTTGGCTGCGAATTTCAGGAAGGCATACGGAAGCCGCCAGGATGCTGCTCAGAATGTCCACCATAATATTTAAGCCGAAACCTTTATAGATTCCCAATTCCGGAGTACCTCCCAATAAAACCATGGCACCATTTTTAGTAACATCTTCTTTTGGGTCCGTGATAGGATTCTCTTCCGGATCTATCATCCAACCCTTGGGAAGCATCTGGCCTGTTCTCAGCGCAACTTCGACTTTGCCATGCGCGGCCATGGTCGTCGACATATCCAGGCAGAAAGGAAAAGATTTATTTGACGGTGCGGCAAAACTCATTGCGTTCATCCCGATTACACGTCCTGAAGCCCCGGGGGCAGCAGCATAGCGACCTCCTGTTGTACAAGAAAAACCGATCATATCGTTTCTTACAGCTAAAAGAGAGTAAGCAGAACAAGCGCCAAAATGAGTTGTATTACGAACGGCGACAGCACCCATGCCCATAATTTTTGCCCTGGCCATCGCTTCTTTCATCGCTCTGTTCCCGACAACAAATCCCAATCCACCGTCGCCATCCATAACAGCGGTTGCAGGAGCTCCGCTTGAGATCTTGATATTAGGCTTTGCCCTGATCACTCCCTCCTTAATTCCTTTAACGTATAATGGCCCCAAATGCGCTACTCCGTGTGAGGCAATGCCGCGTAGATCAGTATTAACCAGTAGATTGGCAGTAACTGCGGCATCTTCTGTCGGAAGCCCCACTTTTTCAAGAACCATCGTTGAGAATTTGATTAATTTCTGCGGATCAACAGCCGTATACTTTACTGGCATTTTTTCTTCTCCGTTTTAATATTCATCAAACTAACTGCTTAAATTTTCCGGCCTCGCACCTCCTGTAAGGCGGCACTGGCTGCAACCGCTAAGGAACCTACTCCACTTATAGCCGGACAAAACATAAAGCCTTGAGATGTTCGTTGTACCACCTCTTGTGGCGATGCACAGTGTATGCCAGCTATTAATCCATGATTTTTCGCGGTTTCTAATACATGCTGGCAAGCCTCGGCATGTTTTGTACTCTCACGATATTCTGGCGGGCCTAATCCCATAGAAACTGCTAAATCTGAAGGTCCTATATAAAACCCATCTATTCCAGGGACATCTACCAGTGTTTCTATGTGAGCTACCGTTTTGATGTCTTCAATCATAACCAAACAAATGATCTCTTTATTGGCCTGCTTAAAATAGTCAACTCCACCATATAGGCGAGCCCGGTTTGCTCCAGCGCTCCGGTACCCAATTGGGGGATAACGGCAGGCTCCACCTGCTTTGGCTGCCTCCTCACGGTTATTGATTAACGGCACAATTACTCCGTATGCACCGGCATCCAATACCCATTGGATAAAGAAAGGTTCATTCCAGGGAACACGAACCATCGGCATCGTGTCCGTAGTACTGACGGCCTGAAGCCAGAGGGCTGCTCTGTCAGGGCCAATGGCCATCCCGTGTTGCATGTCCAATACCAGTACATCGAAACCTATATTCGCGATGATCTCAGCAACATAGGTATCTGCAGTATCGAGCCATGCAACCGTAGGGGCTTTCCCTTCCTGCCAGAGCAACTTCGCCTTGTTTTTACGCATTTCAAACTCCTTTACCCGTTTATTTTGGTACAACCAGTTGTTGTTTCTATTTTAGACTAGAAGGCTGTATTTGCCAATATCACTAAGTAAAAGACAATCTGTCAGGGTCGAATGATAATTTGTTTTTTCACACCCATCTTTTTGTCGGGTAACGAAACGTCAAAGTGTAAAGCTATTTTCGAAATATCGTAAAATAACACATTTTCTGCGTAAAACTGTCGAAAGGTAAAGTTCTAAGTTAGTTTAAAACCTTCTAAGATGCCGATGCCATCATCGGTCTCATTATTTTTATATTATCGCCGGTTTCGAGTTTTGCTAAATCTGATATAATCGGCGGGTCTTCTCTTGTCGAGTTTATTACACTTATCATCATTTTAGTGATCCAAAAAATCGACGAAATGCATAAAAAAATCCCAATATCCTTAGACGTGGAGTTCAAGCAGACGCTAACTCCACAAGAAACACGAAATTTCACAAAATGGATGGGAAGTTCTCTAAAAGCATTTCAGCTAAGTTACACAATTTAGGTTAGATCAATGATATCCCCTCTTGGCAATGCTCAGTTTATATTAATAAACCAAATATCATATATTCAAGATCCTAAATTTTCTTAATATTTTTCTTCCAGCACATTAGTGTGTATACGTTATAGGTATACATCAATAAAAATTAACTTATATCCTGGCCAATCTTCCGAAGCATGAGGACAACGTCTCGCCGTATGCCTCCATACACCATTCCAATCGGGTTTTCCCTTCTTCCTCTGTTAATACAGCGCAGCAAGCCCAACGCACAAACAGTTTCTTTATTGTATCAAAACGCACGGATGCGTTATGACACTGCAGACAGTCCCAAATGTACTTATCAAGATGAGGCAATTGGATATTTTCGTCGTTACACTTTCGCATGGTTCTTTGGCTAATTTTCCATTTAATAATATTGGTGTCCAATATATTTTAAGAACGTCATTTTAGATGGTTTGATGAGACTAAATCGGAATTAAATCTAATAAATCTAAATTCTACCCCCTCTTTAAAAGTATTGAACAAGGAGAGGAGTCAAAAATGCTGTCCAAGATATCAGAACTACCTTATTTACGTTCAAAATCTAGTAATTATGGGCCTCGAATTCAGTTTTTGATAATTAATTGATGCAAAAAAATAGGCATTTAGAAAACTTATTTTGGACAAGTCTGATTTAATTACAGACAAATTGTATTATAACTAGGACAT